>DATANW010000328.1:0-12798 GCA_036266055.1 Pyrinomonadaceae bacterium | reverse complement strand
TGATTCTTCCCTCACGGACGATCACGGTCTGATTCGGCAACACCCGCTCCCGGTCCATCGGAATGACATTCACGTTAACAAACGCCACGACGTTCGCCGGCGATCTATCGCTTGATTGCGCGGCGATTGATGTTGTGAGCAGTAGGATTAACAGCAGAATTATCGGCTTGTTCATTCGTCTCGACCTCATTGTAATACTCTTACTTGGGGCGGGGGCTCGAATCGGAAGTGCGTTTTCCTCTCGGGTAGTTCGCGATGATGTAGTCTCGCAGTCTTTGACCGTCGGGGTATTCCGGGCGCTTCTTCAGAAACTCGTTGTACTCGATAGCTGCAAGCTCTTTGCGCCCCGCGAGATGGTAGACACTGGCTAAACGCAGATGAGCGTTGGCCATCCCAAGCGGATCGAGTTTCAGCGCCTCATTCATATGCCCGACGCCGATCGACTCTTTCCTCATCGCAAAGTAGGCCTCGCCAAGAAAGTAATTCGTGATGGCCGATTGCGGATCCTTTTTCAAGCCAGACTGAAGCGCGGCGATCGCGTCTTGATAGTTCTTTTGCGCGAGCCGCACACGCCCGAGGTTCACAAAAGCCATAATGTAGCCTGGCTGTACTTCAATGGCTTTCGCATAGCTGTTCTCGGCCGCGGTGAAATCTTTCTGAATGAAGTACGCCAATCCCAACTCATTCCACGACTGATAGTCTTTCGGATCCGCTTCGACGATTGAGCGAAGCGTTGCTATCGCTTTCGGCAACTCATTCTTATTGATCTGCTTCATCGCGTTGTCGAACAGTTTGCCGTTTTGCAGAGTACGAGTGTAGGAATCAGGCGCTGACACAAAGCCGCGTTTGTCTTGCAACGAGGTGGTCCAACTCAACTGCATATCCTGTCTGATCGGCTCGTGTTTTCTTTGGGCTATCTGAACCGCCACCCGCGCGATTTCGACGTTGTCGAGTTCTATTCCAATAAGGTAGTTGCCCTCGACGATGTTTTTGAAACTGTAACGGCCACCCTTGCCGACTCTTTGTCTTGCTACTTCCTCGTTTCGAGGCGAATACAAAATGAGATCGAACATTGTGTTAGCCGGCACGTCGGCGTCCAGCTCGAGCACTGTTAGATCGCCATACAAGGTGAAGATGCGACCTGTGGCAACGTCGGTCGGCGTTGGTGGTGTCAATGTCGGCTGGGCCAACACCACGGTGTTGAGGGCGAGCGCAAATCCGATCAGCAGGACGAAGCGTTGTGAACGTGTCATGAGTGCGACCTCGTGCGCGCTATATTAGGAGATTCGCGTCGAGTCGCAAACGAGATTCGTCTGTATTTGGGTTGTTTCCAACCATCGTTACGGCTTCTTCAAAAACACTTCAATCGACGCTGCTTTACGCAACCGTTCCACAAAGGCGCGTTCGGCGAGGCGAGTCTCGGCGGTTTGCAGGTACGTCATGATGGAGTCTTTAGTTTGGGCGAAGTCACCGCTCACGCGCTCTTTGTTCTGTTCGAAGAAGAGACGTGCTTGTTCTTCAGTTACCGGCTTCGGCTTTACTTCAGTATCGAGCAGAGCGGTCGTCGTTATCTTTCGACGAGCTGCTTCCTGCGCCAGCAGCGTGTCGTTGATGTTGAGGTCGAGCTCGTTGCGGCGAAGTTCGTAAACCTGGCTCTGCACTTCGAGGATCAGTTTCTGAAGCGAGTCTTCGACGTCGCCGGCGGTGATTGCGGCGCCGTTGATCGTTGCTACCACTTGAGCGCGTTCGGCCTCGGTTCGCGCCGGCACAGGTTGCTGATTCTTAACAACCGTATCGCTCGCGGCGCGCAGGCTGTCGGCAAATTTTTTCGCTTCGGCACGCTGACGCTCGTCGGTCAGATACTTAACAATGTCATCCTTGACGGTGTTGAAGTCCTTCTGAATGCGCGCCCGGTTTTGATCGTAAAAGGCTTGCGCGTCGGCCTGCGTAGGTGGCGGCACTTTGCTTACAACTTCCAGCTCGAGCAGTTTCGCTGTGGTCAATTCGCGCTTCTTTGCTTCGGCGTCCAGGAGTCTGGAGTTGATCATCAGGTCCAGTTCGCGTTTGCGCGCCTCCACCACCTGCTTCTGAAGATTGAGCACTGATTCACCGGTCGCTCTTTCAATGTCGCGAGCGCTTATGCTGACGCCGTTGACGACGGCCAAGGTGGACGGAAGCAGTTGCGACTCACACGCGCACTCCTCCGCCACGCTCTTCGTTTGGTTTTGGGCCAATGAAGGCAACGAAACGAGCGCCACAGCAAGAACGGCCAACGCGATTTTCATGATCACTCTCCTTGATTGAGGTCACAGTTGGACCACCTGGCAGCAACTGTCGTGCTAGACAAGTATTCAAACAAGAGGCAGCACATGCGTGATGCGATCTGCGGAAAAGCCCGCAGTAGCTGAGCAGGTTTCCGCTTTTTCCCCGCCGCCGGACCTTAATCAACAACGAAAGATCCGCTTTAACTGTTGGGTTCAACACTGAGTACGCGAGTTGCAGGAAGGCTTGCAGCCTCGTGATACGCTCATGAACCAATGTCAACGCAAAACCATCCTCGTCGTCGATGACGACGTCAGCGTGACAGACTCCTTGCGTCTGGTGCTTACGGACGCCGGGTTTCAGGTCCTGACGGCAAACAACTTTGCCCGCACCCGCGCGATATTCAACGACAACCAATGCGATCTCGTCATCACCGATTTGTGTCTGCCGGATGGTACGGGCATCGACGTCATCACGCATGTGAAAACCGAGGCGCCGGAAACGGAAGTGATACTGATGACGGGCCATGGCTCGTTGGACATAACGATCGAAGCCATAAAACGCGGCGCTTATTACTATGTCGAGAAGCCTTGCACGCCTGACACTTTGTACACGCTGATCAATCGCGCGCTCGAAGTTGCGACGTTAAAGCGTGAGAATGAAAGTCTTAAACGGACCTTGAGCGGTGGGGGCGAAGTGTTCGGCATGATCGGGCGTAATGCGAAGTTGCACCAGATTATCCAGACCATTCGGACGACGGCGCCGTCGGATGCATCGGTGCTCATCGAAGGCGAAAGCGGGACTGGTAAAGAGTTGGTCGCCGCGGCTTTTCACGCGCAGAGTCATCGTTCTTCAGGAGCGTTTATTCGGATCAATTGTTCCGCGATACCGCACGAGCTGATCGAATCTGAGTTATTCGGTTACAAGAAAGGCGCGTTCACCGGAGCGGACCACGACAAACGTGGATTGATTGAAGCAGCCAACGGAGGCACTCTGCTGCTCGACGAGATCGCTGAGATGCCGGCGCATTTGCAGACTAAACTGTTGCGCGTGTTGCAGGAAAGAAAGTTGCGCCGCGTCGGTGACGAACGTGAGATCGACGTCAGTTTCCGGTTATTGTCAGCTACGAACCGCAACACGTCCGCACTTCTCGAGCAGGGTTTGCTGCGTAACGATCTCTACTTCCGCATCAGTACGATCAAGATCCAGGTGCCCGCGTTGCGCGAACGTCTTGACGATGTGCCGTTGATTGCGAGGCACTTTCTCGATCGCTTTAACCTTCAGTACAACAAGACGATTCGAGATCTTTCTCCGGCCACTGTGCAGCGGCTGCTGCGTTACAACTGGCCGGGAAATATTCGCGAATTGGAGAGTGTTATCGAACGCGCCGTGTTGTTCTGTTCCGGCAAGCAGTTGGATCCTGATTGTCTGCCGGATGAGTTTCATCGTTCACGTTTGAACAACTCGTCGTTTGTGATTCCACCGCTGGTCCCGATGGAAGAGATCGAGCGTGAAGCAATCCTGCAAACTCTCGAACGCACGTCGGGCAACGTACGTCGCAGTGCTCAAATCCTTCGCTTCCCGCGTCCCACCTTCTACCGCAAACTCAAAAAACTCGGCATCTCCGTCCAACGCCCCGCGTAAGAATCCGTGCGGCTACGCCGCCTGATGTGAGGCGAGGCTATGCCTCGCCGCAGCAGTAAATTAAGGGAAAGGGGCTGCGCCCCAGGTTCGGGCTTCGCCCTGAATGTTGGGCCAAAGGCCGAACGAGGGGCATAGCCCCAACGAGAGGGAAGCGCTTACGGCGAGGCGTAGCCTCGCCTCACATCCGGCGGCGTAGCCGGTGCGGTGGTTCGATGTCGGACGTCGCACGTAGAGAGCTTTGCCTGCGAAGGCGGTGCGGTGGTTCGATGTCGGACGCCGCACGTAGAGAGCTTTGCCTGCGAACGCGCTGCGGTGGTTCGATGTCGCGACGCCCGCAGGTAGACAGCTTTGCAACGCCGCTGCAAGCCGCTCCGCTGGTGGTCCAACAGTGGTTCACGTTGAAGCATAGGACCATCACCATGTCTCACCCTGAGACATCCCGCAGAGTCTTCATTCGCACAATCAACAAACACATCCGTGCGGGCATGGTTATTGCTGCATGGTCCTTCAACTCACTCGAGTCACCTCGAGCGTGGTCCATGTCAGACCGAAACGCGGAGGAAAGGAAGATGAAAACCAAATACCACCCGCAGCGAAAGAGAAAGCTCTACTTGCTGCTCTTGTTATCCTCGCTCGTTCTTTTACTACCCACCCTGAGTGTCCAGGCACAGACACAGTCCATCGCACCCATTGACGAGGGCGGCGCCATCGCTTTGCCGTCGCCTACACCCATTCCGTTAGCAACCTGCACCCGCACGATCAAAGCCGACGTCGTCGCGCTTGACCAGGCCATCATGTACAACCGGCTCGGAGCAGTGAACCCCGGCGGCATGATCTACGCGCTCAAGCAAGACGTCGTCGCGATTGATGCCGCGAAAGGCATTGTCTCCGGCAACGTCCGGTTGCGCGGGGATAAAAGGCCAAGACCGATTGTCCTGCGCATGAACAGTGGCGACTGCCTGCGCATAACTTTTACCAACCTTCTAGCCAGCATTCCCGTCGACGACCAACCTGCGACACGTTCTGCGGGCATTCATGTAGCCGGCATGGAGCTGGTTAACGGCATCGGTTCCGACGGTTCGAACGTCGGCACGAACGCGCCGAGTCTCGTCGGTCCGGGTGGGACAGCGATCTACACCTACACCGCGACGCGCGAAGGAAACAACCTGATGTACAGCACCGGCGCCACGACGAGTGGCGAAGCTGATGGTGGCACATTGGCGCAAGGCCTCTTCGGCAGCGTCAACGTCGAAGTGAAAGGTGCTGAGTGGTATCGGTCTCAAGTTACCGCCGATGACATGAAGCTCGCGCAAACCGGCACCACCGCGGGCGGCCAGCCGATCATCAATTATGACGCCGTGTATCCATTAGGACATCCAAAGGCCGGCAAACCGATCCTCAAGATGCTCAACGGCGACACGATCATTCACACGGATCTAAACGCGATCATTACTGGTCCAAACAAGGGACGGTTCCCGACTGGCACGTACAGGGTGAACCAAACCGAGCCCGATCGCGATCGTCCGTTCCGCGAATTCACCGTGATCTATCACGATGAAATCAAAGCGATACAAGCGTTTCCACAGTTTGAAGATCCGGTCCTCAAACACACACTGCAAAGTGTTCGCGACGGTTTCGGGATCAACTACGGCGTCGGCGGTGTCGGCGCCGAGATTCTCGCGAACCGGCTCGGCGTTGGACCAATGTTCAATTGCACCGAATGCAAATTTGAAGAGTTCTTCCTTTCGTCATGGACAGTCGGCGATCCGGCGCAGATAGTTGACGTGCCGGCGAATACCACTGACGCAAACGGAAAACTGATTCTGGGAAGGAAAGCGACGAAAGTCCTGTACCCGGATGATCCTTCCAACGTGCATCACAGCTACATCGGCGACCCCGTGAAGATGAGAGTCGTTCACGCGGGACCGAAAGAGCATCACGTCCATCACTTGCATGCGCATCAATGGTTGCAAACTCCTGACGACGATAATTCAACTTATCTCGACAGCCAGAGTCTTGGACCAGGCTACGCATTCACGACCGAGATCGCCCACGGTGGCACGGGCAACCGCAACCAAACCGTTGGCGATTCCATCTTCCACTGCCATTTCTACCCCCACTTTGCACAAGGCATGTGGGAACTGTGGCGAGCACACGATGTGTTCGAGTCGGGAACCGTGCTGAACGCCAGTGGGATTCCGGTGGCCGGAGCGCGAGCTTTGCCTGACGGCGAAATCCTGGCCGGAACACCAACGCCGGCAATCGTCCCACTGCCCACGCTGGCAATGGCGCCGATGCCCACCGCGACCGTACCCGGCTATCCGTTCTTCGTGCCGGCGACGGCGGGGCATCGTCCACCTAAACCACCGCTCGACACTATCGACGATGGTGGCTTACCGAGACACGTCATCACTGGCGGCACCTTCGTCAGCGTTGAGAATCGTCTCGACTTCAGCAAAGCACTCGTTACCGCAACTGCACAAAAGATCACTGAGACCGGAACGACGACTGAAGTTGCCGCGATGGTCTATCACGAACAACGGCTGCACGCGAGCTTCAAGCCCGATGGCACCGCCGCCAACTTCGTGCTCAACGGACTGCCACGCAAACCCGGCGCTCCTTTCGCCGATCCCTGCGTCGACGACAACGGAATCGCCACTGGAACTGCGCGCACTTACAAAGCCGCCGCGTTCCAGCTCGACATCAAACTCAACAAAGCGGGCTGGCACTTCCCGCAATCCCGCATCCTCGGTCTCTGGGCCGACGTGGCGGCCATGAAGGCTGGAACCAAACCACCGGAACCATTCTTCTTCCGCGCCAATACAAACGATTGCATCACTTACTATCACACCAATCTGGTGCCCGGAGTGTACGAGCAGGACGATTTCCAGGTCCGCACACCGACGGACATCATTGGTCAACACATCCACCTCGTGAAGTTTGACGTCACTTCGTCAGACGGTTCGGGCAATGGTTTCAACTACGAAGACGGGACGTTCAGTCCCGACGAAGTAATCGAACGCATACACGCGATTCGCAAACAGAACGCGTGCATCGGCACAAATTCAGGTGATCCACGTGACGGAACCTTTACCTGTCCCGTCGCGAAGGCCCACCCGTTCTTCGGCACTCTCGGCGCGCAGACCACCGTCCAACGCTGGTATGCCGACGATGTGCTCAACAACAACAAGGTCGACCGTACGCTGCGCACCGTGTTCACGCACGATCACTTTGGACCGTCAACCCACCAGCAGGCTGGTCTCTACGCTGGTCTGGTGATCGAGCCGCTGGGCTCGGTTTGGAAAGATCCGGAAACGGGCGTGGTCATGGGAACGCGCGCTGTCGATGGTGGCCCAACCAGTTGGCAGGCGGCGATCGTCGAGAAAGATGCATCACTGAGTCACCGTGAGTTTCTATTCGAGTTCGCGGATTACCAGCTTGCCTATGAAGCCGGTGCGGGCGTTGACGCCAATGGGAAACCGATCGCGGACCCGAAAGGCGTGGTTAACCCGCCGATCTTCGACGAAGTAGGTTTGCCGTTCATCATCGAGAAGGGTTTCGTTTGTCCGGGTGGAGTTCCGGCGCCTTGTCCGGAAGCAATCTCGGCAGCCGATCCCGGAACGATGAGCGTCAACTACAGAAACGAACCCGTGCCAATGCGCGTGCGCGATCCAAACACGAACACGCAGGCGAGTGGCGCGGCCGGCGACTTGTCGAAGGTGTACAAGTCGAACATCTTTCGCGCTGATCCACAATTCAACGTGCAACCAGGTTTCTATCCTGCGCTTACGAAGGGAGTGCAACCGGGCGACCCGTTCACCCCGCTCCTGAGGGCGTACGAAAACGACAAAGTTCAGATTCGTATCCTCGTCGGCGCGCATGAAGAAACACACAACCTGACGATCAACGGTCATAAGTGGCTGCATCAACCAGGCACGCCGCAGGACCCGCTGGCAGTGAACAACTCCGGTTACAGAAACTCGCAGGTGGCCGGCATCTCCGAACACTTCGAATTTCTCACTGGCAAGGAGTCGGTGCTGGGCAATCGCCCGTTCGTCGATTACCTCTACCAGAACAGCTCGTCCGTTGATGGTCAGTGGAATGGCGTTTGGGGAATTTTCCGAGTCTACAACGGACGTCGAGGTTTGATGGCAGACTTGACGGCGTTGCCCAATAATCTCGAGGGCGCGGCGCAACTATCAAGCAACGACTCGTCGTTCACAACGGATCCGGAGTTTCCCAACGGTGTGACCGATTACAAGGACACCACTGATGCTTCGGTCTCCGCAGATACGACGGTGACTACCGATACGAAATGGATGTCACCAGACATGATCTCTGACACGACAGGAGCACAGGGCGCGTCGTTGGAAGGTGGCAGCCTGATCGGCACCAAGACGGTCGTCACCGCTCTTCCCACCGACTTTGCTACCGGCAAGACTGTCGCAACCGGTATCTGTCCGTTGAATGCTCCGCGAAGAAGCATCAGCGTCACTGCCGTCAGTGCGTCAGCATTGCCCGGCGGGAAACTGGTTTACAACAGCCGCGCCGGCAACGGAGGCGCACTCAACGATCCGACCGCGATCATGTACTTCCGCAGTTCGGACATTGACCTCTATGGCAACGTTAAGGCGGGTGTTCCGATCGAACCGTTAGTGGTCCGCGCAAAGGCCGGTGAATGTATCAACTTCACGTTGGTCAACAAGCTGCCCAAGATTTTGCCGGATCTCGACGGCTTCAACACGATGCCGAACATCCTGTATCACTTCAACTCAAACCAGGTGAAACCATCGAACCAGGTTGGCCTGCACCCGCAACTGCTCGCTTACAACGTAGCGAACAGCGATGGGAAGAACGTGGGCTTCAATCCAAACCAGACGGTTGGACCAGGCGGCATCGCCCGGTACACGTGGTATGCCGGAGACGTTGTTATCAACGGCTTCCAGCGCATCGCGACGCCAATCGAGTTTGGTGCGACAAACCTGATCTCATCCGACCCAATCAAGCACAGCAATAAAGGCGCGATTGGTTCGCTCATCGTCGAACCCGAAGGATCGAGCTGGGTTGAAGACGCGGGATCGCGGGCACAGGCGACAGTCACCAAATCGGATGGCACGTCGTTCCGCGAGTTCGTGCTTCAGTTCCAGACCGACATCAATATGCGATTTGCCGACGGCAGCCCGGTGCCAAACCTGGGCGGACCGACCGGCGCTGAAGACGCTGAAGATTCGGCACAGAAGGCGATCAACTATCGCACTGAGCCGCTTTGGAAGCGGATGGGATATGCTCCGGAAACTCCGTTTGAAATTACGCGCAACTTCGATTTCACCAACGTGTTAACCAACGCGCAGGTGGGAAGCGATCCGCAGACTCCGGTGTTCACCGCCAGGGCCGGCCAACAAGTCCGGTTCAGGATATTGAATGCCAACGGTCATGCGCGCAACAACGTGTTCAATCTCCACGGCCACTTCTGGCAGGATGAACCGTTCGCCAATAACTCCAAGATGATTGGCAACAATCCGCTGTCAGAGTTCAAAGGCTCTCAATATGGGGTTGGACCATCGTCGCACTACGAAGTGATGCCAGTGAATGGTGCGGGTGGCGCACGCCGAATTACCGGCGACTACCTGTATCGGACACAGAATTCATTCCAGTTCGACGGCGGTATCTGGGGTATCTTCCGCGTAACGCCGTAACGTCCAGGCCGTTCGGTGTGGCCTGTTACGGCTGGGGGTGGTTCTTCATGGGCCACCCCCATATTTTTTCGCAGCGCGAAGTAAAAATCCCCACCTCAACCAGACCAGTTAGGTGAGTTTGCTCGGTTTCTTGCAGGCACAACGCTTGCACCGTCAAGGCCAATCACCCCGAATAGAGGAGTGCGAAAATGCAACGACATACCCACCAAACATTAATTTCTATCGTTGGTCTAATCCTTCTGCTCGCCGGCGCCGCGCCGGCACAAAACACAAAACAGAAGATCGTAGAGCAGGGCATCGCGATTGAGTTCACCGCCGACCCCCTCGCCGCGAATGCGAAGACCATCCGTGCCGCCGAAGACGTCAACGTCAAATTCACGGTCACCGACACCACGACCGGCACGCCCGTTAAGGGTCTTGGTCTATCTGCGTGGATCAACCTGGGAGCAAGAGACAAAGCCCCCGAGCCGGCGCAGTGTCGCGAGAAGATCCAATCGTATCTCACCGGCAGCCTGCGGATGCGTCCCGACGTCGATCTGAATTCTTATTACGTCCTGGCGCTGAACAAGAGTCCCGACATTTCAGTGATCGACCCGCTGTTGGGCTACGGCGGCAGCAAGCTGCTCACGCTCATCATGCTGAAAAGTCCGGGTGAAGACTGGTTGCTGACGCGCGACGCCGACAATATCTTCGTTACGTTGCCGCTGGTTGACCAGGTCGCCGTGATCAGCACGCGCAGTTGGAAAGTGACGAACTACGTCGACACCGGAGTAAAACCGACTCGCATCGTGTCCCAACCGGATCAGCAATACATCTGGGTCGTGAATGACGGCGACGAAAAAACCGGCGGGGTGACCGTGATGGAAACGGCGACTCTGAAAGTCGCGGCGAAGATTCCGACCGGTGCACGCGCGCACGACATCGTGATCAGCAACGACAATCGCTACGCGTTTGTGTCGAACGTCGAGAGCGGCACCGTTTCGATCATCGACGTCCGCACGTTGACAAAGATTCGCGACGTTAAGGTTGGACCAGGGCCGGTTTCGCTGTCGCTCTCGGAGTTGAGCAAAGCATTGTACGTGGCGAGCGAAGGCGATGGGACCGTGACTGTCATTGAAGGTCAAAGTCATCAAGTCCTGGCGCAAATGAAAACGAAGCCGGGCGCGCGTTCCATCCGCTTTGCTCCCGGTGGGCGTTACGGCTTCGTTCTCAACACGAAAGAGAGCATCGTCAATGTCTTCGACGCCGCGTCCAACCGCATGTTGCACGAGATAAAGACCGGCAAGTCTCCGGATCAGATGATGTTTAGCGATACGTTCGCCTTCGTCAGATCGCTCGCGACGGAGAACGTCGAGATGTTGCGCCTCGCGACGATCGGCGAGGAGGTCGACATTACTGAGTTTCCCGGCGGGCAGGGCCTTCCCGGTAACGGCTCCGACCCGGTGCGCGCCGACTCGCTCGTCCTCGCGCCGGAAGGAAACGCCGTGATCGTGGCGAATCCAGTCGATAAGGTCCTTTATTACTACAGCGAGGGGATGGCGGCGCCGATGGGCAACTTCCAAAACTATCGCCGCGAACCGCTCGCGGTAATGGTTGTCGATCGCAGCTTGCGCGAGATTCAGCCGGGTGTTTACTCAACGACGATCAAGTTACCCGCCAGTGGCCGTTACGATGTGGCGTTCCTCAACGATTCACCGCGGGTGGCCCATTGCTTCGAGATAACTGCGGCAGCGAACCCGGGACTCAAAGAGAAACCGCAGGTGGCCTTGAGCATCGAGCATCAGGTGAAGGACAGAAAGCTTTCCACAAAACAGGAGTTCATTTTTCGCTTCAAACTGATTGATACCGCGACCGGCAGTCCTAAATCGGATTTACAGGACGTGCGGGTGTTGACGTTCCTTAGCCCCGGTGTGTGGCAGCGTCGCGACCTTGCGAAGTCAGTCGGTCACGGAGTTTACGAACTCAGGATCAAGGTGCCGCAAACCGGAGTGTACATGCTGTTCGTCGAATCTTCTTCGATGGGCGTCCGTTATGTAGACCTTCCTTACTTGATGCTCAACGCAGCCGAGTAAGCAGATGCGAGGTGAATAAGATGAACCCCAAATCCGTTTTAATCTGTGTTTTCTTACTTGCTTTCATGGCGTTGACCGTCAACGCGCAAAAGAAATCAGCGAAGAGTGCTCCTTCCTCGTGCTGCCATCCTCCAGCCACTGCTCATGCTGCTTCGGAGGCCAGCGCCAAGAGCCCGAAGATGGAGATTCCCGATGTAGCCGTGTTGGACCAGGACGGCAACAAGCTGCACTTCTACACTGATCTGGTCAAAGACAAAACAGTCGCCATCAATTTCATCTTCACGAACTGCACTACGATCTGTCCGCCGCTCGCAGCGACCTTTGCGCGGTTGCAAAAAGAGATGGGCGACAAGGTCGGCAAAGACGTCCACCTGATTTCGATTAGTGTCGATCCGGTCACCGATACACCCGAGCGACTGAAAGCATGGGGCGCAAAGTTCAAAGCCGGTCCGGGTTGGACGTTCGTGACGGGTGAGAAACAAGAGATCGACAAATTGTTGAATGCGCTTGGGGCCGCGGTTTCGAAACGAGAAGATCACACGCCGGCGCTGATCATCGGCAACGATGGCAAAGGCGTTTGGACCCGCACTTACGGTCTCGCCAAAATCCCGCAGATCATCAGCGTGATCGCGGAGGTGCAGCAATGAAGATCTGTGTAATTCTCCTGCTGCTGTTTATTGGTCCCGTATTCGCTCAGGCGCAGGATCAAAAGTCGCCGGCGGAGAAATATTTTTCCGATGTGGAGTTGGTCGATCAGGACGGTCGCAAGCTCAAGTTCTACAGCGATGTCCTGAAAGGAAAAGTCGTCGCTATCAATACGTTTTTCACGACTTGCACAAGCATCTGCCCGCCGATGAACCGCAACTTCGAAAAGATGCAGGAAGCCGTCGGCGATCGGCTGGGCAAAGACGTGTTTCTCGTTTCGATCAGCGTCGATCCCGAAACCGATACGCCGACACGGCTGAAGGAATACAGCAAACGGTTTCATGCGAAACCCGGCTGGCTGTTTCTGACGGGCAAAAAGGAGAACGTCGACTGGGCGCTCTACAAGTTGGGCCAGTACGTCGAAGCCAAAGACGATCACACCAGCATCTTCATCATCGGCAACGAGGCGAAGGGACTTT
>DATANW010000327.1:0-10358 GCA_036266055.1 Pyrinomonadaceae bacterium | reverse complement strand
GTTTGGGTATCACCGCGATTGCTGCGCCGACTGCGACGAGAAACGTAAACGTGCCGAGAAATATCGGCGCCTCACGAAAGCTTCGCGACACGCCTTTTTCAAATCCGAGCGCCTCGCTGATCGAGTACGCGGTGGCGAGTGGCAACACTCCGGCCGCGAGCATTGACGCGCCTAAGAGTCCGAAGCCGAAGAGCGTTTGCGCGTAGCGACCGGCGAGCGGGCGCAACGCATTCGCGGCATCAGCGGCGGTGTTGACCTGGATGCCCGCCTTGTGCAGAGTCGCTGCGGTTGAGACGACGATGAAGAACACGATCAACAGCGCGAAGATCGTTCCCGCCCAGACGTCGATCTTCGTCCGGTTGTAGTTGTCGGTGTTCACGCCTTTTTCAACGACGGACGACTGCACGAAGACCTGCATGTAAGGCGAGATCGTCGTTCCGACGACCGCGACGAAGGCGAAGAGAAAAGCATGTTCCAAGCGAAACGTCGGCTTGACGAGCCCGACGGCCACTGCGCCCCAATCCGGTTTTGATAGAAAAGCGGAAACGATGTAACCCAGAAAGACGAGCGACATCAGCAGGAAAGCGCGCTCCACTTTCTTGTACGAACCCTTCACCACCAGCCACCAGATCACGATCGCTGCCAGCGGCACCGTGATGAAACGCGAAATTCCGAATAGTTCCGTGGCGGCGGCAATGCCGACGAACTCTGAAACTGTGACGCCGCCGTTTGCCACCAGCAATGCCAGCATCACGACTGCCGTCCAGCGCACGCCGAAACGTTCACGAATCAGATCGGCGAGTCCTTTGCCCGTCACGGCGCCCATGCGAGCGCACATCTCCTGAACAACGCCGAGCGAGATTGTGATTGGAATCAGGAGCCAGAGAAGTGAGTAACCGAACTCCGCGCCGAGTGAGGCGAACGTCGCGATGCCACCGGCGTCATTGCCGGCGTTGGCGGTCACCATTCCGGGACCGAGGATGGAGATGATCATGAGCAGGCGTTTGCGGCGCGCGACGGTGCGACGCACACCGGAGGCCCCACGCCGCATTAAACGACGTCCGGCAGCTCGAACTGCTGCTCGTGGTTCTGCCATTTGGAGGGTCTCCGTCTTTCATGTAACCAAATCCGTGTTGTTCCGTGCTTCTTTTATTCGTGTTTCCGCTTCTGAACGACTCATGAAAAAAGAAATTTTTTTATTTTTACTTTCCTATGAGACTCCCATAAGCGCCACAACCATTGGAAACACGGATCTCAACCAAACAATCGTGGTAAACGTTGCCGCCAATCCTTTGGTAAGAGGATCTCCATCGCATCGTCTACGGTGATGATGCCGAGTATATCTCCAGACTCGTCAATAACGGGAAGCGCGAGCAGATTGTATTCAGCAATTCTCTGCGCCACGTCTTTCGCGGGTTCGCCGGGGTCAGCTTGTTGAAACTCCCTTCGCATCACTTCCTCGAGCGGCATCGAAGGATCCGCGAGTATCAAACTTCGCAGTGCTATTACGCCCAGCAGCTTCCACGAGTTTTCTTCCTCGACGACGTACAGGTAATAGATCATGTTTGGCGTTTCCGCCATCTCACGCAATCGCGCGAGCGCCTCGCCGACTGTGAGCGCACGCGGCAGCGTCACGAACTCCGTCGTCATTAAGCCGCCCGCGGTATCGTCTTCGTAGGGAAGCAGCTCGACGACGTCAGCCTGCTCCTCGTGCTCCATCAATCCGAGCAACTCTTCCGCTTTGTCTTCCGGAAGATCGCCGAGGACGTCGGCGGCTTCGTCCGGCGACATCCATTCGAGAATGTCGGCCGCGCGCTCCTGGTCCATATCGGCGAGAATCTTGGCCTGTCGCTCGGCGGGCATTTCTTCGAGTGTTTCCGCGGCGGTTTCGTCGTCGAGCGATTCGACGACTTCCGATCCGTGGTGATAAGAGAGCGCCTCCGCGAGCCGCGCGATCTCGACGGGATGGAGTCGCGCCAGCTTGTCGCTCGACGATTTCAACTGCACGGTCGCCGCATCGGTGGCGAGATATCCCACGTCGGCCCAGTCGAGCACTTCAACGGGTTTGCGTGTGCCCGCGAAACCGGCGGGCGCGAGTCGACGCCAGAGTCCCTGAAGACTGACGTCAGCGCCAGTCACACGCCAGTCACCGGCGGCTTGAATGATCTGAACGTCGTTGACGCGCACTACTCGCTTGCCGTCAACGTCGATCAGTTGCTTATCGAGCACGTCGCGCCTGAGCAGCACTTCACTTTCGCGACGCACAAACGGGCGCAGATCGAGAATGTCGGAGTTGAGCCGCACGCCATGTTCGTTCAACTCCGTGATACGCCAGCGCGAGAGAAAGAAATCGCGGCGTCGATAACGCGCGACGAGCCCCGTCACCGGCGGATGCTCGTCGTCGCCGAGACGCACAATGACGTCCGTCACTTTCGCGACCCGCAACCCTTCGAGATCGCGTATCGGTCGTCCGAGCACCTGTGAGAGATAAAGCATCAAGCTACAGTCACCTGCCGTTCAAAGCGTTTCGCGCGACATCGAGCGCAGGGTCGCGGCGGGAGTAGATATCGTTACGAGTGGCGCTGATGGATTCGTCGGGTTTGATGCCGCGGCCTTCGAGTCGCACGCCACCGGCGGTGCGATAATCAAACTCGCTGACGTCCAAAATGCCGCCGTCTGGAAGTGGATGTCGATTGCGGATGGCGAGGACGCAGCCGCAGGTTGCGGCGCCGATCACGCGCGCGCGTCCTTTTGTTTGCAGCGCCGCGACCATGATCTCAGCCGCGCTCGACGTGCTTTCACTCGTGAGGACGACGAGCGGAAGTTTGATGCGCGTCAGTTGCGGCACGCGCCAGAGACGCTTCGAATACGTTTGTAGTTCAAACGAAGCCCCGGAACGATCGGCAAACTTGCCAAGATTGATGCCGTCGTCGAGGAACAGCGACGCCACGTCGGCCATCGCTTCCGCGTCACCGCCGCCGTTGTAGCGCAAGTCGAGCACGATGCTCTTCGCTCCCTCGAGCACCTCCGGCAATGCTTTCGAAAACTCGAGCGCGACGCTTTGCGTGAATGCGTCGATCCGGAGGATCGCGACTTTGCCTCGTCGTTGAGTGCTGAAACCGAGGTGGCGCTGCGTCCAATAACGCGGGAGCGCTGCTGACTTCAACTTGCCGTCGCGTGTGCTCCAGGCCACATTCACGGACGTGCCAGGCTGACCGTCGAAGAGAGAGGCGACGACTCGCGATCGCGATGGGCCATCGGTGCGCGATCCGAAGTTCTCGACCCGGTTGGAAATGTAGTCCGCAACTCGAACACCATCGACGCTCACGATCGCATCGCCGGGATGAATGTCGGTTTTTGCTGCCGCGGAGCCTGACTCGACCTGGACCACAACCGGCACACCCTGGATTTCGCGAATCGTCAAACCCACGGTCACGTATCGCGGATTCCACCAGTCAAACTTTTCATCCGGAGAATAAACTCGCGTGTGCGCATCTTTCAGCGACGCGATCATCTGGCGCATAACGTCGTAGAGCTCGTAAGCGCTGTTTGCTTTCGCCGCGGCGGGACGGAAGACGTTGCGTTTCGCTTGCCAGTCGATGCCGTTGTGCGTCGGATCGTAGTAGCGTTCCTGAATTGTTTCCCAGACATCATCGAAGACGGCGAGCCGTCCTTCCGGCGTAGTAGTGGAAACGATAGAGGGATCATCCGCGGCGATCTGTGGAAGGGGATGAACACAGATGACGAGGAAAAAAACAACAATGAGAACGGAAAAGCGTTTTCCCATTTTTACCTCGGAGGTTTGCGGAAGTTGTAGCGCAGCAGCACGCGCATCGCGATCGGACTACCGTTTTTCATAGCCGGGAAGAAGTGCATCTTGCGAACAGTAGCGACAGTCATTTCATCCAGTCCGAATCCGGCCCAGCGTGCGACCCGAACATTGCCGACTTCGCCGTCGGCGCCCACGTCAACGAGCACGTCGACAGTTGCTTCGGCTTCCGCGCGCGCGGCAGTGTCCGGATACTCAGGCCGCAAGCGAACGTAGGGGCGGGGTAGTCGGACACCTTGAGCCTCCGCAGCTTTGTCGTCATCCGGCGCTTCCTGAATCAGAGGTTCGCCATTGACAGCGGCTTGTTCCAGACGTTCCTTTCGATCTCTCGATTGCGCTCGACGAATGGCCAAAGCGATCCGCTCAGCGATTCCGGCGTTGAGGATCTCCGACCACATCCGATCTTCCGTTTCGGCTGCCTGGTCGCTTTGCAGGCTTGTCCGATCCCAGAAGAGCAACTCGCCACTACGCGCGTTTACCAAAAATACCGAACAGTACGATTCGTAAAATACCGGTCGCGTAGAGGCCGAACGACGAAGCGTTTGCACGTCGCCGATAATGTAAAAATCGGTAGCCAGCGCGGCGCCGAGATCGCGCGCTTCGCTAACGCTAAGATTGAGCGAACCGGAGTATCCGATGCCTTTCGCCGCGGAGCGAATTAAATCGGGATCGGCAACCGAGAATTCGTCGATCGAACGTAAGCGGTCGCGCAGTTTCTCTGTCGTCTTCTGCGCGAAGGGCGTGGCGCCGAGATCGAGCACGCCAATCGACGGCCTCTGTGCGTGCGAAACTGAAACCAGCGACACCAACAATCCGGCGATGAAGAACAAACGACGCATTAGTCAGTACCGGAGGCGGCAGTTTCTTTTTTCAGATCACCTCGATGATAGAGCTCGTACACTTCGGTCTTTACTTCCGCCGGAAAACAAACCCGATGCAGTTCGTACGGATACTGTAACCCGCGCGCGACGTTGCTCACTTCGCTAATTTCTCTGATGCGCGGCGTCGCATACCCACTCTCAACGTAAATGTGCGTCTTTGGTTCCGCCTTTTCCGCGGCGTAGTAATTGTAGTAAGGCACGTCGCTCGCGCGGTCTTCGATGAAGTAATACTCAGGGTCAAAACCCGCACGCGCGACTACCTCTCGCGCCGTTGTGAGAAACTCGCCTTTCTGCTCTTGCGGCATGTCGAGATCGATCGCTTTGAACAGACGACGCGCGATGAAGCGCCGGCTGAGATCACTCAAGATCGCATCGCTCGACCTCTGCCATTGCTTCACATGAAAAACAAAATCCGAATCGTCGATCTGCAAGTGTTCGGTGATCGACAGCGATTCACGCCGCAGGATTTTTTCAAATGCCGTGCCGTCCGCGTGCCACACGTCTTGTCCTTCGTCGAACAGTTGCAAGGCGCGGCGAATGATCGAGCGCAGCACGGCTTCCGCCGAACGCAGCGTGCGATGGAAGTAGACCTGGCGAAACATGTAATAACGCGCCTGCAAGTATTCCTCGACGGCATACACGCCGCGCGCTTCCACGTAGATACGATCCGCAGCTTCGTCGATGGCGAGCGCGTTGATGATCCATTCGAGATCGTAGATGCCGTACTTCGCGCCCGTCATCAATGAATCGCGCAACAGGTAATCCATGCGATCGACGTCGAGCTGCGATGAGACGAGTTGGGCCAGTGCCGAAGGTTGAAATGTTCCTCCGATGATTGAAGCGACCTGCGCCGGCAGATCAGGCGAGTGCGAGCGCAGCAAGTCTCCGATCTCCGAACTCTCACTCAAAATCACATCCATGGTCCAACGTTCGTGGTGGAAGTTGAGCACTTTCTCCATCACGTGTGAGAACGAACCATGGCCCACGTCGTGAAGCAGCGCGGCGGCGCGCGCGGCAATTCGATCCGCGGGTTTGATTGCGTAACGTTCGCCGAGTCGATCGAGAACGCGCGTCATCAGATGAAACGCGCCCAGTGAATGTGTGAAGCGCGAGTGTTCGGCGCCTTGATAAGTGTATAGACCAAGTCCGAGCTGCTTGATCCGACGCAGACGTTGAAACTCCGTCGCGTCAATCAAGCGCATCATCAAATCGCCTTCGTCAGAATCAGTTTGCAAGCGAATGATGTTGTGAACTGGATCGCGATAAATGCGTTCGGGCATGGCACGTCCTTAATAACCGTTAATCAGTATGAAGGCAACACATGTGAACAGTAAAAAACGTGGTGAAAGGGACTGGTTGCGCCGCGGTTCGTCCTGGCGATGTTACGGGTGGGGTTACGGTTGGGAATTCTGGATATTCCCATTTTTTTGGATTTGAGCTCGGCGACTGCGAAGCCTGAACGGGGCTGTATTGGCGAATAATCGAGAAATCGCCCGGGTTGGCATGTGGGCATGGCAATTGCCAAAACCGACCCGGACGATGCCTCATCGTCCCGGAATTCTTTGGTACTGCCATATACAAAGGGTGAATATACACAGGAGGGGCAGTACCCTTGTCTAGTTCAAGAAAGGAAAGCAAAAAATGAAGAATGTCCTTAAGTTTTTAAGCCTGGCTACTCTTCTGGCCTGCTTCGCGCTGTTTGCGGGAAGTGCCTTCGCCCAGACGACGACGACAGGCTCAATTGAGGGCGTGGTGACCGATTCAACCGGTGCGGCGGTTCCAGGCGTTACGGTAACTGCTACTCGACAGGGTGGACGCACAACCAGCGCCACAACTAATGATGAAGGTTTCTTCCGAATCTCCAACGTCGAACCGGGAATCTACTCGGTATCGATCGAAGCCGCGAAAGGCTTTGCGAAGTTTGAACAGGGGGACGTTCCTGTAAATCTTTCCAGAACGTCGACCATCACGATTCAGCTTCGTCCGCAAGGTGCGGCCGAAACCGTTACTGTTACGGCAGGTTCGGGAGCAGCTATTGACGTTACACAAAATACTACCGGAACCAACGTTTCTACCGAACAGTTCTCGAACTTCCCGACCCAGCGTACCGTTCAGTCGCTCTACACGATTGCACCGACTGTGACGCGCTCTGGTCTGCGAGACTCGTCAGGTCGCGAACGCGACCCGTCGGTTGCCGGTTCATCCGGTCCTGAGAACAACTACATTCTCGACGGCGTTAACGTTACCGACCCCGCCTTCGGTGGTTCGGGTGCGAACCTGCCGTTCGAGTTTGTGCAGGAGATCGAAATCAAGACCGGCGCTTACGGCGCTGACATTGGTAAAGCGACCGGCGGCGTGTTCAACGTCATCACCAAGAGCGGCACCAACGAGATTCACGGTGACGCCTATGCCTATTTCGTAGCCGAAAGTTTTGTGCGCGAAGTTAAATCGTCAGCGATTCCGCTCACGGGTGCCGCCCCGAACGGTTACTCGGAAGTCGACGCTGGTTTCGATATTGGCGGACCGATCGTCAAAGACAAACTGTGGTTCTTCGGCGCATTCAATCCCCAGTATCGTAAGAATTTCTTCCTGACCCAGACGTTCCATCAGGATGTTGAGAACAAAATCACGACCCCGTTCTATGCGGGCAAGCTGACCTGGGCCATCAATCCAAACCACACATTTACCTTCTCCACCTTCGCGGATTACACGAAGCAGGAAGGTCACTTGTTTGGGTTCTCGGGCTTCGGCGCCAACCTGGCGAGCTTCCGTGGCGAGACGCAGACCGGCGGTTCGAACTACGCCTTCCGTCTGAACTCGACCTTCAGCCCGAATTTCATCGGTGAGTTCTCCGCCGGATTGCACTTCCAGCGCGCGAACACCATTCCCGAACTCGACGAAACGCTCGTTACCGATCGTTTCGCAGTGTTGCGCAACGGCTCGATTGTTGCTCCGACTGAGACGACTGTTGTTTCCGGCGGTCTGCGCCTGGCGTTCGTCGAAGGAACCGGCGGGACCGTGCAGCGCAACTTCGTACGTGGCGGTTTTGGTCTCCAGTCATTCCAGGATCGCGACCGTATTGAATTTGCG
Organism: Pyrinomonadaceae bacterium; assembly: GCA_036266055.1. Lineage (GTDB taxonomy): Bacteria > Acidobacteriota > Blastocatellia > Pyrinomonadales > Pyrinomonadaceae > PSRF01. The sequence continues at coordinate 2,558 of DATANW010000327.1, read as the reverse complement.
GCTCGTCTCCAGAACATCTGGCGCAGCCACACCTTCAAGTATGGTGCGGAATGGAACGAGAACAAGTACAAGATTGACACGTTCTCGACTGGTCCAGATCTGAACTTCAACTCTGCGGATCATCCGCCGGGTCCGAACCGAATCGAAAACCGCTTTGCCGTTTGCGCCCGCACGTCCACGACGACAATCACTTGTCCGAGTGCTTCGCGCACTGCGAACGTCGCATTGTTGATCGGTGCTGGCCAGGCGCCGGCTGGTGTTACCACCGCCGTCACGGGTGCAGTTTCGATCAGCCCGACCAACCCGTTCCTCTTACTTGACGTCGTTCGTGCTCGGGACTTCTCTCTCAATACGAGAGGCGATTCCACAAGCACGAGAACCGAGAGCTTCTACTTCCAGGATGACTGGAAAGCCACGCGCAATCTCCAGGTCAACATGGGACTGCGCTGGGACTTCCAGCAAGCCTACGCACTGGGTGGCGATACCTACCTGACCCTGAACGACTTCGTGAGCAACACGCAGCCGCGTCTCGGTTTGACGTGGGACTTCACCGGTGAAGGTCGCGGCAAGTTCTTCATGAACTTTGCGCGCTACCTGGAAACGCCAATTCCGCTCGACATCAACGTCCGCGCGGGTGGCAGCGAAGTTCAAAACGACTTCAACTCAAACGTTAGCCGCCTCAACGGCGCGCCTGGTTCGACTGTCCTCGTGGCTTTCGGAAACCTCGGCGGCACGGCGACTCCGTTCGACACAGGTCTCAAACCACAAACCGTCAACGAATGGACCGCTGGGATCGAGTGGGGTCCGCGATCGATGCGCGACCTTACCTTCGGCTTCCGTGGTATCTACCGTGCTCAGGACGAAGTCATTGAGGACGGTTCGTTCGACGATGGTGACCACTACTTCCTGTTCAACCCGGGCCGTCGCGGCACCGGCAACTTCACCACAACCGAAGACCTGGCCTGTCAAGACCCGGGCATCGGTTGCTTTGGTCCTGCCCGCCGCTACTACCGGGCCCTCGAGTTCACCGCCACGAAGCGCTTCTCGAACAACTATCAGTTCATCGCTTCGTACGTTTACTCGAGCCTGATTGGCAACTATGAAGGTCTGTTCCGTAACGACAACGGCCAGTCTGACCCGAACATCACTTCGTTGTTCGACCTCGTCAGCTTGCTCAACGGTCTTTACGGCCGACTGCCCAACGATCGTCCGCATCAGTTCAAGTTTGACGGCAGCTATCAGTGGCCGTTCAAACTCATGACCAGCGGTTCGTTCCGTACGCAGTCTGGTGTTCCGTTCAACGCATTGGTTCCGCATCCGGTCTACGGTGACAACGAAGGCTTCTGTATCCCAGGCCTCAGTTGCGTACCGCGCGGCACGGCGATCAATCCGTTCACGGGCAGCAACCGCACTCCGACGACGTACAACTTGGATCTCGGTGCTTACTACCCGATCTCCGTTGGTGAAGGTAAACAGATTCGCCTCCAGGTCGACTGGTTCAACGTTTTAAATAACCAGCGCGCCATCAAAGAGGACGAAACGTTCCTGATCAACAGCGGTGCTCCGGGTATTACTCCGGTTCCGAATCCGTTCTACGGCACTGGCACGATCTTCCAGTTCCCGTCGGCGGTACGTCTCGGTGTGAAGTTCCAGTTCTAAGAACTTGAATTTCTTGTGACCACGCTTTACGAGGCGTGGCCAGTTTGAACGGGAGGCGTAAAAATTACGCCTCCCTTCTTGTTTTTGTGATAACCTTCATCGCGCCAATCAATCAACAAAAGCCTCCGGCATTAACTCGGCAACTGCTTGTCAATGGAGTTATCGAGATGTCTCAGAATCAATTCAAATTGCGCGCCTCGTGCCGCTATCCGCTTCTCTTAACACTGCTGTTCTGCATGTCTATCGTCGGCCACGCGCAGGGAGGCGGAGGCGCTGGCGTTGACTCGACCGGCACCGGCGGCCGGCATTCAATCAGCGGCCGCATCATGTTTCCTTCAGGACAACGCGCCGATTCTCGCCTCAAAGTGAGGCTGGAAAGCTCCGGCAATGGTGACTTGAACGTGTTGGCCGATGGCAATGGAACTTTCATGTTTCGCGGACTGACGGCGGGCAGCTACACAGTCGTCGTCGAAGGCGGCGACTACTTCGAAACCGCGCGCGAAACGCTTTACATCGAGCCCACGCTCACGGATCCGCGCAGCAACGTCGCCATCGGTCCTCTTTCGAGACCTTACGTCGTCCAGATTTATTTGCGGCCTAAGGACGAAGGCGCCACGACGAAGCCGGGAGTCCTCAATGCTGCTTTGGCTAACCTTCCGAAGCCCGCTGTTGAACTTTATGACAAAGGTGTTCAGGCAGCAGCGCGTGGCGAAACAGACGTGGCGATCGACAACCTCAAGCGCGCGATCGCGTTGTATCCAAACTTCGGCCCGGCGTTGAACGAACTCGGCGTCCAGTACTTGAAAAAGGGCGAGCTCGACAAGGCCGCCGACGCACTGCAAAAAGTGCTCGAACTCTCGCCCACGGCAGCCGAGCCCTGTCTGAACTACGGGATCGTG
>DATANW010000326.1:0-5143 GCA_036266055.1 Pyrinomonadaceae bacterium | reverse complement strand
AAGACTCGCTGGTTCGAGATGATTCCCACCCGACGAGGAGCCTTTAGCGGCAGCAATTTTCCGAGATCCCGCCTGATACCGCTGCCGATATTGATTTCACTGCGTCGAGCCGTTTGATTTAGTGAGATTTCCAGCCGGTGCATACAGAGGCTGGATTCTAGCAGAAAGCATTTTGTGCTTTATGTGCCATTGTGGCTGGCATTTCTTCGGCTATAAAAGCGAATGGGCGCGACATACGTGGGAGTGCGTCGCGCCCATCCATATTCGTGGTTACTGTCCTCACCCCAGCAACCACTTGAGACGGAGGATCCACCAACCGTCTCTCTTGCCCCGCAATATACACCGCAACGGCTGTGCCGTGCAAGAGCCTTTTTCTCAACGTTTGAACTAACTTAACTTTGCTGGACAAAAGCTTTGCACTCCCGAATTTTTACGGGTGAGACACTCGGGTGCGAGGTGAAAGCTGTGTAGAAATTTCGCGGGTGGTCGTGTAGAAAATTTACGAGCCACGCCTTTCGTTACGCGCCGATCTCCTGCTTGATGGCCGCCACGATTTTTTCTGCGTAGGATTCGATCTGGTGCTGGTTCTCGCCTTCGATCATCACCCGCGCCAGCGGCTCCGTTCCGGAGTAGCGCAGCAGCAGCCTGCCCTTGTCTGCGAGTTCGTTTTCGACCTCGCCGACGGCCCTCTGCACGGTGATAAAGTCGGTAAACGGAAGCTTTTCGCGGACGCGCACATTCAGGAGAACTTGCGGGTAGGCTTGGAAGCCTGCGGTCATTTGCCCCAGTGACTTTTCAGACTCTCGCAGCGCCCGCAGCAGCGAGAGCGCCGTGATCAACCCATCGCCCGCCAGACTCAACGCCGGAAGAATGATGTGACCCGACTGTTCTCCCCCGAGACTCGCGTTGCGGCGTAACAGTTCGTCGAGGACGTACTTGTCACCGACGTCCGTCCGGACGAGTTTGATCCCGACGGCCCGAAACGCAATCTCGAGACCGACGTTGCTCATCACCGTCGCGACCACAGTGTCGTCCTTCAATCGGCCGTGCGTTTTGAGGTAATTCGCCAGTACCCAGAGAGTCGCATCCCCGTCGACGTAGTTTCCCTTTTCGTCGACGAAAAGAGACCGATCGGCGTCGCCGTCGAAAGCGACGCCGAGATCCGCTTTTTCTTTCAGCACTTGCTCACGGAGAGAGTCGATGTGCAGCGAGCCGCAGTTGAGATTGATGTTGCGGCCGTCAGGAGCGGCGTTAATCGCAATCGCTTGCGCTCCGAGACGATCAAACAGGACCGGGGCCAATGCGGAACTCGCGCCGTTCGCGCAGTCGACGACGATCTTTAGACCATGCAAGTCCAAACCGTCGGCGATCCGGTCGGAAAGAAACGCGAGGTACTGCTGCTGGAGTTCCGCTTCCTGCTCCGGAGCCGGCAGCGGCGAATCCAATGAAGGATGATCCGGCGAGACACCGGCGTGAATATCAGCTTCGATCACGCCCTCGACCGACTCCATCTTCTCGCCCGATGGCGCGAAGATCTTGATCCCGTTGTCCTGATACGGATTGTGCGACGCGCTGATCACGACGCCAGCGTCTGCGTCGAGTTTTCGCGTCAGGAAAGCGACGCCGGGCGTCGTGATCACACCCGCTGACAAACACTTTCCGCCCGCTCGTGTCGCGCCGTCGATCAGCGCCCGCTCGAGCCAGTCGCCCGATTCGCGCGTGTCTCTGCCGATCACGATCTCGGGTGGTCCGGTGGTTCTTGAAAGATGACTGGCGAGTGAATAACCGATTGCGCTGACTGTGGGTGCGTCGAGTGGGAATTTGCCGGCTTCGCCCCGAATACCGTCCGTGCCAAAAAGAGGTTTCAATACCTTCGCTCCATCGCGTCCTTGATCTTCACTTCCGGAACTTTGATCGATTTCAGAGTCACTTTTCCTTCGAACTCGGGCGCAACTTTTAGTTGCGGATCCATGATCGAGCTAGTGATGTTGGGAGCGACCCAAACGACTTTCAAGTCTTCAGGCTTCAATCTGTCGAGAACACTTGGCGGACCCGAGACGACGATCGTAAGCGGCGCTCCCTGCCCGTTGCTGATGCCGGAAAAAGTTCTTTCGACCGGCACTTCAGCAATTTCGATTTGCACGCTGACAACCGGATCCAGCAGATCGACCTTTGTATCGGGAACGTCGATACCAAGATTCGACGCCGTAAAAGTCTCCTTATGCCCCGCCAACCAGATTGATTCGGTCAGCACTTTCTGCAACGCGTTGACGCGGCTTGCCGGTCCACGGACCAAAACCGATCCTTTACTCGGCCGTACAGCATAGACCTGGTACCCATCCGGTGGTTTACCTTCGAGCTTCGGCTCGATCGCGATCTGGCGCTCGACGATCGGTTCGAGACGAATCGGAATCGCACTGGGTTGAAAGCCGTCGACCTTCACACCCTGCGGCAACGAGATCTGCGCCTTGTCAGCCAACCGCAACACGCGCTCGCCCGGTTGCTGATCGCTGATATCGACTGTGGCAACGAGATCGAGCGCCGTCAAGTCGTCCAACTTGTTCCGGCTGCCGGTCAGCATCACGTCGACTGTTCGCGGCGGATCATTACTGATCTCGAGCGACTGCGGACGGATGAAGTTGAGCTGAACGTTGACGTGTGCCGTGACTGGTTCATTTTGTCCGGTCACGACCAACCAGAGCACTACCGCAATCGCCAGCGACAGGAGTTTCAGACTCCAGTCTTCGAGAAAGATCCTGCGGGCCAACTTCGCCGCACGGTTCGGCCGGCGCGCTAGTTCCGGAGTCTCAACTTCGTCTACGTCTTGAAACGGCATATTTCTTTTGTGCCTTTTCCGGCTTAAACTCTGTGCCTTTGAGTTATACCGAGGCGATCTCTTCCGTCTCGCTATTCGGTTCGGAAACCTTCTGTTGCTCCTTCTCTTTCGGCCCAACGCCGAGCGCTTCGAAGATCGCCGCGCGCAGTTTCGGCGGATCCAGACCGCGTCGTATTTCACCTTCTTGCACAAACGAAAGCAGGCCCGTCTCTTCAGACACGACAACCGCGACGGCGTCAGTGTCTTCAGTGACGCCGATGGCCGCGCGATGCCTTGTGCCGAGATCACGCGAGAGTCGTGGATTGAGTGTTAACGGGAGAAAGCAGGACGCGGCCGCGATGCGATGGCGACGAATGACCACAGCGCCGTCGTGCAACGGACTCGCCGTGTTGAAAATACTGACGAGCAGGTCGTAACTGAGTTCCGCATCGAGCTGGACGCCGCCGTCGGTCACGTTCTTCAAACCCACGTTTCGCTCGATCACGATCAGCGCGCCGGTCTTCAACGAAGCGAGCGTGCTCGCGGCGAGAATCACTTCGTCGTAAATGCCTTCGCCAAACTGTCCGCGATGACGCGAAAACGGCACCCGAAAACGGTTGCCAAACGTGATCAGCGCCTGGCGGATCTCCGACTGGAACAAGACGATGATCGCGATACCGATGTACAACAGCCCGTTGCTTAAAACGAACTCCAGCGTTGCTAAATCTTGTTTGATTGAAAGCCAGTAGAGAAAAACGAGGGCGGCGATTCCGGCGGCCATGGGCGCGGCGCGTGTGCCGCGCAGGAGTTTCAAAACCGCATACACGAGCAAAAAGACGAAGATGATGTCCGCGACATTGCGCGGCTCGATCATCCGTCTTAAATACTCAGTGTATGGCAGTAGTAGTAACATCTCGCGTTATCAAATCTGTGGTCCCACGATGCTCGGCTTCTCAGCAGCAACTTAGTTTCTCCGGATACACTCTGAACCCACGAGCACGTCATTTCATGTGTTCCGCGACAGGCGTTCGGCTGTCGACCTGGTCATCACGCGCGACCTCGACAAATATCATCTCCACCTTGGGCTCCGCGCGTTTGATCCGCTCTTCTATGTCCTGGATCGCGTTTACGATGCTAACAGTATTTAGATCATCTCGCAGCTTCACGTGCGTATTGATGAGAATCTGTTTCGGCGCCAGGTGCATCGTCAACAATTCCACAACTTTTTCGACGCTCGGATGACTCTCGATCGCTTTCTTGATCGCCTGCACTTCCTTCTCATTCGCTGCTTCTCCGAGCAGCAACCCGCGCGACGCTCGCGCGAGCACGAAGGCAACCACTGCCAGCACGAGGCCGATAATTATCGACGCCATTCCGTCCCAGTAAGCGCCGGCTGCGCCTCCGACCTGATACTCGGTCAATATCAAGCCGGTTGCGGCAACGATGATGCCGATCAGCGCCGCGGAATCTTCAAAGATCACGGTCTTCGCTGTCGGATCCTTTGACTCGCGCAGGTAGTCGGTAAGCGAAAGACCCTCGTGGTGCGCCTCTTTCATTTCCTGGTACAACGCCAGGCAAATCGATCCGGTTTCCAGCGCGAACGACAGTGCCAGCACCCAGTAAGCCCAGCTCAGGTTCGTCGGCGGGTGCGGGTGTCTGAGTTTTTCAATGCCTTCGTAGATCGCGTAAGTCGCGCCCACGCCGAAAATAAAAATCGCGGCGATGAAAGACCAGAAGAAGCGTTCCTTGCCGTAACCAAACGGATGTTTGGCCGAGGCGGGACGCCGGTAAAACCGCAGACCCAGTAAAAGAAAGATCTGGTTCGTCGTGTCGGCAGTCGAGTGGAGCGCCTCAGCCATCATGCCCGACGAGCCGGTTATGAAAGCGGCCACGAACTTGAGAACCGTGATCAATCCATTGGCAAAGAGCGCGCCGAGTACGGCCAGCATGTAGCGAGGTCCTTCAGTCTAGGGAAATGTAGCTCCGTCCGGATTATATCTGTGTTCTGGTTTGAAGAAAACTACGAGGATGCGCGCGTTAAACGCTGCTTTTTGCGCTTGAATCTGCCGCTTTGCAGAAACCCGACAAGTTCGCCGTTCTTGGCGACGACGGCCAGCGACCCGATGCCGTTGCGCTTCATCAGCTCGCGGGCGTAATCGAGCGTCGCGTTTGGCTCGACGAAAAACCGTGGCGCAATGGGACGCATTACATCTCTTGCTTTGGTGAGGTGCCAGCGTTCGCGCGGCAATGTCTTCAGATCCTCGAGCGAAACAATGCCGTGAAGTCGTTTGTTGAGTGCGACCGGAAATGCGACTTGACGATGCATCG
>DATANW010000325.1:0-2804 GCA_036266055.1 Pyrinomonadaceae bacterium | reverse complement strand
TGCGGCTGATCCGCGAGCGGTTCGCGGAGGAGAAGCCGCTGAGTGGCGTCAAGCTCGTTGCCTGCGCGCACATCACCACGGAGACCGCGAACCTCGCGAGAGCGCTACAGGCGGGCGGCGCAGAAGCAGTGCTGATCGCCTCCAATCCCCTTTCAACGCAGGACGACGTTGCGGCGTCGCTGGTTTCGGACTGGGGCATTCCCGTTTACGCGATCAAGGGTGAATCGACCGAGACGTACAACCGCCACGTGCGCACCGCACTCGATTCACATCCCGACATCATCATCGACGATGGATCAGACGTCGTCGCGACGCTACTGAAAGAACGTAGCGATCAGATCAAGGAAGTCATCGGTTCTACCGAAGAAACGACGACAGGCATTCAACGTCTTTACGCGATGCAGACTGCGGGCGTGTTGCCGTTTCCGTCGATCGCTGTGAACAACGCCCAGACAAAACACTTCTTCGACAATCGTTACGGCACCGGACAATCAACGCTCGACGGCATCATTCGCGCCACGAACATCCTGCTCGCCGGCAGAAACCTCGTTGTGGTCGGCTATGGCTGGTGCGGCAAAGGCGTTGCGCTTCGCGGACGCGGCATGGGCTCGAACGTGATCGTCACCGAAGTCGATCCGATCAAGGCCGTGGAGGCAGTGATGGACGGTTTCCGCGTGATGCCGATTGGCGAAGCAGCGGCGATTGGCGACATCTTCGTGACGGTCACTGGAAACAGGCACGTCATCGATGCCGAACACTTTTCACGCATGAAAGACGGCGCGATCGTGTGCAACAGCGGTCACTTCGATCTCGAGCTGAACCTCGTTGCGTTGCGCGAGATGGCCGGCGATCCGGCGACGATGCGTCCGTTCGTCGAAGAGTACACGATCAAGTCGAATGGACGCCGCGTCATCGTCCTCGGTGAAGGCCGTCTGATCAATCTCGCGGCCGCGGAGGGTCATCCGGCCAGCGTGATGGACATGAGCTTCGCGAACCAGGCGCTGTCAGTGGAGTACCTCGTGAAGAACAAGGGAACGCTGGCACCCGGCGTACACCTGCTGCCGAAGGAAGTCGACACGGAAATCGCGAGTCTCAAGTTGCGCGCGCTCGGAATTTCGATCGATGAGCTTACTGCTGAGCAGCTCGAATACATTTCGAGCTGGGAAACCGGAACCTAGGTTCGCACTCGCGAGAGAAAGTAGGTCCCCGCTGCGGCGAAGATCAGTAGCGGGGACCAACCAGCCACAGTCGGGCGCAGCAGGCCGTGATTGCCGAGCTGCTGAAAGCCACCACCCACCGCCCAGTACGCAATACCGACAACCACTGCGACGCACAACGCGATCACAGTTCCCTTCCTGCCAAACGAGACCGCCAAGGGCATTCCGATAAACGCCATGATCAGGATGCTGAATGGTCCCGCGTACTTTCGCTGCAACGCGACGGCCATGGACGACACGTCGATTCCCCGCTGTTTCGCCGCGTCGAGATAACGTTGCAGGTCGTTGGCACTGAGCTGCGACGGCTTGTCGATCGTGGGCTTGAAAACTGCGGGAGATTCGACGCCGTCGAGGAGAGTTTCCGCAGCGGAGCGCCGCACGACTTCCATGCCGCTCAATGCAAGTGTCTCAGTGTCGGCGATTTTCAAATGCGTTGGATCTGTCCACGACGCGTCCTTGCCGGTGACGACCTGCGCGAGATGCACTGCATCGGCGTCGAGCTCGTAAACGGTCGGCTCCAGCAACGTGCCGTCCGCGCCAAACTCATAGGAATAAAAGCGACGCGTGTCGGTCGATGCGAGCCACTGGCGTCCGGTGCGAGTGATGGCGCGCGCTTCACCGCCGCGAATCCTCGCCCGCAGTGCGTCCTGTTTGAGATTGCTTCCAGGCATCACGTGCTCCTGGATCAGCCACGAGCCAAACGCAATTGCGAGTGCGAAGAAAACCCCTGGCAGCATCAGTCGATATACGCTCTGTCCCGACGCCCACCAGGCGATCGCCTCCTGCCGTCGCGCGAGCAAAGCGTACGTGACGAGCACCGAGACCAACATCGTTGCGGGAAACAGTTCGACGGCGACGAGCGGCAACAGGAAAAAGAGGTAACGCGCGACGAGTCCGGCGCCCGCTTGAGTGACGGCGATGAAACGCCACAGTTCAAACAAGGTGAAGATATTGAAGATTGCCGCCAGCGCGACAAAACAGACAACAAAACTCACGATGAGGGCGCGCAGCAAGCTCGCGTCCATCAAGTTCGGGAATGCGAGAGTTTTGCTAAAGCGGACCGCCATGTCCGCGGATTTGGCTGGCTCGCGCGAGGTTTCGGCTGAGGCTTTTGCGCGTTTAAGTGGCAGTCGTGGAAACGGAATGCGCTGGACCAAAAGGAAGAAAAGACTCAAACCGACGATGAACACTGTCGCCAGCCATGGTCCAACATACGGCGACATCGTTCCCGCACGCGCAAGCGATTCGCCGAGTAGCGACAGCAAGTAGTAGACGATGATGACAATCAAGCTAAGCAACACGCCGACACTTCGCCCGCCGCGTCGCACTCGCAGTCCCAGCGCAGCGCCGATCAAAGCAAACACGAACGGCGCGATCGAGAGGGCCATTCTGCGATTTAGCACGCGTGCTGCTTCGCGCTGCTGCGCGGCGGTACCGGACTTCGTTCGTTCACGCAGCTCGGCCCAATCCATTGAATCAGCATTCGTCTCGCGCTGGTTAAGGCGTTGGACAATGTCGGCACGTCCGGTGTTGATGGAAAACCTTAACTGATCGAATCGTTCGACGACATATTGAGTCTGTCCGTCA
>DATANW010000324.1:0-4421 GCA_036266055.1 Pyrinomonadaceae bacterium | reverse complement strand
GATGCGCGCGTAGGCCATCGCGAAGTTTGGATCGAGCTCGGTCGCGCGTTTGTAAAAGACCAGCGACTCGCGGGACCGACCTCTTGTACGTTCTTCGTCCCCCATCGCGTAAGCCTTCAGCGCTTCGAGCGACGACGTCGTCGCTTGCTCGATCTTCGCGTCGTACTTCTGAATCGAGCTCAGCGACTCGCCGAGTTTCTTCCGCAGATTCGAAGCAGCAGTGCCAAGCGACGCGAGCACTTTCTCCTTGCTGTCGGTTTCGACCTGTTCGCTCGCGAAAGGATCGCCGGAGCGAGGGTTGATCGCTTCCAGCGTGATTACGTAGTTCGCGCCGAGTCTGGCTATGGATCCACCCAGCATCGCCTTGATGCCCTGTCGTTCGCAGATCTCGCGGCCGACGTCGCGCGTGATGCGGTCGTCGGGTGAACGGCCCATGAAGCGCAGTGTCTCGCGAACGCGCTCGTCGGGAAACAAAGTAAGAAACGGCGTCTGGCCCAATTGCACGGCGAGCGCCTGTTTCAGCGTGCCGTCGAACACCGGCTCACCGGTTGTGTTGACGAAATCAGTCAACAGAACTGTGTCACGTTCGGTTAGCGGTTGCGCACGGTGACTGTAGACGTAGTAACCACCGCCGACAGCCGCAACGAGGATCAGCGCGATCAATACCGCCGCGATCTTGTGCCGCCTGATTCCGGTGGCGATATATTCAGCGCTCGAGACATGCGTGACACTCTTTTCGGCGGTCCTGACGGCACGATCCTGGATTGTCGGCGGCGCGACTACGCTGACGGTCGATTTTGTAACGAGATCCGGCGTTGACGATCTTTCGAGCTCCTGCTCGAATTCAAGGCGTTGTTTCAACCGTCGTAGATCCGTCAGCAGCTCTTTGATTGTTTGATAACGTTCGTCGCGATCCTTTCGCAGCGCCTTGTTAACAATCCAGTCAAGCTCGGCCGGCACATTCGGCGCGAAACGAGCGAGTGGCGGCGGTTCTTTCTGGGTGATGCCGACGATCACGTCCGTTGAAGTCTCGCCGGAAAAAGGCGTGCGACCCGTCACCATCTCGTAAATCACGACGCCGAGACTCCAGATGTCGCTGCGCGCATCAACCGGTTTGCCGCGCGCCTGTTCCGGCGACATGTAGTGCGATGTTCCCATAACCACGCCCGCGTCCGTTTGGACCAGCACGCGCGTTGCAGCGTCAGGATCCAGGGGACTGCGGTCGACTGTCTCGGTCAACTTTGCGAGTCCGAAGTCCAGCACCTTGACATAACCGTTTCGTCGCACCATCACGTTATCCGGCTTGATGTCGCGATGGATGATGCCGGCTGAATGCGCCTCCTCGAGCGCGCCGGCGATCTGGATCGCGATCTCCAGAATTTCGCGGATCTCGAGTGGCGCTTCCGCTGCCTTGCGTCGCAACGTCACGCCGTCGATGAATTCGGTGGCGATAAAGTGGCGCCCGTCATCCGTTCCAACTTCGTGAATCGTGAGAATGTTTGGATGGTTCAGGTTCGAAGCTGCCGCCGCTTCCTGTTCAAAACGATGGAGACGATCCTTGTTCGTCGTATATTCCTCGCTCAGGATCTTGATCGCGACCTTGCGCCCGAGCTTCATGTCTTCGGCAAGATAGACCTCGCCCATCCCGCCCGCGCCGAGCTTCTCGAGGATTCTGTAATGCGAAACTTTACTGCCGTCCATGCTCAGCTTTGGTGTTTGATGTTAACACCTCAATCAGTGTTTCAAGTTCGCCTTCGACGCTCACTTGTTTCCCGCGCCCGCGTGCACCACTGACGATTTTGACGCTGCTCTTCGAAACCTTGAACGTCTTCGCCAGAATTGAAATCAACTCCTCATTCGCCGCGCCTTCCACGGGTCGCGCCGTCACGCGCACGCGCAGTGAATCGTTATGCGCACCGGCGATCTCGCTCCGCGACGAACCCGGGACAACGTGAACTTTGAAAAACACCTGACCGCCCTTGAGTGTGTACGGAATCATGAAATGAAAGTTGCAAAACCTCAAAACCGCAGGCCTCGCAACAACGTCGCGGAAATCGCGGCCTGTAGTAACCAGAGTAAGACGAAAGCAACGAGCGGCGAGATGTCCCAGCGGGCGCCCATTTTCCCGACTCCGACCGGCGGGATTTTCTTACGCAATGGACCAAGCAGCGGCTCCGTTGCGTCAACCAGAAAACGCATCGTGCGGTTCATGTAACTGACCATCGCCATCGTTAATATAATCCGAACAAAGATCATCAGGATGTAAATCGAGATTAACCCGTGAAAGATAAAACCCAACAGCGCCGCCATCGAACCAATCTGCAGTGCATAAGTAATACCCATTGCGGTACGCGACAACGTCGCGATTAGGTTAAAAGCAAGCAGCCCCATCAGGATCACGGCAACGATAACCAGTATGGGCGCGTATTTCGGGTCCGCATGAAACTGGCGCAACAGGCTACGCACGGGAATGACGAAAGGGTCGCTCATCCGGCGCACCATGCGATGCGTTGCGCCAAACGGATTGAGATCCATCGAGTCGACGATCAGACGGATCAGCATCAACAGGATGAACGCGACGATCAGCGTGATGGTCGCGCGTTCAGCTAACCAGGTTAGTCGTTCGATAATCTCCATCTCTTATTAACGCTCGCCGAAGATGGCCGTGCCGACACGGACCATCGTCGCGCCCTCATCAATTGCGACTGCGAAATCGTGCGTCATGCCCATCGAGAGTTCGCCCTTTCCATCGCCAAACGAACCGTGCGCCGCAAGCTCGTCGCGCAACTCTCGCAACCTGCGAAAGAATGGACGCGCCTGTTCCGGATCGTCAAAGAACGGCGGCAGCGTCATCAGTCCGACAAGCTGTACGCGCTCCATTTCTTTCAAACTTTCAACCAACTCCTTCAACTTACCTTGATCAATACCGGTCTTCGTCTCTTCGTGACCGAGATCAACCTGGATCAGCACGGACAAGTTTTCCCTGCCCTCTTCGCCGCACAAACGATCGAGTCGCCGTGCCAGTTCCAGCGAGTCGAGCGAGTGAATGACGTCAAAAAGCTGTATTGCCCGGCGTGCTTTGTTTGCCTGAAGATGACCTACGAGGTGCCAGCGCGTTGCGTGACGACCGACTTCGTTAATCTTCTGTTCAGCCTCCTGGACGCGGTTTTCGCCGACGTCGGTCGCGCCGAGTTCGATGGCTGTTCTCACCAGCGAAGCTGGATGGGTCTTGCTAATGGCGATGAGCGTGACCTCGTGGGGCAAACGTCCGCATTGTAGTGCGGCTGCCTCGATTTGCGCACGGACGCGTGCGAGTCGTTGTCCCAGTTGGTCCTTATTCATGGCCAAGAGATAATAACCTAGTCGATAACGGGCTCCGTATAAATACGGATTACGTGGCATCATTGACCGAGCTCACACCCATTCTTGACAGTCTTTGGATGCATTCGCATAATGAGCCTTCGTCTCACGCGGATGTGGCGGAACTGGCAGACGCGCAGGTCTCAGAAGCCTGTGATGGTGACATCGTGGAGGTTCAAGTCCTCTCATCCGCACCATTAACAACTCTTTAGCCTCACATACCATCTGAAAAATAATTGTCACGGATTTTCGGAGGTTGGTGTTTCCGTATCAAGAGGTCAGTTCTGAAAGGGGAGTACTTAATGAACGTCGATCAAGCAGCTTTGATGGAATCGGACAACTTGAGACACGCAGGCCTGTCGCCTGAGCGAACTGTACGTCTTAAACTTGCCGAGCGGCCAGACCGCGACCGCATCCAGCGCGTCGTGGATTTGGCGGACGCTCTCTTGAATGAAGCCGAAACGCTCGCACGTGATAAGGCGTTCACCGAAGAGGCAACCAGACTCAAGCCGTTGGACATTCTGGGAGGAATTAGTTTTTACGACGAAGTACAGCGGTTCGAGACTCACTTGATCAAAATGGCCTTGGCTGAAACCGGAGGTAACCAGGCGAAAGCAGCAAGGCTACTGGGCATTAAAGCCACTACACTTAATTCCAAAATCAAGCTCTTTAACATCGAAGTTGGCTAAGACCAACTCGAATGTTGGCTAGGGCCGACCAGCCATCATCCACTCAATTGACCGCCTCCGACGTCCCAAGCATTTCGGCTTCAGCGGCGTCGGAGACGGTTAATATCTGCTCCTGAAACAGATTCGAATCGATCAGAGTCTGGACGACGTACCGCCCGCGCGTCGGAAAAGTCACGTTAACAAAAAAGCTGATGTTGTCGGCAAAGCCGCCGGACGCGATCTCGAACCGTGTCGGTTGCGAGACCACGATTGGGTGTTGTCGGTCGGGTGTCAGTATGCGCACTTCGGAAAGATAGCTGCCGTTGCCCTGCCAGTGGTTAACGACGGCAAATTTGATCAACGAGAGCGGTAACTGTTGGACCATGATGTTTT
>DATANW010000323.1:0-3187 GCA_036266055.1 Pyrinomonadaceae bacterium | reverse complement strand
CACCAACCACTGCCGCGAACACGCTGTTCTGAATGCCCAGCACAGCACCCACGTCCTGAATGTGTTCCCACGTGGCACCGCGATTGTGCGACACCGCAACCCGAGCACGACCATCACCGTCCGCGAATCCGAAATAGACCGTGCCGTCTGCGCCGATGCCGACTGAAGGATCCGTATCGCCGGCAGTGCTGCCGTCAACGGTGCTGATGGTCCATGAAACGCCGTTGTCCGTCGACACGGCGACACCCTGTTTGCCGCCGCACGACTTATTAGGAACATAGATCGTTCCATCCGGCGCCACTTTGATGTGACCATGCAATCCATCGCACTGCACCAGCGTCCACATCGGTATCGCAAGACCGAAAGTGAATCCACCATCGTCACTGCGCGCGATTTCCGCGAGACCGATGTCCTGCGACGCGTAGTAAATCGCGTTCGGATAGATCTGACCATTCGGGCCGGGTCGTTGGATCGCGCCTCCTTTCAGCGAGCCGTCGATGTTCCGCGCGTACGGGCCACCGCCGATGGTTTGGTGATCGACACCGGAATTGATGCCTGAGCCCTGACTGATGGTCCAGTTCGCCCCGTCGTTATCAGTGAAGGCCATCGCGCTCGCTTTGCCGAGTAGTTGAGAAACGAACGTGCGATTGGTGCGGTATTGGCCGGCGTCGCTGTCAGTGAAAAGAATCGGATCGAGACTTTGCAGCGAAGTGTTGGTGGCACTCACGTCATCCCAGGTCGCCGGAGCAGGCGATCCGGTGTCGTCCCACTTCGCGCGGAGCGTTTGCAGCCCCGCGATGAACATTGCACTCCCCGTATTCCAATTAGCGCCGATCGTCGGTTCGCCTGCTGAGTTACCCATCTCGGGTGGCGCCGCGTAATTTTGATAACGTGGGCCCGCTTCGGTCGACGGCAGTGGCGGCGGCGGTTGCGCCGGCTTCGCTTCGATCGTTGCACTGCCGTGGTATTGATCGGCCGCAGTAGCCAGGTAGTAAACAGCGCGGACCGTGTAGACGCCGGTGCCCTGCACTGACGGATCGATCGTCGTGTCTTCCCACGTGAGTGGTTCAGTCGGCGACGTCGCGCCGCGCCCGGAGCTAGCGACAACTGGTCCTGAGTTCGAGTCTTTATGAATGTAGAGATCGTAGTCAGTGACGGGAAGCAGCCATTCGATCTTGATGCGGATCAGTTTTCCGGACCAGTCCGCGGCGGTGCCGCCCACCGTCAACGTGAACGTGTCGCAGCTTAAACCTTCCTGGCACAAATCCTCGCCCGCGATTAGACCAAGCGGTGCGTTGAGCGCGCCGCCTCCGACTCCTGTTCCGGTCCAGGTAAGCGGCGTGGTTGCAGTCGGATTGATAGTGGCCCCAGCCGGACTGGAAGCAGACGTGCTCCTGAATGCGGGCAATGCAATCGCGAGCGCGAGTGCCACGAACGTTGTCGCTATCGAGACGCGCCAACCAAGACGCGAGGTTGTAAAAATCCGGGAATGCTTGCGAGATGTCGAGTTCTTGTGAGTCATTTCCTTCGCCTCGTCGGGACGTAGAGCGCCCGGTTGGAAAACACACTGCGAGCCTTTTGTCGGGGGGCCGCACTTAAGTTGTCCCGGGGGTCGGGTTCTAACGAGCGGGGAGGTCTTGCAGTGGAGGAAGTAAAAAACTCCGAATACTTACGGAGCGACGACACTGTAGCAGCGAAGAGTTCGATCAGTGATTAAAGAATTCTTGCGGTTGTCATGAAGTATTCTTGCAACGATTAATGGTAGTATTCCTCACCGAATCAAGTAAGAACGAACTTCAAGGAGAAAAATGGTCCATGCCTGACGAGCAAAGAGTAGCGAACAATTCTCAAACTTATGTTGTCGCGGCTGAAGAGTTTCAGTTTGAGACTATGGAGCAGCAGAACGGGCAGGCGACTGTCATTCGTTTTCGACTTGAAGATCCACAGTACCACGCCGGCGATGTGCTCTTGGTCCTAAGCGGAAGTGAGATCTACTTTCACGGAATGATTGGACAAGTCGGGGAGGGTTGGGCCATCGCCAGCGATCCGCGCGGTTCCCTGCTCGCGGCGACTGTTCAGTAGGCACGTGTTTTAAGTTACTGTCTGACGTAACCCGAGGGAGCCGCGATGCGCACACCAGGCGTTGCCGATTTCACTTCGATCTTGTGAAAACCTTTCTTGAGATGCGTAGACATGAACGTCAACGCCGCCTGCTTCTGAAGTGAAACGTCCAACTCGCGAATGAACGGCTCGAAACTCACCGGCGCTCCCGTGCCCTGAAAGAACGCCAGCCCTCCAGTCTCATTCGACAATCGCAACAGCGAACTCTGCGCATTACCCGCCAACGAGCGATTGGTAGCTGACGCGAACGTGGGAGAATAGAAACCATAAATCGCAACGCCACGTCGTTGCGCTTCGTTGACGGCGCGCTGCAGATCGACGCTCTGCGTCGGTCCTGACGAGTCAACGCCGCGTGAAATATCAAGTCCATCGGACACCAACAAAATCGCTCGCCTACCCAGCGGCTGGGCGTCAAACTTTCGCAGCGCTTCAACCACTTCGACGTAAGGATTGTATGGTCCAACACTCGCGAATCCACTTGGCGGCCGCAAAGAGGTCGCCGACTTCTCGAGATCGCTCGTGAATTTTTGTTTGACCTGCAGACTGCCGGTGCGCAGGTATCCGATCATCACCCGCGAGCCTTTCGGTAAGTTGCGAATGAACGCGGCCAACGGCTTGATCTCGTTAGCTACTGACGGCACGAGGTCGTCCTGGATCAACACCGCGAGAGTGATCGGTGAGTTGCTGCCGATGCTACGTATTGAAAGGATCTGTTGCGGCTCGCCGTCTTCGTTGACCGTGAGGTCAATACTTTGCAGTTCCGGCAATTCTCTGTCGGCGCCCATGCGAATCGTCAGCGGAATCGTGACGGGCTTCCCCGGTCCGCGAACCGGCGAGTTGCCGTCGCCGTTCTGTGCCGGCGGCTGGGCATTAGCCAGTCCGCTCATCAGTAGCAAACCGACCAGACAAAAGATCGGGTGGAGTCGTTGGAGAGTCTTCATTGCGCTTCTTCCCTTACTGTACGCGACCATTATACAGGCGCCACTATTAATCACATGGCTGAATTCGCTTTGGCCGAACCTCTGACTGGCAGACACCGTTCTCATAAGCTAAGATTTCGGCCAGT
>DATANW010000322.1:0-3965 GCA_036266055.1 Pyrinomonadaceae bacterium | reverse complement strand
CTCGGTGGGTTTCTGTTGCTGGGAGTATCCGAAGCCGTAGCGTTCATAACGAATAGAATTCCTGGCGCGGCTCCTTCTTTCAGCGGAGAGATCGAGATGATCAACAGCGGGTGGCCCTTAATTACGGGAATTGCTTTTTCGTTCATGATCGCACTCATCTTCGCGGCTGGCATAATTCTTTTGGTTGAGTTCAGCGAGAGAGTGGTAGGGCACGGAGTCCTGGCCTCGATTGTGCCGGCGCTGCTGATCGCGACTGCGATGACTTCATACCTTGAGCCGCGCTGGATTTTGATCGCGTTGAGCTTTCTGAGCAACCTCGTGCTTTGTCTGTTAGCTATTCAGCTCTATCGAAGGTACGGTTTCGCGACTGTCTGGTTGGCCCTGAGTGTGAGCCTGATTCTGGCCGCGGCAGTTCGCGCTCATTATCTGAAAGATCCTGGTTTTGTCTGGCAGTCGAACCTTTTGCTGGTACTGGTTGGCCTGCTGCTGATCGCCGGAACCTGGGGATATACGCAGAGACGTTTGCGCACCACACTTAGCGGGCTTGCCATGAACCGCGGCTGATCGTTTTCACTCGCCTACGATCAAGGCTTAATCATTTTTTCGATCTCCGCAGCCGCGACATCCTTCCCTACAATCTCGCGAATGCCAGCCTCCAGCACTTCATCGCGCCCGGCGCGAATACCGGCGATAGTCGGCCTTACTTCTCGGTCCGGAATTATCCCCACGCGCTGAGTTGGTTTCTTATCAGGATAGAAAACGCTAATTCCGCTAATCATCGAACGAAAACCGCCCGGCAAAGGAATCGCCGAGACGTTGCCATCGGCGCCGGCGGTCATGCTGCCGATAACCGTGGCTCGTGCCGAGGAGCGGAAGGCCATCGCGGTGTATTCCGCCTGGCTTTGGGAGAATTCGTCCACGAGAATCACGACCTTGCCCGGATAATGCGGTTGCTCCGGCTTCAGTGAGAGTGGACGGCCCCAATAAAAAGCGCCCGGATTGGACAGGTCTCCCTGAGTGAACCTGACAAAATCAGTTTGCTTGTCCACGAGCAGCGACCCCAACGCGAAGACCATAAACTCCGAAGGGTAGTTGCGGATGTCAATAATCAAACCTTTCGTGCCTGCTGCCGCCTCGACGTACTTCGCAGCCTGTTCCACCTTCACTGAAGAAAGTTTTAGATAGGCCACATCTTTCGAAAGCAGGCGGAAGGTCTCACCGGGAAGGTCATGTGTATAAGCAATGGCGTTGAGCTCCGTCAGAGGCACCCGTTCAGAGCCGATCTCGATCGCGACATTATTCCGGCGAAGGCGCAACGTGGCCTTGCCACATTCTCCACGCGTCATCTGCAGAGCGATATCGCGCAGCCGGGATGCTTCGTTTGAGGCAGCGTAATACCGCGTCCAACGTTCCATCAGCTTCGCGATGGCCACGCCATCAAGTTCGGTGATTATGTCGCCGGGTTTCATTCCGCTGGTTTCGCCTGCTTTGGCGGCGTAGCCCGAAATCACCGGACGTCCTTCGACGAAGCGAACATTCACGGGCAGCTGGCACGTGCCGGTAGGCGGCCGGACTTTGAGCGAGCTCCATAGGTTGGCGTGGCTGTCGTGGACCCTGGCAATCAACTCAATCATGGCAAGTTGATAAGCTTCGGCGGTTTCGGCAACCGCCACCTTCGGCAGCGAGTCGCTCAATACCGTATCCCAGTTCTCGGGCACTTGGTCGCGATAGGGAAACCAGTATTCGATGATGTTCCAGAATCGGTAAAGCGCGACAAGCTGAAATCCGGCATCGGGCAACTTGATATTCGGGTAACTCAGTTCGTGGTCGAACGACGCGTTCCCGACCTGCGGTGTTTTAGAGACGTAGAACTGCCTGGTATTAACCACGCGGTTGGCATAAATAGATCGCAGGCTCGCACTCAACTCAACGCCGAGCAGTTTGGTATTGGCGAGCCATTCGAGTCTGGGACGGAGATGGATCTCGTTCTGGTCCAGTTTCACGCAGTCGCAGGGTTTGACCGGCCCAAGTCCTGCGATCCATTTCGCGAGTGCAGCGTTGGCGGTGTTCCGATCGGGTGCAGAAACGATCGAAGGCAGCACGCGCAATAGCTCGTAATCCCAATGCCGTTCTCCGGCAGTTATCAGCGGATGGTGATACTTCACGAATCCCCACACCTTACCCAGCGTCGTCAGGTTTTGAATCTGAACGTCGGAGAGTTTGGAAAGCACGATGCGGGAACCGCTGTCGTATTCGTGATCGCGATCGAGAACTGTCTCGGCTCTTGGTGCTTTTGGCGTTTCCCAAAGTGGCTTGCCATCTACGAGGATTTGAAAATCGTCTGCCCACGCTTTGCCGGTTCCGGCCATTAAGAATCCGAAGACCAGCGATCGCGTTTCCGCTTGAATCGGCAACGTGATCTTGTACTCGGCCCAATCGTGGGTTCCTTTCAACTCCTGGCTCTGCATGTTCTCGAGCGAAAGCATCTCAGCGCCGTTGTCCTGGCGCATCCATAATCCGGCGTAGCCCGTGACGCCCTCAGTTCGCAAGAAGCCGCGCATCTCAATGCGTTTGCCCGAAAATTCCCACGCGATAGACCTGCCAATTACGGAAAACTGGCCTTCGCTTTGGGGGCCGCGTTCTATGCGCACAGACCACTTGCCACCGTGGACGATCTTGTCATCGCTGAAAACTGTGCTCGCAGGATTGGCAGACCAGCCACCTGGTTTGTCGCCGCTATGCTCATTCTCGAAGCCAAAGATCTTCGTAAGACTGGGCTGGTCGATGGGAGTCGTGGGCGTTTGCGCCGGGTACGACGACGCTAACGCGAACATCATCGCGGAACAGAATAGAAGGACGGAAGAACGTCGTAGCATGAACGTGATGATAGGAGGCGCATTATCAAGGCGTCAATTAAAAGGCAAGAACACACTTTGGTATCGAATATGGATCGGACCACGCGCTTGCCGATCGACGTAAACTCACGTCACAATGAGGACCATGAAACCTTCGTCGGTGTTGCTCTTAGTCGCACTTGCGTTACTGGTACCACTTAACGTCCACCCACAACAACTCGATCAGAATCTCTACTCCGGTTTGCGCTGGCGCATGATTGGCCCGTTTCGCGGCGGGCGCGTCAACGCTGTCAGCGGCGTGACTGGTCAACCCGACACCTTTTATTTTGGGTCGGTGGGCGGCGGGGTGTGGAAGTCGCTGAACTCGGGTCGCACCTGGACTCCGATCTTCGACGCAAACAACGTCGCTTCGATTGGCGCCATCGCGGTCTCGCCCAGCAATCCGAACACGGTCTACGTCGGTACCGGTGAACCCGACATGCGCGACTCGATCGCTTATGGCGACGGCGTTTACAAATCGACGGACGCCGGCAAGACGTGGAAGCATCTCGGTCTCGAAAACACAAAACAGATCGGACGGATCATCGTCGATCCGAAGAACCCGAACACGGTTTTCGTCGCCGCCATGGGCAATGCTTACGCGCCGAATCCCGATCGGGGTGTCTTTCGCTCGCAGGATGGCGGCGCGACCTGGCAAAAGGTGCTCTTCAAGAATGATGACGTCGGCGCAATCGATCTGGCTTTCGATCCGGTCGATTCCAAAGTAGTTTACGCGACGCTCTGGAACGTACGGCGGCCGCCCTGGTTCATCTACGCTCCGGCAAATGGACCCGGCGGCGGCATCTTCAAGTCAACCGACGGCGGCTCAACCTGGAACGAAATTTCCGTTGGTATTCCAGTTGAAGGTCGCGGACATATCGGCATCGCTGTGTCCTCTACAAATCGGAATCGAGTCTATGCCGTGGTCGATGCGAAGGAGGGCGGTGTGTTCATTTCGAATGACGCCGGGGCGAGCTGGGCCAGACTCTCTGCCGACAAACGACTCTGGGACCGTGGTTGGTATTTTGAAAAAGTGACCGTCGATCCAAAGAACGCAGATGTCGTTTACGT
>DATANW010000321.1:0-5929 GCA_036266055.1 Pyrinomonadaceae bacterium | reverse complement strand
CGAATCGGAGCTCGACTGGCGTCCGCGGGAAACGTGGGAAAGTGGTTTGAGGAAGACGATCGACTGGTATCGAGAAAACACGCATTGGTTGGAGAACACACGGAGCGGTGCGTATCGGGATTATTACCGGCTCCAGTATGGAACTGAGGTTAACGCTCGTTGAAGATTCTAATCACTGGGGCCAGCGGGCTCGTTGGGCGCGCGCTGACGGAACACTGTCGAAAACTGGACGATGAAGTTTTTGGTTACGATCACAAGTCGCTCGACATCGCTGATTCGGGTGCGGTCGAGGCGGCGATCCTCGCGCGGCGTCCGGATGCAGTGATCAATTGCGCGGCCTGGACCAATGTCGACGGGTGTGAAGGCGATCCGTTGAAGACGTGGCAAGTGAATTCGGTTGGTCCGTTGAATCTTGCGCGCGCATGCCGCGACGTCGATGCAGTCTTCGTGACGATCTCGACTGACTACGTGTTTGACGGATCGAAAAGCGAAGGCTTCTACACTCAGCATGACACTCCGAATCCCATCAACGTCTACGGACGTTTCAAGCTCGACGGCGAGCGGCGTGTGCAAGCGGAGCACGCGCGGTCGATCGTCGTGCGCGCGGGTTATATCTTCGGCCTGGGCGGCAAGAACTTTTTGAGCACGGTGGTGCCGGATGTTCGCGCGGGTGAAAAGAGAAAGGCAATTAGCGACGTTTTTGGTACGCCGACTTATGGCCGGGATTTGGCGACGAGATTACGCGAACTTGCCCTGAAAGATCTGCCTGGCGTTTACCATGTCGTCAATTCAGGCGATGGTGCGAGTTTCGAGACGTTTGCCCGCGAGGCGTTGGCAGTCGCGAATCAATCGTTTGATTCGATTGAGGTAGTAAGTATGGATTCTTTCCCGCGCCCGGCTCCCCGGCCCCGAAACACGAGACTGAAGTGCCTTTTGTCGCCGGCCGTCGGTCTGGCCCCTTTGCGCCCGTGGCAAGAGGCCGTGGTCGATTTTGTTGCTGAATTGTCGCTTTGAAATCCGTGTTTTCCTCTGATGGCAGAATCGCGTATTATTCTTTCTCTGATTTTGCCCCCGATTTCTGACTTTGACGGTAACCACAGACTGAAAGCCCGGAAAATAAGATGTCGCAAGATAACCGCTTAATGCCGATGCCCACTGTCGAGCGTACCCTCGATAGACCACTCAGCGATATTGGACAACTCAGGTCCTATGGGCCAGCAGCCAGCGAGCCGAGCCAGATTCGCGATTACCTGTTCGTGGTGCTCAAGCGCAAATGGCTCATTCTGAGTCTCTGCCTGGTGGTCACTTCGCTCGTTGCGATCCAGATGTTTCGCCAACCCTCGATTTACGAGGCCTCGACGACGATCCGGATCCAGCAAAGGACACCGAACGTCCTGCAAACGAGAGAACTCGTAGTCAGCGGACAGCCGGACCCGAATTTCTGGGGCACCCAGATCAAATTACTCGAAAGCCCAACGCTCGCGCGGCAGGTTGCCTTGAGTCTCGACTTGCAGCACAACCCGAATTTCTTCGGTGGCCAGTCGCAGGGCGGTATCTTTGCGGCGCTGAAACGAATGGTTTCGGGCGATGAGAGGAAGAAGACCGGACCGTTGCCCGCCGTTGCTCCCGCCGGACTGAGCGTAGTCGGCGAAGCGCAGATGCGAGAAGAACCGCTGACACCCGAAGAGCTCGCCGCTCTCGAACCATATGAAGACGCGATCATCGCGGGCGAGAGCGTCGACGGTATCGTCGGGACGAACCTTTTCCGGATCAAGTACAGCCACACTGATCCGGAGTTGGCGCAAAAGGTCGCAAACACAATCGCCGAGGTGTTTCGTTCGAACAACATCGAGCGCATCACTTCGAATTCGTCGAAAGCGGAAGACGTTCTCATCCGTGAGATAAACACTCAGCAGGACAAGATTCGCCAGGACACAGAAGCGCTATTCAATTACGCGCGCGAAACGGGTCTGCCGCCGGATCTGAATAGTGCGCTCGACGTGGAAGGGCAACGGCTTGCCGAGCTCAGTCGCCAGGCGTTGGACGCGCAAAAAAAGCGACAGACGACGAATGCCGTTTACCTGAGTGCGGCTGCCAACAAAGATCCGCTAACCGTTCCTGACGTGCAGAAATCGGAACGCGTGGCCAACCTTCAGGATCGCATCTCGGGTTTTGAAGAACGACTCGCCGCTCTCAAGATCACTTACACGGATGACTGGCCGGAAGTTAAGAAAGTAAAGGCGTCCATCGAGCGGCTGAAAGAAGAGCTGAAGAGCGAAGCAAATGAGGCGATTGGGAGTCTCAAAGCCGAGTACGACGCCGCGGTCGAGGACGAGAAGAACATTCAGAAGCGCTACCTGGCACAGCGTGCGATCACCGATCAGCAGAGTCGCGACCGCATCGAGATGGCTGCGTACTCGCAGCGACTCGAAGCGGCCAAACAAAACCTGTCGATTTTGCAGCAGAAGTATCGCGAGATTCAGATCGCGCAGGGCGACAAGGGCAGCGAGATCGCTATCGAATCGTATAGCCGCGTGCCGCGCGCTCCGGTTGGACCACCGCGCATTAGAAACGTCGTGATCGCGTTTCTCCTGTCGCTGGTTGCGGGCGTCGGTCTGGCGTTCCTGCTCGACTTCCTCGACGACACGGTCAAATCACTCGACGACGTCGATCGTTACGTTCACCTGCCGGCGTTGGCAATGATTCCCGCGAGCGGTCGCGGCGCGAAGTTGAAAGGATTGGCGCCGGTGCATGCCGGGCCTTCCGAAACTACAGCGCTGGCGATGATCGACGACGTTCGATCGCCGATTGCGGAATCGTACCGGCACTTGCGTACGTCGTTGTTGCTGTCGTCCGCGGGGCAACCACCGAAGACGATCCTCGTGACGTCAAGTCAGCCGTCTGAAGGAAAGACGACGACGGCGATCAATACGGCGTTCATGCTGGCGCAGACTGGCGCTGAAGTTTTGATTATCGATTGCGACTTGCGCCGGCCGCGCTTGCACACGCAGTTTGAAGTCGGCAACTCGAAGGGATTGACGACCTGGCTTTCCGGTGAAAAAGACCTCGACAACTTGTTGCAGATTTTTCCGAAAACGCCAAACTTGAAGATCCTGACGTCGGGTCCCGTGCCGCCGAATCCCGCCGAGTTGTTGGGGTCGGAAGAGATGCGACGACTGCTGGGTCAACTGAGCGAGCGGTTCGCGCACATCATCATCGATTCGCCGCCGGCGATCTCGTTTACTGACGCGTCGATTCTTTCGACGATGGTTGACGGCGTAATGCTGGTCGTCCACGGCGGTCGCAGTTCGCGCGCGGTTGTGCGCCGGGCGAAGCAGCAGTTGCTGGATGTTGGCGCGCACATCTTCGGCGTGGTACTGAACAACGTGAGGATGGAGCAGCAGGACTACTACTATTCCGGTTACTACTCGAACTACTATTCGACGGAAACTGATAGTGGTCGAGGCACCTCCGCAGGCGAGACCGCGTAGCAGCGGTTAGCGTTTCGTCTCAGCAGCGGCTATGCCGCCCTGATGTGAGGCGAGGCTTTGCCTCGCCGTAGCAACCAAAAAACACATGGGGCTGTGCCCCTGCTTCGGGGCGCAGCCCCTATCTTTTAATTAAGCTCTACGGCGAGGCAAAGCCTCGCCTCACATCAGGCGGCAAAGCCGCATCGATCGGTGGAACTAAGGCAAGGATCAATCGAAGTAACACCCAAGGTGGGCAGAACCGAGTGGTCCATTAACCTTCTTACTTGATGAACGTCCCCCTTTTGGATCTGCAGGCGCAGTATGCCTCGTTGCGAGACGAGGTGCGCGAGGCGGTTGAGCGAGTGCTGGATTCGCAGCGTTTCGTCCTCGGCGAAGAGGTGCGAAAGCTCGAAGCTTCGATCGCCGCCTACACCCAAACGAAACACGCGATCGCTTGCGCGTCCGGATCAGACGCCCTGCTGCTGGCGCTGATGGCGCTCGATATCGGCACGGGCGACGAAGTAATCACCACCCCGTTCACATTCTTCGCGACCGCCGCGGCGATTACGCGCCTCGGCGCGCGTCCTGTTTTCGTCGACATCGATCCCTCTTATTACAATCTGGACACGTCGCAAGTCGCCGACGCCATCACTGACAAAACAAAAGCGATTCTTCCGGTTCATCTTTACGGACAATGCGCGGAAATGGACGTGCTGCTCGAACTCAGCGAACAACGCGGCATTCCCATCGTCGAAGACGCAGCACAGGCAATCGGCGCGACGGACCGCGGTGATCAGGCTGGTTCGATGGGCGCGATCGGATGTTTCAGCTTCTATCCGACGAAGAACCTGGGCGCCGCGGGCGACGGCGGGATCCTGACCACCAACGACGACGATCTCGCAGTGCGCCTCAGACGACTCCGCACCCACGGAGGCGCAAACGAGTACGAGCATTCGGAAGTCGGCATCAACAGTCGTTTGGATGAATTGCAGGCGGCAGTGCTGAACGTCAAACTACCGCATCTCGACCAGTGGTCCAACGAACGCGCCCGCAAGGCAGCGGTTTACGACGAGCAACTACTCGATAGCCCGAGCTTCGAACTGTGGCCGCCGGCCGCGAGAGAAGAAGCGCGTCATATCTATCACCAGTACGTGATTCGCGTCCCGCAGCATCGCGACGCCCTGATCGAACATTTGAAGCAACACGGCGTCGGCACAAAAGTGTATTATCCAATTCCGCTGCACCGGCAGGAATGTTTTGCCTATCTCGGTTACCAGGCGGGCGAGTTTCCGGAGTCGGAACGCGCGGCGCGCGAAACGGTCGCATTGCCGATTTATCCCGAGCTCACCGAAACTCAACAGGCTTACGTTATCGAAACTATCAAGAGCTTCACGCTCTGAGCATTTTCCATTTGTCATCTCCCATCTGTCATTCGCCACTTTAAGGCCGATTAACGTCGATGACACAAGGACAAATGGAAAAATGACAAATGGAAAACGACATGGCTTTAAAACTGAGCATCATCACTCCCTCATACAACCAGGGCCGGTTCCTGGAAGAGACTATCCTGTCTGTCCTGAAGCAGGGTTACGAACCGCTCGAGTACATCATCATCGACGGCGGCAGCACCGACGAAAGCGTCTCGATCATCAAGAAGTACGAAGATCGTCTTGCGTACTGGGTCAGCGAAAAAGATCGCGGGCAGGTCCACGCGATCAATAAAGGACTAGAACGCGCGACCGGAGACATCTTCGCGTTTCTCAACAGCGACGATCTTTATCTTCCCGGCACTTTTGCCGCGGTAATGAAACACTTCGAACAGCATCCGCAAAGCGAGTGGGTCTGCGGCGACGCCATCATGTTCGGCGATGGTCATGAGACGCGCGTCATTCGTTCGGAAGTGCCGCAATCGGCGGCGCATTGTTTGTGTTGGGCCTATCTCGCGCCGCAACCCGCGCACTTCTGGAAAACCAACATCGTCAGAGAAGGTTTTCAGGAACGCTGGGACTACGATTTCGATCACGACATGTACGTGAGGCTGTTGCTGGCGGGCCACAAATGTGAGTATCTGCCGTTGCCGATGGCTGCGTACCGGTTGCATGAAGTGAGTAAGACAATCGCCGAGGGGCACCGGCAACTGGAAGAGTTCGATCAGATCGCCGAGTTCTACGAGCCTCAATTACAAGGCGCCGATCAACGCTGGTGTCGCGCGACTCGTTTCCTCCGGCTCTCTTATGCAGCGAGTGAAGCCGGACGTAAATCCGAAGCGGCAAACTGGTTGGTCCGAGCTCTTGCTACTCATCCGGAAGGTTTGTTGAGCAGACCTTTTTGGGGTTGTCTGCGTCGGGTGGCCCTGCGAGCGGGCCGCTTGCCCAACTCGCCCAACAACCATTAACAGAATCCGTGTTTCAGTGAGTGCTAAAACACTTCGCTTGCCAAATTCCCCCGAAAACCATAAT
>DATANW010000320.1:0-8525 GCA_036266055.1 Pyrinomonadaceae bacterium | reverse complement strand
AACGCCGGGGAATGTCGTAAGCCACGACTGTAAACCCTTTCGCGATTCGCTCCTCGCCTTCAAAGTGACTGACGAGATCGACCTTCTGTTGTTCGCGTAAACCTACGCTCGCGATGTCGTCGCGATTCAGAAACACGACGCGCCGGCCGTTGCTGATGCCCCGATAACGATCGTTGTCGCTGTAGACCGACGTATTGAACTGATCGTGGCTGCGAATCGTCATCATCAAATACTGGTCCGGCGCAAGATTGTGATCGGGAAGAGGGTGGATTGTAAACACCGCCTTGCCGGAAGCGGTATTGAAAATGCGCTCGCGGGCCGCGTTCGGAAGATAGAACCCGCCGGGCTCGCGCACGCGCGCGTTGTAATTTTCAAAGCCGGGCACGACCCGTTCGATCACGTCCCGAATCTTATCGTAGTCGGTCGCGAGTGCTTCCCAATCGACGGTGGTCCGATGTTCGAGCGTCGCGCGTGCGAGTCGCGCGACGATCTGCGGCTCGCTCAAAAGTTCCGGTGATGCGGGTGCAAGCGATCCACGCGACATCTGCACGACGCCCATCGAGTTCTCGGTTGAGACAAACTGTGGGCCATTCACCTGCTCGTCGATCTCGGTGCGTCCGAGACACGGGAGAATGAGCGCGCGCTCGCCGGTGATTACATGAGAACGATTCAGTTTTGTCGAGACATGGGCCGTTAGCCGGCAGCGGCGCAGAGCAGCGGCGGTGAAATCCGTATCGGGAGTGGCGGAAAGGAAGTTGCCGCCGAGCGCGAAGAACACGCGACCCTTTCCCTCGTGCATCGCCTGAATCGAGCGCACCGTGTCGAAGCCGTGATTGCGTGGCGGTTCGAATTCGAATTCTTCTGCCAGCCGGTCCAGGAAGGCAGCGGTTGGGCGTTCCCAGATGCCCATCGTGCGATCGCCCTGGACGTTACTGTGACCGCGCACCGGGCACAGTCCCGCCCCGGGTTGGCCGACCTGTCCGCGCAGCAACATGAGATTGACGATCTCCTGAATGTTGGCGACGGCGTTTCGGTGCTGCGTCAGTCCCATGGCCCAACAAAAGATCGTCCGCTTCGATTCGACAAAGATCTGCGCGGCGCTTTCGATCTGCGGTTTCGCAACTCCCGATTGTTCGACGATGTCGTCCCACGAAACCGTATTCAACGCCGACACGAATTCTTCAAATCCCGTGGTTTGAGACGAAATAAAATCCCGATCAAGCGCACCCTCACTCGCGAGCACCGCTTTCGACAGTCCTTTCAACAGCGCCACGTCGCCGTTGATGCGCACCTGCAAAAACAAATCGGCCAGGGCCGTCCCCGACCCCAACATTCCCAGCAGATGCTGCGGATGCTTGAACCGCGTCATCCCAACTTCCGGCAACGGATTGATGTGCACCAGCTTGCATCCGTTTCGCTTCGCGTGCTCCAACGCACTCAACATGCGCGGATGGTTCGTCCCGGGATTCTGACCAATCACGAAGATCGCTTCGGCGCGATCGAAATCCGCGAGCGTCACCGTTCCCTTCCCGACGCCGATCGTTTCGCTCAACGCCGAACCACTCGACTCGTGACACATGTTCGAGCAATCGGGCAGATTGTTCGTGCCAAACTGCCGCACAAACAGTTGATAAAGAAAAGCAGCCTCGTTACTGGTGCGTCCCGACGTGTAGAAGATCGCCTGGTCGGGATAGTTCAGCGAATTGAGTTCATCGGCAAGCAGTTCGAAAGCATCCTGCCAACTGACCGGCTCGTAATGCGCCGCGCCGCGCGACAGCAACATCGGATGCGTGATTCGTCCCTGAGCGCCAAGCCATTGATCCGATTGCAGCGCCAGATCCGCGACGCTCCACTGTTGAAAAAACTCCGGCGTGACTCGTTTCGTCGTCGCTTCATCCGCGATGTGCTTCGCGCCGTTTTCACAAAACTCGAAGTGTGAGCGATGCTGATCCGGCTCCGGCCAGGCGCAGCCAGGACAATCGATGCCGCCGGCCTGGTTTACTTTCAGCATCGTGCGCGCGCCGCGAATCAGTCCCGTCTCCGCGGCAAGACTTTTCAGGGTAGCAACGATCGCCGGCACACCGCCCGCGGACTTTGGTTCCCCCACGCTCTTTGGTTCCTTCGACATCGTTGCTCAGATTATGTTAAAAGCCTGACGACGATCAAACTGAAGGACAAAACCATATGACCCACACGCGCCCCTTTCGGTCGCTCTTGCTCGCAGTTCTCTCGATCGCAGCCTTTGGAATTGTCGTTAACGCCCAGGTTCAAGTTAAACCGGCCCGCGATCCGAACCAACCCATCGATCAGGAATACACAAACAAGATCCGCGAGTACACAACGCAGCCGTTCTTCAACTCGCCGTTGACTGATTATCTGCCAGCGGCGCCCAACGTGCCGACGCCCAAGGCCGTACTCGGCGACGTCGCGGGCGCGCCCGGCAAACTGCCTTACGCCGAGGACGTTTACAAGTACATGCGAATGCTGGAGCGCGCTACACCGCGCGTGAAGGTCTATTCGATCGGCACGACCGAAGAAGGGCGCGAGATGATCGCGGTCGCGGTCGCGTCGGAACAGTTGATGTCGAAACTCGAGGAGAATCGTGCTCGACTTCAGAAACTCGCCGACCCGCGCACGATCAACATGGATGAGGCCGAAGCGGATCGACTCGTCGCCGCTTCATTCCCCGTCTACTACATCACCGGCACGATCCACTCGCCTGAAACCGGCTCGCCGACGGCGCTGATGGAACTCGCCTACCGACTCGCAGTCGACAATAGCCCGTACGTGAAGGCGATCCGCGACAACATGGTGGTGTTGATTACGCCCGTAGTGGAAGTCGACGGCCGCAATCGCATGGTCGACATTTACAACTGGCACCTCGCCAACCCGAACAGTAACTGGCCCGGCCTTGTTTACTGGGGAAAATACGTGGCGCACGACAATAACCGCGACGCGATCGGCCTGTCGTTGAAGCTCACGCGCAACGTCCTCAATACGTACCTGTCGTGGAAACCGCAGGTGCTGCACGATCTTCATGAGTCAGTCCCGTACCTCTACGACAACACCATCGGCGATGGTCCATATAATGCGTGGGTCGATCCGATCCTGACCGACGAATGGCAGATGATCGGCTGGAACAACATTTCCGAGATGACGAAGTTTGGCATGCCCGGCGTGTTTGCGCATGGCGACTTCGATACGTGGTCACCGGGCTACCTGATGTTCATCGCCGCAACGCACAACGGCATCAGCCGCCTGTATGAAACATTCGGCAACGCCGGGGCCGACACGGTCGAGCGAACGTTGTCGCCAGGCGAGTACCAGCGCACCTGGTACAAACAGAACCCGCCGCTGCCAAAAGCGAAATGGTCGCAGAGAAATAACAACAACTATCAACAGACGGCGTTGTTGACGACCATGCATTACTTCGCCAACAACAGCAAACTGTTTCTCAAGAACTTCTACCTGAAGAGCAAGCGTTCGATCGACAAGCCTAAGACGGAAGGTCCTGCGGCTTACGTTTTGCCGGGCAGCGAACTACGCGCCGGTAACCAGGCCGAGTTGCTCCGCACTCTGCAAGCGCAGGGCGTGGAGATCAGCAAAGCGACCGCGCCGTTCACCGTCGCCGTCAAGCGGAAGGCTGGAGCGGAAGCACCAAAACCGGCCGCGAGTCCTTCTGCCTCGCCCGCACCGCCGGCGAAGACTGAAGACCGAACGTTCCCCGCCGGGAGTTACATCGTCCGCATGGACCAACCTTACAGCCGTATCGCTGACGCGCTGCTCGATTACCAGTACTGGGCGCCAAACGATCCGCAACAAGACATTTACGACGACACCGCCTGGACCATGGGCGAGCTCGCGAACGTCGAAGTCATCCGCGTCACGGACACAAAAGTGTTGCAGGCGCCGATGGAACGCATTACCACGGAAATAAAATCGCCCGGCGGAATTGCCGGGAGCGCCAGCACCGTCTACCTCGTCAATCACAACGCCGATAACGCGCTCGTCACGTTCCGCTATCGTTTGAAGGACGTCGAGATGGAAGCCGCGGAAGAACCGTTCGACGCCGCCGGTAAGAAGTTCAATCGTGGCTCGTTCATAATTCGCCGCGCGCCGGAAGCAGAGATCCGCCGCGTCGCCGATGAACTCGGGATTCAGGTCTACGCCGTCAACGACGCGCCGTCAGTCAAGACGCACCCGATGCGCGCCGCGCGCGTCGCGATCATGCATACGTGGCTCTCGACACAGGACGAAGGCTGGTATCGACTCGGCTTCGATCATCTGCAAGTGCCGTTCACGTACATCAGCACGCAGGACGTCTCGCGCGAGCCAAACCTGAAAGCGAAGTACGACGTGATCCTGTTTGCACCAGTCGGACGCGGAACGCAGCAGATCATCAGCGGAATGCCGATGTACGGCAATGCATTGCCATGGAAGAAAACGTCGTTGACGCCAAACCTCGGCGGCACTGACGAAACCGACGATATGCGTCCCGGTCTCGGCTGGAGCGGACTGCAAAACCTGCAGAAATTTATCAAGGACGGCGGACTGTTCATCACCGTCGACGACACCTCGGACTTTGCCGTGAGCGTTGGTTTCACCGCCGGTGTCTCGACCAGTCGTTCGGCACGTCTGAAAGCAGTCGGCGCAATCCTGCGCACGAAAACTGTCGACGTTGACAGTCCAATCGCGTATGGCTACGGCGATTCGCTCGCGATGTACTGCATGAACGGACCCGTCTACAGTCTCAGCAACGGCGTGGGACGACCTCCGCGCTCGACTCCGAGAGCAACCGGTCGCGGCACGCCCGACGATCTGGACCAACCGCAGGGACGTCCGCCCGTGGACTATCCCGAACCGCCCGCGAGAGTGGAACCCTGGCAAGTGCCGCCCGTCACCGACGAACAAAGACGCAACGCGATCGGGCTCATTCCACCCAATCAGCGTCCGCGCGTCGTGCTGCGGTACGCCGACAACCGCGACCTCTTCGTTTCCGGCTTGCTGGACAACGGCGACGAGATCGCGCAGCGGGCAGCCGTTATCGACGTGCCTTCCGGCAACGGGCACGTGCTGCTTTTCTCCACGAATCCATTCTGGCGTGGGCAAACAAAAGGCAGTTATTTCCTCGTCTTCAACGCCATTCTGAACTGGGACAATCTGAACGCCGGCCGAAAACTCGACCCCAAATAGACCACAAATTCCCTGTTGGACCATGGATTCTCTCTAGTCCATGGTCCAATTCTGCTTGCTGTGTAAAAACTTGTTGCGCGATGTTTAGATAGTTTGTATTTTAATTTTGGGTCTCCCGTCTGCCCTGTCCTCACTTTTGTCCGCAACCAGGAAAAGTGATGAAGCTATTTACACTGCTGGCGATCGTGGTTCTCTGTGCGGCCACCGGACACGCACAGAATGGCGTTTTCAATCTCGCGGATTTTGACGCGGTCGGCGACGGCGTCGCTGACGATGGACCGGCCTTGCAGCGCGCGCTCGACGCGCTCGCCGATGCCGGCGGCGGCACGCTTTACGTTCCCGCCGGTCTTTACAAGATCCAAACGCCGGTCGCAAGAAACTTCGCCGGCGTGAGCGTACTCATCCAGGGCGTGCCGTCCGACACGATGCCCGCGCCGCCGACCGCCGGCGGTGACCAGTTGGCGGCGAGCCTGGACCTCGCGTCCGAATTCATTCCTGCCACCGGTTCGACCGACACTGCAATCACGCTCACGAACGCTGACAACCTGACAGTCGAGCACCTTGCTTTCACGGGCACCGAAAGTGTCATTACCGACGCTTACATCACGCTGCTCTTAAGTGACATCAATCACGCGACCGTGCGTCACTCCGAGTTTTACGGCATCGCCACGTTTGGTTTGGTGCCGGGGCTCGGCGGCGGCAACGTCATTCGCGCGGTGCGTAGCGAACTGTCCGTCGAGAGCACAGTGTTTCTCGGTTGCGCGGCGAACAGCGGCGCGTACGCGCCCATCGTCGACAACCACGAATGGAAGAACTTCAGCATCTCGAACTCGATCTTCATCGACTACGGTATTCGTTCGTACTTCGGCAAGATGGGACTCGGAGCCCCACTCTCGTGGATCAATTTCGGCGGCGTCGCGCCGAGAACTCCTGACTCACCGCGACGTGAAGTCGTGATCCGCGACACGTTCCTTGACGAAGGCGGCTGGATCGGTATCACAGCGTTTCCGCACCTTTGGGGATTTCCAATCGATCCGATCGATCTGATTTACATCTCGGGTTTGAAGATGAACGTCTCAAACCTCGGCACCGCCGGTCACCAGTTTTACAACGCGACTAACGTGCTTATCGAGAATTCGCATTACGGTTGGAGTCGCAACACGGGCGCGGCAATCGACATCAATCGATCGACACACGCCATACTCGATCGACTGACGTGCATTGCAGAAGCGGATCGTATTCGCGCCGACGATCGTACGGAGCGGCTCACGGTGATCAACTCGGAGTACCGCGAAATCGAATCAAAGGCGCAAACGACGACCGAAATGCAAACGGAGCCCGAAGACGATCCGGTGCAGTACGTGCGCCAACAGTTTCTTTCAATCCTCGGCAGACAGCCGGATCCTGCTGCCCACTTCTACTGGTCCGATCTGCTCATCAGGTGTGGCGGCAATAGCGATTGTTTGAATCAGCAGCGCGCCGCACTGACGGAGTATCTCGAAAGCGGTCCGCAGCCCCAGTTTTCCATCTCGGGAAATGTGCTGGATGAAAACGGCAATCCACTTCCCGCCGTTACCATAATGCTGGCTGGCTCACAGTCGGCGGTCGCGGTCACTAACGAACTCGGTAACTTCCGTTTTTCTAATCTGCCCACCACGGGTGCGTATACAGTTACGGCGAGCAAGAGTCACTACGGTTTCACATCCGCCAGTAAGACCTTTGTCTGTCCGCCGAGCGACGTTGAAGCGCTGTTCGACGCCACGTTGAACCGCCACACGATCTCCGGACGCATCGCGAAAAGCGACGGCTCGGCCATTCCCGGCGTGACAGTTCGTCTGATTGAGCTGCAAACAACATCGGTGATAACGGGCGCGAACGGAACCTATTCGTTCACCAATCTTGCAGCGGGCCGGACCTACACCATCGCGGCGGCCGTCAAAGACTTGTTTGTGTTTGCTCCAGTGAGCAGGGTCATTGACGACTTGTCAGCGGATTCAACTGTCGACTTCCTGGCGCGGTTGCGGCCTGAATTGATCACGACGGACCACTCGGACTTCGCCCTGGTGTTTGACTCAGTGAGCTTCATGACGCAGCCGTTGTCGGTTTTTGAGGCGATGGATTTTGCAGACGATGGCATGGCGCGGGTGGTGGTGTTTGCAAAGAACCTGGAGAAAGCAAGCAGCCCATCACAAATCGCGGCGACCGCCGAAGACGCCAATCATCTCGTTTATCCGCTCCCGGTCGAATTTGTCGGCAACGTTGCCGGACAGAGTTGGTTGAAACAGGTCAACCTCCGGCTGTTGCCGAATATCGGCGAGGGCAAGTGCTACAAATTGCGTCTTTACTATGACAGTCTCGAGAGCAACGCCGCCCGCGTTTGTTTAGCCCGAAGAGATCTGGTTCATAATCCCTCGTAGATGAACGAGGGGGCGCGGCAACTCGACGATTGGACACTGCACATGCGTCGCGGAGATTTTGCAGCCGCGTGGAAGGTTTCCGATCGCGTGGTCCAACAACGCGCCGGCGTTCCGTGCGAACACCTGCCACGGCATTTTCAGTACTTTTGGGACGGCAGACCGCTTGACGGAAAACGCGTGCTGGTCCGCTGTTATCACGGCCTCGGCGACACCATACAGTTCATTCGTTACATGCCATTGCTGAAGTCGCGGGCGCGTGAGGTCATCGTCTGGGCCCAGCCCAAACTGATTCCGCTGTTGCGTTCCGTCAACGCGATCGACGAGCTGTTGCCGCTGCATGACGGCGCTCCGGAAGTTGAGTTTGACGTGAGCGTCGAGTTGATGGAGTTGCCGCACGTTTTTCGCACCACCTTGGCGACGATTCCGCGTGACATTCCTTACTTGCATGTTACGCCTGTGTCGTTGCCGCGCACGTCCGTGGTTGCGGTCGGCTTAACGTGGGCCGGCGGTGACTGGAACGAAGATCGCTCCATTCCTCTTGCCGCCCTCGAGCCGCTTATCGCGATGTCGGGTATCGATTGGTATCTCTTCCAACGCGGCCACGCCCTGAGTCAATGGCCGCACTCATTTGGTAAGGTCAGCGAGGGCGAACTGCATCAGGAGGCGGCACTACTCGCGAGGCTCGATCTGATGATCTCGGTCGATACCATGACCGCTCATCTCGCCGGCGCTCTCGGCGTTCCGGTTTGGACGCTGCTGCAAAAAAACGCGGATTGGCGCTGGATGGACAATCGCGAAGACAGTCCGTGGTATCCGACGATGCGCCTATTTCGACAGGAACGCCAGGGCGATTGGACCAGCGTCGTCGCTCGCGTGGTCACCGCCATGAAAACTTTCAAGACTTCACATAAACCA
>DATANW010000319.1:0-29887 GCA_036266055.1 Pyrinomonadaceae bacterium | reverse complement strand
CTCGAACAGCGGGATGCCGATCAGACCGCCGACAACTGCGAACACGATCAGCAGCAAGGCCCCGATAACGCCTTGTACGATGGCGCCTGAGATCGACTGGCCTTGTGCTTCCATCTGCGTTCGAATCATTTCGGCCTGCCGCGGATCGAGGCTACTCAGCAGGTTGACCATCACTTCACGCATGGCAGTCCCGGCAACAAGTCCGAGCGGGATGCCGACGATCAGGTAAATGACGGCGCCGATGGCGCCCGCGATGCCGCCAACGATCGCTCCGTCGCCCGCGGTAGCTGGGGTCGCAGAGTTCTTGATGTACAGATATGAAGCGAGCAAGCCTCCGACAATGGCCCACGCGCAGCAGCAGATGTTGACAAAGTTGACGAAGGGAATGGCGGACAATAAGCCGAGAACTACTCCGCCAATGACAGCAGGCTTAACTTTATTATTCATTGAAGTTGTACTCGTTCCCTAAATGAAGTTGGCACAATTCAACTAAGAACTTTGGGTTGTCAGCGGTTGGCGCGAATCGCCCTGCATAACTAACAAACAGGGGCCGGATTGTCAATGATTTAAAGGGAGTTTTAGGCGTTAAGTCGTTGTATCCAATGAGTCACGAGCGATTCAGGCTGAAATCTGCACCGATTTCTAAGCGGGTGACCGTCGGCGACCCGCTTCGAGGCGACGATGACGCGGATTTTCCAGGATAACGTCATGCTGTTATAGTCACCGTTTGCCGTTATGTATGAATTCGCAGTAACACCAGCAGTAACAAACATCCGGCGGCGGGGCGTCGAGATTTCTGAAGTCGTGCCCGAGAGTCTGGGCGCCGAGCTGGAGCTTGAAGCAGGTGACCGAATAATAAAGGTCAACGGTCGCGTCGTTCGTGACTATCTCGACTTTCGCTTTCAGACGTCCGGCGAAACTGAGCTCGTTCTCGAAGTCCGCAAAAAGAGCGGCGACGATTGGGAAGTAGAACTGGAGCGCGCCGAAGGTGAAGACTTTGGTCTTACGTTCGAGCAGATCGTCCCGCGCCAGTGCGCGAATGAATGCATCTTCTGTTTCTGCAACGGAAACCCTGCCGACGCGCGGCCGTCCTTGTTTATTAAAGACGAAGACATCCGGCTCTCCTTCTTGTATGGCAACTACACGACGCTGACTTCCATCAGCGAAGACGAGATACACCGCATCGTCGAACAGCGTCTGTCGCCGCAGTACGTTTCCGTGCACGCGACTGATTTGGAAGTGCGCGCGTATTTGCTCGGCGTCGATCAGCAACGCGCCGATATTTGGCCGAAGGTCCGGCGACTGCTCGACGCAGGCATCGAGATCCACGCGCAGGTCGTGCTCTGTCCCGGCATAAACGACGGCGAGGTGTTGCGCAAAACGATCTTCGATCTTGCTGCCGAGCATCCACGGATCACGAGCGTCGCGATCGTGCCGCTCGGTCTCACTCGCTACAACACAGATCCGCGACTCACGGCCGTGACGCCGGAGTTTTGTCGTGAAGTGATCGATCAGATCGTTCCGATTCAGAAACAATTGCACGCGCAACTCGGAACTAACTTCGCGCTGTTAGGCGATGAGATCTATCTGCGTGCCGGCCGTCGCATTCCGGCCCGTTCGCATTACGGCGACTATCCGCAGATCGAAGATGGCGTCGGCATGGTTCGCGCATTCGCGAACGACTTCGCGCGTCTGACGAAACGTCTCGAGCGTGAAGGCAGTGTGAACAAAAAACCGGCAACGATATTCACCGGCACACTCTTCGCTCCCGTGCTGCGAGAGATGATCGACAAATGGAACTCGCGTTTCGAAACCAGGCTGCGCGTCGAGCCGCTCGACAACACCTACTTCGGCGGCGACGTTTCGGTCGCCGGTTTGTTGACCGGACGCGATCTGCTTGCGGCGCGTGACAGAGTAAGCGGCGAGTTTGTTTTGATTCCAAAACAGATGCTCAAGAGCGACGATGCGATCATGTTGGATGGGATGCGAATCAGCGAAGTCGCGAAAGCGATTGGTCGTCCGGTTTACGCCGTTAGTCTTGAAGAGTTGGCCGCGCTACTTTTGAATAAAAACTAAACCGCATGCGCAACGGCGATCGTTCCACTCCTGCTCAAAGACGAATACTGGACGTCGGGTGTGGTCAGAATAAATTTCCCGGCGCGATCGGTATCGACGCCAACCCGCGCAGTCATGCCGACGTCATTCACGATCTCGGTGTCATTCCTTATCCGTTTGCCGATGATGAGTTCGACGAGATCATTTGTCGTCATGTGATCGAACATGTGCCTGACGTCCTGGCGTTCGTGACGGAACTACATCGCATCACGAAGCCCGGCGGGAGATTGAAGATCGTTACGCCTCACTATTCGAATCCCGATTGGGCCACTGACCCGACTCATCGCAACCACTTCAATAGTTACTCCTTCACTTGCTTCATTCCCACTCGCACTCCGTTTCCGTTCTACACGACGGCTGAATTGAAACCAATAACGACTCATGTGAGTTTGGCAAATCTCTGGCGGGCGATAGGGCTGGAGTTTTTCGTCAATCTCGATCAGCGTTGGCCGTCGTTTCGCTTCACCCGAAAATTCTGGGAGTTCTATCTCTCCACTATCTGCCGCGGCAAAGAACTTCACTTCGAGTTTGAGGTTGTTAAATAGGACGGCGAGGCGTAGCCACGCCGCACATCAGGCGGCGAAGCCGAGGCGCTGCGATCGCTTCGTCGCGCGGGCCAACGCTTCGCAGCACGAGCCGACCCTTCGTCGCGCGGGCCAACGTTCGGCGCGCACGGACCAAAAAACAGCGTGAAGTCCAAGAATTTGAATAGCAATCCAGAAACGTGTATTCTGACCGCGCTTCAACCCGTGGGATCGTACAAAAACTCGTATTTTTTATACAGAACAATGCTGGCTCGGCATTTGCTAGTTTGAGCGGCATACTGGCCCGTTTATTAACCGGGCACTCCTTTCTTACCAAGCACAGCAGTAGCAGTATTCGGCTTCTTCGTTAGAACGAGTTGACCGGCAAGCCTTCCCTTGCCGGTCAAGGGCAAAAACTTATTGGAGGATTACGCGATGAGAAACGGTTTACGGACGGTATTACTAGTGCTCTTCGCGCTAGGCGTCTGCGTTGTTCCCGCTTTCGCTCAAGCGGGCTCGACGGGCTCTCTTTCGGGTACGATTGTCGACCCGAAGGGCGCCGTCGTCGCGGGTGCTTCTGTAAAAGTCGTCAGCAAGGCGACTGGGCAGGAGTTTTCCGCGCAGACATCAGACGACGGCACATTTACAGTTCCATCACTGACGGCCGGCATCTACACGGCCACGGTGACGGCTGGCGGTTTCAAACAATCGGTAGTGACCGATATCAAGATCGACGTGGGCAAGCCCTCGAGCATCAACGTCGAATTAGAAATCGGTGCGGCGAATGAGATCGTTACCGTGGTCGGCGGTGGTGAGTTGCTGCAAACCCAAACGGCAACCATCGGCACCACGCTGACTGGACGTCAGATTACGGATTTGCCAACAGCTTCTCGCGACGCGCTCGATCTCGTGCTCGCGCTCCCCGGCACTACCACTCCGGGACGTCCCCGCACCTCTTCGGTAAACGGCTTGCCGAAAGGCGCACTGAACATCACCCTTGACGGTATCAATGTTCAGGACAACTTACTCAAATCGAATGATGGTTTCTTTACCTACGTTCGGCCCCGTACGGACGCCATTAGCGAGGTGACGGTTTCGACTTCGAACCCGGGCTCTGAAAGCTCGGCCGAAGGTGCGGTCCAAATCAAGTTCGTCACGCAAGGCGGCTCTAATGAATATCATGGCGGTGTTTACTGGTATCACCGCAACCCGTCGCTCAACGCTAACTATTGGTTCAGCAACCGCGATCTCGCACCCGATTTCGTAACCGGGAAAGCGCCGCAACAGCGCATTCTCCTGAACCAACCAGGCGGCAAGTTTGGTGGTCCAATCACCATTCCGAAATTGTTCAACGGCAAAGATAAAGCTTTCTTCTTCGTCAACTACGAAGAGTATCGCCTGCCTGAAAAGAGTCCGGGCCGTGTGCGAAACATTCTGAGCCCGGAAGCGCAGCAGGGCATTTACCGTTTCACCACCACGCTTCAGACTTACACTCCGCCGGCTAACGTTACCTGCACGAGTGGTGCAACCAGGACTTGCTCAGTCAACGTCTTCACGTTGGCGGGGCTGGCCCCCCAGTCAGTTGGTCTGCTCACTACGCAGGATCCGACCATCAGCAAGCTGTTTACTGACATTCGCAGTTCGCTGGTCGGCGTCAATGCGGTCATTCAACAGACCGGCAACCCGAACATCCAGCAGGCCACCTTCTTCAACACCGGCGGCCAAACGCGCAAGTTCCCAACCGTCCGCTTTGACTTCAAACTCACGGACAAGCATCACATTGAGAACATCTGGAACTACCAGCAGTTCAGATCGCAAGTTGACTTCCTGAACAACGTCGACCCGATCTTCCCCGGCTTCCCGAATTTCGGCAGCCAGGATTCGAACCGCTTCTCAAACTCGTCAGCCTGGCGTTGGACCATCAGCAACAACATCGTGAACGAAGCGCGTTTCGGTTTGTTGGGTGGTACGACTCTCTTCTTCCCGCAGGTTAATCCGGGACAGTTTGACAACCAGGGTGGCGTGTCGCTGGCAATCAGCGCCGCCGGCGTCACAAACGCCACGGCCACGACCGGCCCGCAACGCCGCAATACCCCAGTCAAGCAGTTTACGGACAACTTGAACTGGGTTAAGGGCAACCACTCGATCAACTTCGGCGCGAGCTTCACGCGAGTGAACTTCTGGCAGCAGTTGGTTACGGTGGTGCCGACGGTGAACTTCGGTATCAGTTCCACGTTGGCGGGCGACGCGTCAGCCTTCGCCGCGTTTAGTTCTTTGGCCCCAACTGTCAACCAGCAAGCCGGCGCCGCCGCGCTCTACTCGACGTTGGTGGGACGCATCTCCTCGATCACGCGCAATGCGCGCTTGAGCGAAGATACTAACCAGTACACGTTGCAAGGCGACCTGATCAGCCGTGCTCAGCAGAGTGAGTATGGTGTTTACGCTCAGGACACCTGGCGTCTTCGTCCGAACATCACCTTGACGGCCGGTCTGCGCTGGGAAGTTCAGGGACCGTTTATTCCTTTGAACGACACCTACGCGAGAGCAGCGTCATTCGGCAATGTCTATGGTGAGTCAGGCGAAGGAAACCTTTTCCAACCGGGCGTGCTCGCCGGCAGTCCGACCACGATGGTCCTGTTCGGAAAAGGCTCTTCGGCTTATGAGACTCGCTACGATGCTTTCGCGCCGAGCGTTGGTATCAACTACAGTCCGAACTTCGAGAACAGCTTACTGAAGAAGGTCTTTGGTGAGTCGGGCCGCACCGTTCTTCGTGGCGGCTTCTCGATAGCGTATGTTCGCGAAGGCGTGAACACCTTCCAGAGTCTCTATGCTGCTAACGCGGCTAGCGGCACGCAGTTGGCGGGTGGCACGATCAGCGCTACTCAGAGCACTACGAATAATCCCTTCCCGTTGAGCTTCGGTAACTACTTCCGTAATGGATTGCCGGCTGGTCCTACTTTCCAGAAAACGCCGGTCTTCCCGAACACGGGTTCAAGTACTGACTCGATCAACGAGTTCGCTCCGAATCTGAAAATCGGACGTGTAGATTCGTTCACGTTCGGTATCCAGCGCGAGATCGATTCCAACAACGTGATCGAAGTTCGTTACGTTGGCAACCGCGGACACAATCTCTGGAGGCAGTACGATCTTAATGAAGTGAACGTGCTGGAGAACGGCTTCCTTCAGGAGTTTCGTCTGGCGCAACAGAACGTGCTCGCTAACCTGGCAAACAATCGCGGATTCAACTTCCGCTACTTTGGTCCAGGCACGGGTACTTCACCGTTGCCGATCTTCCTGGCGCACATCAGTGGCGTCGCTCCGAATCTTGCCGGCAATTGCACGGCAGGCTCCGGCTCCGGCTCTTGCCAGGCGCTCTACGCGAATTCTCTGTTCGCGAACACCACGCTGCTCAACTTCCTGAATCCGTTGAATCCGCAGACAGGTGGCGGCGGCACCCCAGGTGCCACCGGCTTCATCGGCATGGCCGGTCTGTTTGCCGGAACCGCGAACGACAGCTTGTTTGCGGCGAACAAGGTGGCAGCAGGTCTCCCGTCCAACTTCTGGCTCGTCAACCCAGGCAAGCGCGGTGGTGCATTCATCATCGACAACAGCGGTCAGACCTGGTACGACGCCGTGACCTTCGAGTTCCGACGCCGCATGTCGCGTGGACTGCTTACGCAGTTCAGCTACTCATTCGGCAAGGCCCTCGTCAACAACTACGCCAGCAGTTCCGGCGTGTTTGACCAACCTGCCACGCTGCGCGACATCAACTTCAGAAAGAACGTCGCGCCGTTTGACATCACCCAGGCTTTCAAAGCCAACTTTATCTACGAACTCCCCGTTGGCCGTGGGAAGCATTTCTTCTCAGGCGCCAACGGCTGGGTCAACGGATTGGTTGGCGGCTGGGGCTTCAACGGAAACATTCGTGTCCAGAGCGGTTCGCCGTTCTCGCTTGGCAACGTTCAGCTTGTCGGCATCACGGCGGATGAGCTTCAGGACGCGATGGGCATTTACCGCAACCAGAACGATGCTGATGGCGTCAATCGCGGCAACGTCTTTTGGCTGCCGGAAGACATCCGTCTCAACACGTTCCGGGCGAACAACGTCGCGTTTTCGGCCTCTGGCGCAACGTTTACGCAGGGCACGCCGACGGGTCGCTTCATCGCCCCGGCGGGCTTCGGCAACTGCCAGCAAACGTTCATCGGTTCGTGCGGTTTCCAGAACCTCGTTCTTAAAGGACCGGCGTTCTTCCGTTCCGACTTGAGCATCGTCAAGAGAATTCAGTTCACCGAGACGACGAACTTGGAGTTGCGCGGAG
The DNA here is from genome assembly GCA_036266055.1 of Pyrinomonadaceae bacterium. Lineage (GTDB taxonomy): Bacteria > Acidobacteriota > Blastocatellia > Pyrinomonadales > Pyrinomonadaceae > PSRF01. Next base: position 22,930 of record DATANW010000319.1, on the reverse strand, counting down.
AATTCCTCAATGCCTTTAACAACATCAACTTCCTCGTTGGCGCCGCCGCCAACGACGTGAACGCCCCTGGCGGTTTTGGCGCCGCCACCTTCGGACGTTACACGGCAGCCTACCAGGACATCTCGACAACGAATGATCCTGGCGGCCGTCTGGTCCAATTGGTTGTCAGATTCAACTTCTAACCGAGTTGACTGCAACTGTTGTTTTGGGGAGAGCAGATTTCGATCTGCTCTCCTCAGTTCTTAGTCGAGCCTGGCTTCGCAACTAGTTCCTCGCCAGCCTCCCCGGAGGCCCAGATGAAAACTCTCGAACGGAGAAGTTTTCTCTCCTTAATCTCCAACGCAGCACTTGGTTCAGCCCTTTACCCTGCCTTACGATTCGCTAATCAAAACACTCAGACCAGTAGCGGTACTTGTTGGCTGGACGTCTGCGCGCCTTTCATCATTCAAGACTCCGCCCTCGGCATCGAATCCGAGATCGTACTGACCGCCGACAACTTCCTGGGCCCAACCGGTTATGCCGACGGCGCGGACGCAACTGAGTATCAAGTTTTTCTTTATGACTTTGAGGGTCATCCACTTGGCGAGAGTGGTGTCGCGAGACGGCTGACTGCCGAAGCGATGCGCACGACGGTCATACCCGTTAGCGAACTGGTTGGACCACGCAAGAGTTTTTGGGGCGGCATGAAGGTGCGCTTGCGGCCAAAGACGCGCACGCCTTCGCATGCGAGCGATCTCTTCAGTTCCGCTTTTGTTCGTTGGAAGAGCCGCGACTCGTTCACCAACGTGCACGCCAATCCCGATCCGTTGCAGTGGCAACGCGCGGACAGCTTTTTCTACTCGATGCCGTTTCCGCCACTCGACGACTACGATTGCGTCTACAGCCTTTTCAATCCGTATTCGGAGCGCAGCGCCGGCGCTTTGACGCTGTACGATCAATTCGGCGCGACGCTGAAACAACTTCCTTACGATCTGAATCCGCATTCGTCAGTGCTCGTCGATCTGCGCAAAGGCGAATACACGCGCAGCTTCGACGAAACGTTCAATGGCAAGCGTAGTGCTCATGCGAATCGCGCGGGCACGCGTGGCGGAACGATCGCGGTTACGAATCGTCAGGGTTCAGTGAAGAATTTTGGTTACCTGCTGATCAGGCACGCCGGCACTCCGCGTTTCAGCATCGAGCACCCGATTCATCAGCCGCCGTACAACCCGGCGGCCGCGAGAGTTCCGTTTGATTCCGCGGGTCGATTCAAGGCGCAGAATATTTTGTACACGCCGCTGGTGTTTCGGGCGAAGAAGATTGGCGGCATCACACTCGACTCGCGTTTTCATTTGAGCTCGGGCGCGCCGGTTGAAGAGGCGCTTTGGTTGAATCCGTTCATTACGGACGGTAACGGCAAAGTGGTCTGGCAAACGGCCGATGGATCGAAACTACCCGCGTCCATTCCCGAGCAACAGGTCGAGCGTGGCGCGATCAAGCTTCGCGGGCAACAGAGCTGTATCTTCGATTGTTCGCGGACCGATCTGCCGAAAGGTTTTTCCGGTGGTCTGTCGCTGGCGATTACGCCGTTGTCGAATCACACGCTGATGAAGGTCGAGGTTGCCGTCAGCGAATGGAACGCGAGGGCGTTCACGCATTTTCGACCAGGTCTTGCGTCCGCGCGCGCGTATCAAAAAAATGCGTCACGGGCGGGACTCGGCACCGACTACATCGTCGCCGGCGCGTGTCTTTCGGCACATGACAACAAGATGATCCGCGACGAGATCATCGCGGTAATAAACATCGACGACAAGAGCATTGCTGGAAATCCGACGCTGGAGATTTTTACTTCCGCGGGTCTTGCAACGCGAGTGCGGTTGGGTGAAGTGCCGGCGTTTAGTTGCCGGCATTACTTGCTTTCGACATTGCTATCTGGAAAGATCGGCGCGAACGACTTGAGCCTGAGACTGGTCGACGACCAGGCAACTTTGCTGATGTCAGTCTTACACATCGATTACCAACGTCGAGATATAGCGGCAGACCACGGATCAGATCGATTTTCGACATTTAGCGAGTTTACTTGCGATCCCCGGGCTTAAAACGTTCAAGCCTGACGGTCAAACCCATCATCATCCAAGGAGCGGTTAGAGTAATGAGAACAGTAGTATCTGCGTGCTTAGTAGTAGCGATGTTTGCCTGCGTGGCGTTGGCCCAGAAAGACAAACCGTGGACCGAGTGGACCAGGAAAGACGTTGAGAAAACGCTGAACGATTCTGCGTGGGGCCAGACGCAGATGGAAGGTGGCTCCGGCGCACAGTCGAGTAGCACTAACGCCGTCACCCAGGTTGCAGCTCAACGTGCATCGGATCGAGAACTCAACACACGCCAGGGTGAATCCGGCGAAGCAAAACCAGTGAACTACGTGAAATACCACGTGCGTTTTCTTTCCGCGAAACCAGTGCGCGCCGCGTTCGCGCGTCAGGTGTTGTTGGCGAAGGAGCAGCCGGACGAAGCACTCACCACTCAGCTTCAGGGCTTTATTGATCGTGACTTTTCGGAATACATCGTGATATCGGTAGGCGTCGAGGTCGGCGATCAGAAGATGGCTGGTCCAATCATGGCCGCCTTCAACGGTGCAAACTCGGAAACCCTTGCGAAAACTGTTTACCTCGAACGCAAAGACGGCAAGAAATTGTTTTTGATGGAGTACCGGGCGCCGGTCGGAGATGGAATGGGCGCGAAGTTTATCTTCAAGCGTGTGCTCGATGGCCAGCCTTTTCTCGGCGAGAACGACAACGTTCGTTTTGTGGCCCAGTTGAATGAAAAGATGAAACTCGACACGCGTTACAAACTCTCGAACATGCTTTACGACGGCAAGCTGGAGTATTAGCGAGCTCCCACTAAATGAAGAAAATATTTTTTGCCGTACTACTCAGCGTGCTGCTGCTCGGGGCCGGCAGCGCGCAGGAAAAACCGTGGACTGAATGGACCAAGGCCGAGGCGGAAAAGATCCTCAATAACTCGGCCTGGGGCCAGACGCAAACCGACACCGACACGTCGGAGATGATGTACAGCCCCACTTCGCAAACGGGAGCGTCATCGTCCACCCGCTCCGGTGTGCTCGGTACTCAAAGCGATCGGCAGTCGGTCAATAACAACCGGGTCGCGCAGGGTGCGAACAACCAGGCGATCGCAGTCAACTATCACGTGCGGTTGCTTTCCGCGAAGCCGGTGCGCCAGGCTTTCATGCGTGTCATCGAGCTCACTCAAAAGACGCCCGATGAAGAATTGATTGGCGGATTGCGTTCGTTTGTCGATCGCGACTTCAGTGAGTTCATTGTAGTTGCCGTCACTTTTGATTCGACTGACGGACGCTACTCTGGTCCGGCGCTGCAGGCGTTCGCGTCATCCAATGCCGGTAAACTCAAGAACAACACCTATCTCGAACGCAAAGACGGCAAGCGCGTATTTCTGATGCAGTATCATCCGCCGATCAACGACGGGCTCGGAGCGAAATTTATCTTTCCGCGCGTGGTCGACGAGAAGAAGTTTGTGAATGTCGATAGTGGTTCGTTTCGGTTCTACAGTGAAGTAACCAGTCAGATCAAACTCAACGTAACGTTCAAGACTTCCGACTTGATGTACAACGGAAAGTTTGAATACTAAGAAGGACACTCCGATGAATAAAAAACTCTTCGCCGTGATCGCATGCGCGATCCTGCTGTCTTCGTCGTTGATATTTGCCGCACCGCAGAATCAAAAAGCCGAGAAGCCGTGGACCGAGTGGACGCAGAAAGAAGCTGAGAAAATGCTCAGTAGTTCGCCGTGGTCTCAGACGCAGGTTGATACTGACACTTCAGAGATGTTCTTCACGCCGACTGAAAACAGCACGCGAATGGGCAGCGGAACGACTAGCGGAGCGAAAAACCAGGCAGTCAACGTCAAGTTTATCGTTCGCTTCTTTTCGGCGAGACCGGTGCGACGCGCGCTCGCGAGAATAATGGAATTAAAACAGAAGCCGGATGCGGCGATGACTGAACGCCTGCATGCATTTGGCGACCTGAAGAGTACCGAGTCGATCATTCTCACGGTGACCGTCGAGACGACCGATCAACGTTATAGCGGAATCGCCATGCAGGCGATGAGCAGCGCGATCACCGCGACAATGAAAAACGAAACCTACCTCGAGCGCGACGGCAAGCGTCATTTTCTGCACGAGTATGTGCCCCCGGGCTCGGACGGATTCGGCGCCCGCTTCATCTTCCTTCGCAATGTCGACGACAAGCCTTTCATCAATTCAAACTCCGGCGAGGTTCGCTTCGTCGCCAAGTATCCGAACGGCATAAGAGTCGATCGACGTTTCAAAGTGAGCGACATGATGTACGAGGGCGAGTTCGAATACTGAGATCGCTGGTTGATGGGATTTTCGATCCAGAATTGTGTCGGAGATTCATTAATTTGCACGGCGATCCAAAATCCGCAATTTTACGGACTCCTCTACCGACGCAAGTTCGTCTAAATGCTCCAAAAAACGCGGCGTGTCGCTAGCGCCTAGCGGCACGCTTCTTGCCGCCGCCGTAAAACAACAAAGAAATCTCGACCCATCTCTCCCCTAGTCCTCAGCGGTTGAGGTCGACGAAACTCAGAGTTCCCGCCTTGTAGGCCCTCGCCAAGGTCGGGCGCCCTAACTCAGAAAAAACGAAGGAGCAACAATGAGAAGTTTTCAGCTTCCTGTGATCTCTTTTAGCGGCGCCAGGGGTGTGCTTAACCCTGCGCGTCGCATGAACCTGGTCTCTCTCCTGCTAAGTGCCCTGTTGCTTGGCGGCGCAACTTCCATCGTCTTCGCCCAGTCAGTTAACTCACGCGTTTCCGGCATCGTCAAAGACACCGCGGGCGCGGTGGTCCCGGGAGCGAAAGTGACCCTGACTGACAAGGCCACCAAAGATCAGAAAGAAGTCAACACTAACGAAGAAGGCAGCTTTACGCTTACTGACGTTCGGCCCGGAACGTACAACTTGGCAGTCGAAGGCACCGGCTTCAAAAAGTTGAACGTCACCGAACTCGTGGTTAACGTCGACACACCCGTCGTGATGAACTCGCTCACGCTTGAAGCTGGTGGTGTTACTGAAACAGTTTCCGTGACGGCATCAGACGCGCAATCGCTCATCCGTTCGGAAGACGCGAAGCTGACCTCGACGATCGACGTCAAACAGGTTCAGGACCTTCCGCTCAACGGTCGCAACCCGATCAACCTTGCCGGCGGCTTGGCAGGTGTGAACACAAATACGAATACGCGACAAGCATCAATCAACGGTCTGCGCGGTTCGTTCTCGAACATCACGTGGGATGGTATCGAAATCAACGACAACCTCGTGCGCACAGACTCGCTCTTTGGCGTGAACACGCCGAGCGTCGCGGCTGTTGCCGAGTTTTCATTGACCACTCAGAACGCTGGCGCCGACGACGGTCTAGGCATCGCGCAAGTGAAGCTTACGACTCCGCGCGGCGGTTCAAGTTTTCATGGCGAGGTCTACGACTATTATCGCAATGATAAATTTGACGCCAACACGTTCTTTAACAACATCAGCGGCTTGGCGAAGCCGATCCTGCTTCAACATCAATATGGTTTTAACGTCAGCGGTCCTTTTGCGCTGCCAAAGTTTGGTGAAGGTGGTCCCGTCCTGACGCAGAAGAACAAACTCTTCTTCTACTTCTTCTACGAATACACCGACACGAAACAAGACTTCAATCCCAACCGCACTGTGTTGCTGAACCCAGCGCGAACGGGCAACTTCAGTTACCTGCGCGCTGACAATGGCCAGCTGCAATCGGTTAACCTGTTAGGCCTGACGGGCCGCTCAATCGATCCGCGTATCCAGGAGTTGATTAACTTAACTCCGGCCTCGAATAACACGCAGGTCGGCGACGCGCGAAACACTGCCGGCTTCCGCTTCAATACACCGAACGGCAGCACCGGCCGAAACATCGGTTTCCGTTTGGACTACGACATCACGACGAAACATCGCGTCGAGGGTATCTATTCACACTTCCTTTCCAAACTGCCGAACGACGTGCAGTTGAACAATATCGGCGAACAGTTTCCGGGATTGCCGGGCGGTGGACAGGAATCGTCTCGTCCTCGTTGGGCCATCGCGTGGATTGGTAGCATGACGCCGAACATCACCAACGAACTGCGTTTTGGCTTCTCGTCTAGCACGCCGCTGTTCTTCAACAATGAGGACTTCAGCGAAGGCTATCGCCTGGGTCTCCCGCTGATCACGAACCCCGTTCAGAACTTCCTGCAACAGGGACGTGCGCCGCGTAACTACGACCTGATCGATAACCTGACCTGGGTCAAGGGCAGTCACGTAATGAAGTTTGGCACCAGCGCCCGCTTTGTTCGCATTCTGAATTTCAACGATGCGGGTATCGTCAAGCAGTTTACCGTCGGCTTTAACACCACGACGAACCCGACGCCGTTGGCCACCTCAATGTTTCCGGGTGGTATCTCGAGCACGCAGTTCACCACCGCCAACAGCTTGTTGGGCTTGCTCACCGGCGCTGTCAGCTCCGTCGCGGAAACGTTCAACGTTGCCGACCGGACCTCGGGCTTTACTCGCGGTCTCGGCTCGAACCGATACCTCGATTACAACACGTTCGCGCTTTATGCGACTGACACGTGGCGCATCAAACCGAACCTTTCTCTGAACCTTGGATTGCGTTGGGAATACATCGGACCGCTCACCGAGAGAAACGGCCTTGGCCTCATGCCGAAGGACCTTACACTCAACGTGCTCAACGATCCGAATGCCGTGCTCGACTTCGCGGGTAAGGGCACTGGACGCGAATTCCTCGCAAAAGACCTCGATAATTTCGCGCCGAACTTTAGTTTTGCGTGGGATCCATTCAAGGATGGCAAGACGTCAGTGCGCGGTGGCTTCTCGATCGCCTACGCGATCGACAACAACGCGACCGTGCTCAACAACTCGTCAGTCGGCGGCAACGCCGGTCTGCAATCGACGGTCACCGTTTCCACGCTGCGAGGCACGGTTACAGGCGGCATGGAGAATTGCACCGGGACGCCTAGCGTTTGTGTGCCGTTTACCCAGCCTGCAATTCCGACGTTCAAAGTTCCGCGTACTTTGGTCGACAACCTTGGTCTGTCGCAGACACCAACGCTGTTTACGACCGAGTACAATTTGAAGACTCCGTACGCCGAACAATGGAACTTCGGCATTGAGCGCGAGGTCATGAAAGACACCGCGCTTTCAGTTGGTTATGTCGGCAACCGTGGCGTGCAACTCACGCGCGGCCTCGACACTAACCAGGTGCTCATTTTCCAGAACGGTTTCTTTGCCGACTTCCTGCGCGCTCAATCCAACCTGGCTAATTTTGGAAATCCGGCGTGTACCACGGCGCAAGCCGCGGCCACAGGCTGCCAGGTGCTCACGATCTTCCCGCGCCTCGGCAGTGGCGGTAATCTCGCCAATGCAACCATCCGCACCCTGATTCAGCAGGGACAGGTCGGTGAGTTGGTTTCCAACTACCTGTCTTCGCGCAACTCGTTCTTTAACACTGCGCAACCCTGTGTCCAGGGAGGAACTGGATTGCTCTGCCCGAGCTTCTTCCTGCCGGCGAATGGTAATGCTTTTGTTACCGACTACATCGGCAGCAGCGGCTGGTCCAACTATCACGGACTGCAGGCTGAAATCAGAAGACGGTTCACCGGTGGCTGGTACTACCAGATCAACTACACCTGGAGTAAGGCCTTCACGAACGCCGAACAGGCGCAAGCCGAGTTCGCGCCATACCTCGACAACACCGTTGGCGATGCCTGGGAGAAGAAGCGTCTCAACCAGGACGTGCGACACGTTCTCAAAGGCAACTTCGTGTACGAGCTTCCGATCGGACCAGGCAAGCGGTTCTGGAACGACGGTGGCACGAAGGGCAAGTTCCTCGGTGGTTGGCAGATCAGCGGCATTGCGCAGTTCCGCACTGGCCGTCCGATCTCGTTCATCTCCGGTCGCGGCACGCTCAACCGAGCGGCTCGCTCCGGCAACAACACACCCAACACGACGCTGACGCTTTCCCAGTTGCAGGCATTAACCGGATTGTTCCACAACCCGACAACTGGAGCTCCGTTGGTGGTCGATCCATCATTGATTGCGAGTGATGGCAGCGGCAGGACGGCGTTCCTTACCCATCCGGGTGCCGGCGACGTCGGTCACTTGAGCCTGACTCCGGTCGACGGCCCGGGCTACTGGAACGTCGATACCGCGGTCATCAAGCGAATCAGATTCAAGGAACGGCTTGGAGTTGAATTGCGGTTGGAAGCGTTCAACGTCTTCAACCACACCAATTTCTCGGTGCCGAACACGCTGAACCTCGACGACACCGACTTTGGCAAGATCACCTCCGCGTTCGATTCACGAATCATTCAGCTTTCGTGGAAGTTCACGTTCTAAATCTGAGGTCTCTAATGAGACTCTCATTCGAGCCGGGTGTTGTCACAAGCAACACCCGGTTTTTTCTTGCGCCGACCGTGAATTTCCGGATAATGCCGTAGGACTTAACGTTTCTGAACCGCCCATTCGAAAACGGAGAAAACGAGTCATGACGCCTCCCGTCGTAAACAAAGTGAGACGATTTCTGCCGTTCGTTGTTTTCGCAGTCGCCATCGCTTGCATACTGCCCGCTCAGGCTGACGACAAGCTCAAACCCGAAGACGTCGTCGCCAGGCACCTCGAATCTATTGGCTCGGCTGAGGCGAGAGCGAAGGTCAACGGCACGAGAATCAAAGGAACGGCGTCCGTCGGCGTGCGACTCTGTGGCGAGGGTCAGGTTGACGGGGCCGTTTTAATGGCTTCGACAGATGCCGCAAACCTCATCAACATGAAGTTTCAGGAGGGCGCTTATTCGCAGGAGGCACTGCGTTATGACGGAAAGAAGATTGCAACCAGCCAGTTGACACCCGGCTCGCGTACCTGTCTCGCGCAGTTCTTTCTCGAAAACGAAGTGCTCTTCAAAGAGGGACTGGTCGGCGGCGCGTTGTCGGAATCATGGCCGCTGCTGAACCTCGCTGAAAAGAACCCCAAGCTCGAATATTCCGGTCTGAAGAAGATCGGTGACAAGCAATTGCACGCGCTGAAGTACAGCCCGCGCAAAGGTTCTGATGTGAAGATCATGCTCTACTTCGATCCCGAAACGTTTCGTCACGTGCGCACCGACTACTCGCGCACGGTTTACGCATCGGAGCAACGTCGCATCGCCGGTGGTGGTCCCGGTTTGCCGCCGCCGCAAAGTCAGCAGGCTTCGCCGACGCGCATCGAGGCTTTCGAGGAGTTTGCCGATTTCAAAGCAGAGTCGGGTTTGACCCTGCCGCACACCTACAAGTTTCATTTGCAGATCCAGTCGGAAGTCAGACCGGCTGTGGTTGATTGGGTCTTCAACCTGACGGAGTACTCGTTTACCTCACCGCTCGACCCCGCGGAGTTCACTTTCGGTCAGAACGCGAAGAACTAGCAACACGATCAATGTCGACGCTCTCAGCCAGTCAACTTCCTCTCGCACCGCTGGGCGCCGGCGATCTGATCGATCGCGCTGTCAGGCTGTACCGGCGGCACTTGTTTGTCTTGATTAGGACTGCGGCGCCGCCAGTAATCACTGCAACCGGCGGCTGGATCGTTTTCTCCGTCGCATCACAAAAAGCTTTTCTCAGTGACAGTGGAACCGAACTGGCACTCTACGTTCTCCTCACAATCACTGCCCTCATCGTTACGTTTGGCGGTTACCTGTTCACGCTGGTCGTAATGGCCGGCGCGAGTCGAACGCTGGTCGCCCATCTGTTGCGCAACGATCCGGTTACTGCTCGCGCCACCTACAAAGCAGTGCGGGCGCGCTTCTGGGGACTCATTGGCGCGTCGCTGCTCGTCCTGATCTGGCTCACGATCGCGTTCGTTGCAGTGTTCATCGTTTGGTATCTCGTGATCGCCATCATCATTTTCGCTTCCGTGCTGTTAGCGACGGCTACGTTTTGGGTGATCCCGGTGGTGTTCGGCATTGTCGCGGGTATTCTCGACACGCTTCTGGCGATCTGGGCTTTCTTTTTCGTCGTTGCACGAGTCGCGTACGTGCCGCAGGTGCTGCTGGTTGAAGGAAAGGGCGTGTTTGAATCGTTTTCTCGGAGTTTCAGTCTTGCGAAAGGCAACGTACGCCGATTGATCGCGATGACGATCTTTACCACGTTCGCGACCTATTCCGCGTTAATGATCTTGTTGATTCCGCTCGGCTGGTATGGTTATCTCGCGGGAGTCGATCCGTTCAATAGTGCGAACTGGCCTGCGTGGTATTCGGTCGCTTACAACGTACTCGCGCCGTTAAGCTCGATTCTGCTGACGCCGGTTTGGATGCTTGGTTTGTCGTTGCTGTATGTTGACGAACGAGTGCGGCACGAAGGTTATGACATCGAGCTGATGGCCGCGCGCCAACTTGGCGAACTGCCGAACGTTGCGGTTACGTCACCATTGGGAACGGCGCTGTCGTCTTCCGAGCGAGCACCTGCGCCGCCGCCGGGACCGCGACCATCGAATCGAATTCTGGATCTCGGTTGATTGCGTTGAAAACCTTTGCCTTCAAATATCGATTCTGTTCGCGCCTGCTGGTCTTGATAGCGATCTTCTGTCTCTCGGTCGTAAATACTGCGGCGGTTCCTTTGTCCGAGTATCACTCAGCGGTCGAACTCGCGATTGCCGATCTCGAACCGTTAACCGATAGAGGCGGTCACGAAAGCGACAGTGACTACGACGCTCGCTTAACTCAAGCGATCGAAAAAGTCCGCACCGCCTTACCGAAAAGTCAGCAGGTCGAACTCGACAAAAGATCATGGGCCACTGACAACGCGTGGCTTCACACCACCCTCGAGGATTTGCAGAGCGGCTCGCGTGAAGAACGGCCCGTGAAGCTTGCGGGTGTCGTGGGCTGGTTGCGCGCCCTGAACGATCGAATCAAGGCGCTGGAAACTGCGGAACAAGGTCCGATGGAACATAAGGGCGCGTCGAAACAGAAATTGGAAAGCATTCTGGAGCGTCCCGAGTATGCGTCGGAGTCGAGCGGACCAAACGCGTTGACAAAATTCATCCGTGATTTCTTTCGCTGGCTCGAGAGCTTGTTGCCGAAGTCGGAAGGAGCAGAACCAGGCCGCGCCCGTTTGTTCGGTAATGTCGTAACCTTCATCGTGCTCGGCGTCGCGGGGCTGATGATCGCTTACGTGGGGATGCTGTTGTTCAAGCGGTTCAAGCGGCCGGCCAGACCAAAAGTTCGCAAGAAGCGCGAGGCGCGGATCGTTCTTGGTGAAAAGCTTCAGCCCGAACAGACCGCGACGGATCTGCTCGCCGAAGCTGAGGCGCTCGCGCGCAATGGCGATCTACGTGCGGCAATTCGCAAGGGCTACATCGCTTTGCTTGTCGAGTTGGGTGATCGCAACGTCATCACTCTCGCTCAATACAAAACGAACCGCGATTACCTGAGGTCCGTCAGTAATGTTCCCCAGCTTCATTCACCATTGAAGCGGCTCACCGAAACTTTTGAACAGCACTGGTACGGCTTCGTGCAGGCAACTCCCAACGATTGGCAGGACTTTCGCGCGCGCTACCGTGAAGCGTTGCAGACCGGAAACTAAACCTCGATGCGCCAGCGACTCACAGTCATACTCACGTTCGTAGTGATCATCGGCCTGCTTGTCATTATCAATACGATCAGCCACGTGCAGGAAGAGCCGGACCACGATCTCGAATTCGCACCTAACCGGTCGACATATCACTCTGGACCAACCGGCACGCGAGCATTACACGATTTTCTCAACGAGTCGGGTTATCGAGTCATGCGCTGGCGCGAACCGGTGTCACAACTCATGAGCCGTTCGGGACGAATGGTGTCGACGCTGGTCGTGGTTGGCGAGACGCGGGTGCCGTTTGAAGATGAGGACATCAAGATCCTCCGTAACTGGGTAGCGACGGGCGGACGCCTGGTTATCGTCGATCGGTTGCCGGACCGGAGGCTCTTGCCCGATCCGGGATGGGCGATCCGCGTTCACGATGGTCAGCGTCCAGATATCGACACTAATCCCGGCGACGTCAATTCGATGACCCAGAATGTAGCGGAGTTAAAGCCGATCCAGCCCACGCTGCTTACAAACAACGTCGACAGTGTGATGCCTTCGCGCTTTGCTTCACGTTTCGTCGTCAACCCCGAACCGACGCCAACACCACCACCACGGACGGGCTCCGGCGTCAGCCCCCCTGACGCTTCACCCACGTATGTCTTCGAGGAGCCGTCGCCGGTGCCGACTGCAGAAGCCACTCAAGATGAATTGAGTTCGCTGGAAGAACAAGAGCGGACAGAACCGCCAACAGCTGAAGCTTCAAGCTCACCGACACCGGTTGCTATCGCCGATGATGAGGACGACGAGGACGATGTAGATGAAGAAGATTACCGCGTCAACGTTGCTCCCATTGCTCATATCGGAGATTCTGCCGGCGCCCTGCTGGTCGACTACACTTACGGCAGTGGCCGCATCGTTCTGCTGAGTGATCCTTATCTGATTGCCAACGGCGGCATTCGCCTGAAAGATAATCTCACGCTGGCCACAAATCTGCTGGGCGGATCTTCGGCCACGGGGCTGATAGCGTTTGACGAGTATCATCAGGGCCGTGGCATTTCGCGAAACGCGTTTGCGAGCTACTTCGAAGGTACTGCCGTGCTTCCGATTGCCGGCCAGTTGGTTTTGTTAGTGCTCGTGGTCCTCTGGACGAATGGCCGCCGCTTCGGCCGTCCGTTGCCGCTTGCACAGGTGGATCGCCGTTCGAGTCTCGAATTTGTAGCGTCGATGGCGGAGTTGCAGGAACGTTCGCGCGCGTATGACCTCGCGATCGAAAACATCTATACGCGCCTTCGCCGCGTGCTCGCGCGTCACGCCGGCGTCGGCTACAACAGTTCCCGTTCCGAGATTGCGCAACGGATCGCAGAACGCTCGACCATCGATCGGAACGAGCTGGAGACGTTGATGCGCCAATGTGAAGAAGCAATCAACGGGGAGCCAATCAGTTCGCGACAGTCGGTCCACCTGGTCCGTCGACTGCGCGAGATCGAGCGGGATCTTGGTTTGCGAATGCGTTCTCGCGACGCCCGTCAAGCCGCAGAAAACATTTGACGAGTCAACGAGCTTTGTGCTTTGTACTTAGTACTTTGTAACTCAAGCACAACGCAAACAAAAGAAACTACAAAGACCAAAGTACAAAGACCAAATATGCCTGAGACAGTCGCCTCTACCGTCGCACACATCAAGAATGAACTTCACAAAGTAATCGTCGGACAAGACGACGCGATCGAGCAGATACTGATCGCGTTGCTGGCCGAAGGACACGCGCTGGTGGAAGGCGTTCCCGGTACCGCCAAAACTCTGACCGTCAAAACTCTTTCGCGCATCATCAACGCGACGTTCAGCCGCATCCAGTTCACGCCTGACCTGATGCCGTCTGACATCACCGGCACAAACGTCTTCAACATCGCGAGCTCGAGTTTCAACCTGCGGCGTGGTCCAGTATTCACCGACATCCTTCTCGCGGACGAAATCAATCGCACGCCGCCGAAAACGCAAGCCGCGCTGCTCGAAGCGATGGAAGAACGTCAAGTCACGATCGATGGCGATGCTTATCAACTGCCGCCGATATTCACCGTGTTGGCGACTGAAAACCCGATCGAGTACGAAGGAACGTATCCGCTCCCCGAAGCGCAACTCGATCGGTTTCAACTCAAGATTCTTTTGGATTATCCGAACGAGGAACATGAGCGCGAAGTGCTTGCGCGCTGGGACGCAGGTTTCAATTCAAAGCGCCTCGATCAAGTTGATATCCAACCGCTGCCTGAGGGCGACGAGATCTTGCGTTGTCGCCTGGAAGTCGCGCGCGCTCGAATGGAACCAGGAGTACAACACTACGCCGTCGATCTCGTTCGGCGTACGCGCATTCATCCTTTCATCCACTACGGCGCGAGTCCGCGCGCCTCTGTCGCGTTGCTGTTGTGTTCGAAAGCACTGGCCGCGATGCGCGGTCGCGACTTCGTCACTCCCGACGATGTTCGCGATGTTGCTTTGCCGGTGCTTCGTCATCGACTCACGTTGCGTGCTGAAGCTGAACTCGATGGCGTCACGCCCGATTCGGTGATCGGCGACATATTAAAAGCCGCTGAAGTTCCTCGGTAATTTTTCGGAGTCTCCTCACAACAAGGAACATTCAAAAACGTTCGAAAAAGTGCAGTTGTGTTCAGAAAATCGAACGTTTTCTGAATGTCACAAAAGTATCAATTTGGAAAACTGAAAATTACTTTCGTTTTTTGGATGCGTGGGTGTATGCGTCGCAAACCTCATGGCAGCGAGTGCTAGCAATTTTGCGCGAGTGTCCTAAAAAACGGATACAGGTACATTCTTTGCATCAGCCAACAGGCGGTTGGTCTCCCCATGTGTTCCAACTCTGGTATCTCACGAATCCTTAAAAGTGAGATTTAAGGTTTGAAAGAACGGTCCAAGCTCGTCTCGGCATTTCGTCCAGGCTAGTCGGCAATACCGAGGCGGCCCGCGTGACTCTCAAGGCCGTGGTGATCCGTTCGCTATTTACTCGAACAAAAGAGCCACACTCGCTTCCTTGCTTTGCCGTGGTTCTTCGTTCTGTTGGCTTCTTAAGCTGATGAAGATCTCGTAACAGCTTTAAGGAGGTCCCTTCAACATAAGTATTCTTCGGGAAGGAGCCCAAATGAAGAAATTGCTTTATGCCTTCATGCTTGCGTCTCTGATTCTGTGCCTCTCAGTGGTTACTGCCATGGCCCAGAGCACCGCCGGCGTGACAGGAATAGTAAAAGACAGCAACGGCGCTGTAATCGCCGGAGCTGAAGTGAAATTGACAGACAAGAAAACCGGTACGGAACTCACCACCAAGACAAATGATCAAGGTGTCTATGACTTCCAGAAAGTTGCTCCGGGAACCGGTTATACGCTCACGTTCACGAATCCCGGTTTCCAAACACTGGTGATCAATGACGTGGCCCTCGGCGTCGGCGTCACTTCAACTCACAATGCTGAAATGACGATTGGCGAAGTGACGGGAACAGTGGTTGTCACGGCTTCGAACGAAGTCACACTGAACACCTCTGACGCCAGTATCGGAAATGTGATCGGCGAGCGACGACTCAAAGAGCTCCCGATTCAAATTCGTAATTCGCCGGCAGCCCTGATCGGTTTGCAGCCGGGCGTCGTTGGCAACAACGTTGGTACCACCACGGGAAACCGCGTCGGCTCAGTGACCGGCGCGCGCGCTGACCAGGGAAACATCACGGTCGACGGCATCGACACGAACGATGTGACCACGGGCCAGTTCGCTGCCACCGTCGGTAATGCTCCGATCGATGCGATTCAGGAGTTCCGTACAGTTTCCGCCAACCCCGGTGCTTCCGAGGGAAGAAGCAGCGGCGGTCAGATTGAGTTGGTGACCAAAGGTGGAACCAACGAGTTTCACGGCAACGTTCGTGAATACAACCGCACGGCCGCAACCGCAGCCAACACCTTCTTCAACAACCGCAGCGGTGTCGAGCGGCCCCAGCTGACGCGCAACCAATTTGGCGGCAGCATCGGTGGTCCGGTCATGAAAGACGCGCTGTTCTTCTTCTTTGACTATGAAGGGCGGCGCGATGCGCAGGGTGTTTCTTACCTGCGAATAGTTCCGTTGAACCACTTCCGCAATGGCGGTTTGGGCTACATCAACAACAACTCGGGTTGCAACGCCGGCTCGCGTCTGAACACCACGCCCAACTGCATCACGATCCTGACTCCCGCACAGGTTGCCGCACTCGACCCGAAAGGAATCGGTGGCAGTGCCTCCTTGCTGAGTTTCATCAACGGCCGTTACCCACAGGCTAACGACCTGACGGCCGGCGATGGCATCAACACCGGTGGCTTCCGGTTCAATGCTCCGTCGAAACGGGAAGACAACACCTACACGACGCGCATCGACTGGAACGCAACGTCCAAGCAGAAATTCTTTGGCCGTTTCAACATCGCTCGACGCCTGCAGACGGACACTGTTAATTCGGTGGCCCAACAATTCCCGGGCGATCCTGAAACAGCTCAAATCCAGGTTCAGGACTACACCTGGGTCGTCGGTCACACGTGGACTGCCAGTTCGACGTTCGTAAACCAGGCTACCGTCGGCGTCTCGCGTTCGGGCCTGCTTTTCCCGACCAACTTCAAGCCTGCATTCCCGAACTCGTTCACCTTCGGCATGGGCCTTTCGGCTCCGTTTGCCGGCATCGGCGACCAGGATCGGTTCGTCATGGTGCCAACCATACGCGACGACGCGACGTGGACCAGGGGATCGCACTCGTTTGAGTTCGGCGGCTCCTACAAGCCCATCGATTCGAAAACGGGTCTTGTTAATGACTTCAACTTCCCGACTATCGGCCTCGGCGGTTTGCTGAGCGCGCTCGATCCGACGCTCCGCCCGACGACCATCAATTCCAACACGAACACAACCGTTACCGGCAACTACGACTCGGCGTTTTCATTTCTGCTGGGACGGTTTGCCCAACTTCAGACGAACTTCAATTACGACATATCGGGGAAAGCGTTTGATCCGGGCACCGGTAAGCACCGCGACTATCGCTATGACGAACTTGAGTTCTACGGCCAGGACAATTGGAGAATTCGCAACAATCTGACGTTGAACTTCGGCCTGCGCTGGCACATGTATCCCGCTCCTTACGAGAAGAACGGGTTCCAGGCTGGTCAGAACGTCGACATGCGCGAATTGTTCGACCTCCGCGTGCGAAACGCGGCTGCCGGCATTCGCGGTGAAAGCGCTGAGCCGCTGCTTCAGTATGACTTGATTGGCAAGGGCAACGACGCTCGGCCTCTGTACAAAACGGATTGGAACAACTTCGCGCCGAGATTCGGTTTCGCCTGGACGCCTAACTACAAGGGTGGTTTCCTTGAATCGCTCTTCGGTGAGAATAGGACCGTGATCCGCGGCGGCGGTTCGGTCGTTTACGATCGTCCCGGCGGCGCCATCACCTTCATTCAGGATCAGGTTTCGTACCTGTTCGATAACTCAGCGACGCGCCAATTTGGTTCGGAACCGACTGCGTCGCAGGCGTTGTTGAACAATCCGCGTTTCATCAGCATCAACACGTTGCCGGTGACGAACGCGGCGCCAACGATCACTCGACCGTTTACGCCGTTTCTCGACAATCCCGACTGCTTCGGTCATGTGACCGGTCTCTGTTCGGGTGAATTTAACTACGCCGTCGACGAGAACTTCCGAATCCCGTACTCGATCCAGTACAGCTTCGGGTTCCAGCGCGAGATGCCGGGTAATTTCATTCTCGAAGCAACCTACGTCGGACGTCAGGCTCGCAAGCTCTTCTCGCAAGCTGACTTGTCGCAGGCGTTGAACTTCAGGGATCCGTCATCCGGCCAGTTCATGTTCGACGCTCTCAATGCGCTGCAAAATCAGTTGCAGGCGGGAACGACGGCTGGACTTTCCGTCGCGAACATCGTCGCCGGTATCGGAAACCAACCGTGGTTTGAGAACCAAATGAATGCCGCCGTCCAGACCAACTATGGTTTGCCTAGCTGCGCGGCTCTGGTTGGCACTTCCTGCACGAGGTTCGTCGTCAGCAACGGCAACTTGCGCCAATTCGCGCTCCGCGGTGACACCTCCGACGCGGTGCAACTGCTTAACGCGTTTGGCTTGCTCCTTCCTAACGTAGGCATGAGTTCGCAGTTTGGAACGAACGTCTACATATCGAACCAGGGCGCCTCGTCGTACAACGGTCTGCTGGTCAGCTTGCGCAAGCGTTTCAGCGACGGGCTCCAGTTTGACTTCAACTACACGTTGTCGCATTCGCTCGACAATGGTTCGAGTATTACGAACACAGTCACCGGCGGTCTTGTTTGCGATTTGACGAACCTCAGAGTTTGCCGCGGTCCGTCAGATTTCGACATTCGTCACCTCGTGAATGCGAACTTCATTTATGAGTTGCCGTTTGGTCGTGGCCGCAGGTTCGGCAGCAGTATGCCGGGCTGGGCCAATCAAATCGTCGGCGGTTGGGAAGTCACGGGTATTTTCAGTGCTCGCAGTGGACTGCCCTTCAGCACCACGACCACTGCTTTCCCGGTCGGCTTCAACTTCAACAGCCCAGCGGGCATGAACCTGAGGAATTCATCGGCTCTCGCGCCGCACATACATGATGAGGGTGGAGCGATCCAATTCTTCAGAGAACGATCAACGGTCTTCAATCCAAACAGCCCAACGACGGGAGTCCTCCGATTCCCGCACCACGGTGAAGTGGCCAATCGCAACTTCCTCCGCGGACCGGGCTTCTGGAATCTCGACACGGCTTTGATCAAGACGTGGGGGATGCCTTGGTCAGAGCATCAGACCTTGCAGTTGCGTTGGGAAGCTTTTAATCTTTTCAACCACAACGAATTTGGCTTGCCGGCAGTCGGTATTACCGGCACAACCTTTGGACAAATCACCACGACGGCTACTGCCCCGCGCGAAATGCAATTCGCGCTGCGGTACAGCTTCTAGTCAGGTTCACGTCTTTGACTCTTATTAGGCTCCTGCGAAAGTGGGAGCCTTTTTTTGGAGAAACATCATGCCGGGACCACGTCTATTACTTCTCTCCTTGATGGTTCTTGGCGCGGCACTATTCGCGCAATCCGCAGCCGCTCAGGGCGGCCGCACACTCTTCGGCGACGTGCGCGTCACAGGCGATAACGACAATCTCATTCCGAAGGAGGTCACCATCATCCTGCGGAAGGTGCCCGACGGCGAGCTTGCACGCCAGACCGTGTCCAGCCGGGGCCGCTATCGGTTTACGAATCTGGCAATCGGAGAATATGAGCTGGTAATCGAGTCGGACGGAAAAGAGATCGGACGGATGAGCCCGATTTTTATGCGTGACCGCGATCTTCCGAACAGCCCATACGGTTTTCAATACGATCTCGACTTCAAATGGACAGCTCCGACGCAACCTGCGGGAGGCGTAATCTCGGTTGCCGACGTCTACTCCCGGCCGGCAGCAACGAAAGGGATTTTTCAAAGGGCCGAGCAGGCTGTCGCAAAGAAGAAGTTTGACCAGGCGATCGACTTACTCAAACAAGTCATTACAATGGACAGTAACGATTTTCAAGCCTGGACCGCGCTGGGCTCCATCTACTTCGCGGAAGAAAAATTCGACGAGGCCGAAGGTGCTTACCTGAAAGCAATCGAGCTTCATGCGACTTCTCTGCGCGCTTACCTCAACCTTGGCAGAGTTCGCTCTTCGCAAAAGAAATTTGACGGGGCCGTCGAACCACTGACTAAAGCCATTGAACTTCAACCAACTTCCGGCGACGCAAACATGTTGCTCGGCGAGTGTTACCTGCAACTCAAAAAAGGATCGAAAGCGATTCCCTATCTGAACGAAGCCGCGAAACATGGCCATCCCGAAGCTCACCTGCGACTGGGCTGGCTCTACAACGCTGCCGGAATGAAAGACAAAGCGGCGATCGAGTATGAAGAGTACCTGAAGAAAAATCCTGAGTATCCGGAACGAAATAAGCTAAAGGAGTACATCCAGACAAACAAAAAGAGTTAAACTCCCTCACGTTGCGCTTCGTTTTCAGCAAACTCTTCTACTTTCTGCTGGCGCTCGCGTTCGTTCCTCTCGCGTTGTCGGGCGGACGTTCGTGGCTGGCGTGGCTCGCACTCGCTTACAACGTGCTGATGATCGCTGCGGCGATCCTTGATGCGCGTGTCAGTAAGCTTCCCAAAGACCTGAACATCTACCGCGAGTTCGGCAACCGTTTTGCCATGGGCGCCGAGACCGAAGTCCGCGTCCAGATTCAAAACGGTTCGAGCCGCGCGATGTCGTTGAAACTCAAAGACGAGTATCCGCCGCAGATGATTATCAACGGATCGCGCGAGGCGGAATTGCGTGTTGAAGCAAGAAGCTCGGCGACGTTGATCTATGCCGTGACGCCGCCCCGTCGTGGCAGGTTTGAGTTTGGCTACACGGCCGTGCGCTTTCGTTCGCGACTGAATCTCGTGTGGTGCGATACGCGTGCGTCAGAACCGGTGACCGTGAAAGTTTATCCAAACATGCGGCGCGCGCGAGAGGCGGAGCTGAAAGCGCTGGGCGCGCGATCAGTCGTCTCGTCGCATCGCAAGACTTCCTGGCGCGGTGAAGGTCGCGAGTTTGAATCGATGCGCGACTACGTTCGCGGTGATGAGTTGCGCCACATTTCATGGACCGCAACTGCCCGTCGCGGAAAACTGACGACGCGGCAGTATCAGATCGAGCGCGACCAAACCATTCTCATCGCGCTCGATGCCGGTCGCTTGATGACCGCGCGCATCGAGCAGGAAACAAAGCTCGATTCCGCCGTTCACGCTACGCTCTCGCTCTTCTCGGCGGCCGCGCGTGCCGGCGACAACGCGGGTCTCGTCGTGTTTGGCCGCCGCATCAAAAGCTACCTGGCGCCGGGCCGCGGACGCGATCATATCGAAGCCGCACTCGAGGCGCTCTACGCCGTCGAGCCCGAGATGATCGAGCCGTCTTATCCGCACGCATTCGAGTTTATCGCCGCGAACAGCAAGCGTCGCGCGCTGGTGATCCTGTTGACTGACCTGGTTGACGAAGAGGGGTCGAAGGAGTTGCTGACGTCGCTCCACCTGCTGAGGCCGCGACATTTGCCGCTCGTCGTGACGATTGCCGATCGTGATTTGAAAGCCGTGGTGCGCCAAACGCCGGAAACAGTGCGTTCAGTGTTCACGCAGTCCGTCGCCGAAGAGATCATTCATCATCGCGAAGCGGCTCTGCGGTTGGTCGAATCCGTCGGAGGCCTGGCGCTTGATGTAACAGCCGCGGCGTTGGCGCCGGCGTTGTTGGAAACTTACCTGCGCGTGAAGGAACGCGGGCTTTTATGAAGCTTGTTTGCTTTGCGTTCGTCCGGCGAAAAGCAAGTATGAGTAGAGAGCGACGCCAGTCACGGCCGCAACGCTGTACTTGATGCGCGGACTGATCGGCGCCGGCGAGATAAACCCTTCGATCGTTCCCGCGATCACCAGCAGGCCCGCAACTCCCAGCATTAATCTAACCGCTTCCATGCCTCGCGTTTTCAACGCGTCCGCCCGCGTCAGATCGCCGGGCATGATCAACGCCGTACCAACCAGCAGTCCCGCGCCACCGGCGATGAAAATACACGTCAACTCGATCACGCCATGGGCCACCATGAACGTCACGAGATCGTTTCCATAACCCGCGCGGTAAGTCAGCGCCAGCACTGACGCGATATTCGCGCCGTTGTAGGCGAGGTAGAAAAGCGTGCCGACTCCAAAACTCGCGCCGAACGCAAACGTGTAGATCGTGACCATGATGTTGTTGGTCATGATCTCGCTTGCGCCTGCCTGGTTGGCTTCGTTCAGCGATTCCCACCAGTGCGTCTTGGTCTCGATGACGAGCTCGCGAAACGCGGCGTCGACGCCCATGAGCTCGGAAAACTCCGCATCGTAGCGAGTCGCAACAAAGCTGAAGACCGCGAACATGAAGAAGACGAAAAACGAGACGAATGTGTAGCGCCAGGTGCGGCGAAACGTCTGCGGCAACTCGCGCGTGAAATAGTGGAGGACCCTTTTGCTGCCCTGCGCGTCCGCGCGATAGATGCGGCCGTGCGCACGAATTACGAGACTGTTGAGGTAATTAACCAGTCGCGGATCTCGCGATTCGGCGCGGGCGATCGCGAGGTCCGAAGCGGTGCGTCGGTAAATGCGCCCGAGTTCGCGCACTTCTTCGCGATGCAAACGCCGGAGCGAGGCGTGGTCGAGCAGCTTCATCAGCTCCTCGAGGCGTTGCCAGGCGTTCTTGCGTTGGTTGATGAATCGATCCGGAGGCATGGGGGAACTGGACTTAGCTTTTGGTCTTGGGTCTTTGTACTTTGTGCTTAGTACTTCTATCTAGCGTTTTGAGTATCACGCGCGTTGCGCTCTGTTGTAAAGTACAAAAAACAAAGTACCAAAAACCAAAGACCTAACCACCAACACCCAATGCTTTCCCTGGTCGAATGTGTACCCAACTTCAGCGAGGGCCGAAAACCGGAGACGGTCCAGCAGATTGCCGACGCAATCGGCGCGGTCGACACGGCATGCATTCTCGATAGGCACATCGACCCCGATCACAATCGTTCGGTAATCACATTTGTCGCGACGCGAGAACGCGTAGTCGAGGCGGCGTTTGCGGGCGTGAAGCGGGCGTCTGAACTGATCGACATGCGCAGGCATCAGGGCGTGCATCCGCGCCTGGGCGCGACGGACGTTTTGCCGTTTGTTCCCATCAGCGGCGTTACGATTGACGACTGCGTGGCGCTTGCTCACGAAGCGGGCAGAATGATCGCGCGCGAGCTTTCGATTCCTGTTTATTACTACGAAAGCGCGGCGCTGCGCGCCGATCGAGTAAACCTCGAGGACGTGCGTCGCGGCGCGTTCGAGTTGCTGCGCGAGCAGATCGTGACCAATCCGGACAGGGCGCCTGATGTCGGACCGGCCGAGATTCATG
Organism: Pyrinomonadaceae bacterium; assembly: GCA_036266055.1. Taxonomy (GTDB): domain Bacteria; phylum Acidobacteriota; class Blastocatellia; order Pyrinomonadales; family Pyrinomonadaceae; genus PSRF01. The sequence goes on along the minus strand of DATANW010000319.1, from coordinate 310 downwards.
AGTCGGCGGGCGCGATCGTTGTCGGAGCGCGTCCGTTCTTGATTGCGTTCAACGTTCTGCTTCGTAGCGATGATCTTGCGGTCGCGCGGCAGATCGCGCGCGCGATCAGGGCGCGCAACGGTGGTTTGCCTTATCTAAAAGCGCTGGGGTTTCGTTTGGAGACGCGCAATCTCGTGCAGGTGTCGATGAATCTCGTGAACTATGAGGTTACGGGAATGGGCGACGCTTACGCGGCGATTCGACGCCAGGCTGACGCGCTCGGAGTCGAAATCGAAAGCGCGGAGATCGTCGGACTGGTGCCGCGCAATGC
>DATANW010000318.1:0-9887 GCA_036266055.1 Pyrinomonadaceae bacterium | reverse complement strand
AAACGACCGGCCGGAAATCGAAGAGAAAACTGAAGGCACAATCAGTAGAAGAACTGTGCTGAAGATAGGAGCAGCTGCCGGGGCCGCTGGTGTTTTGGCCCCAAGCATCCTGGATCCTAAAGAAGCACTAGGCTTTCAGGCAGTCACCGAGCCGGTACTTTGCGTACAACCATCAGGAGCCAGCCCGGCACACCATCCCTTCGTGGATGAATTCACGGCGCCGATTCCCGCGGACGACCATCCGCTGAGTCCGCAACCTACTGAGTTTCCCAACCTCGGAGCCGGTGAAGCTGCCCGCGCTCCACATCAACGCTGGACGCAATTTACGCCAGCTCACTTTACGTACGAACTTGAAGCCAAAGCCGGCCTCCATCAGTTCCACTCGGACTATGGACAGAGCTACATTTGGGGCTCCAACGGTCAATACCCCGCCCCGCAGTGTCTGAACAAATACGGCAAGTCAACGATAGTCCGCTTCCGCAATAGCCTGCCTACCACCACGACGACCTTCGGCAGAAACGAGATCACGATCCACCTGCACAATGGTCACCATGGTTCAGAGAGCGATGGTTTTGCGGGCGACTTCTTCGGCACCGGATTCTGGAAAGACAATCTTTACCCGGTCATTTACGCCGGCCTCGACGCTTTTGGCGGGATCGGCGACCCGAGAGAAGCACAGCGCACCCAATGGTTCCACGACCACCGTGCTGAGTTCACACTCAACAACAACGTCCTGGGCCTCAACGGCATGTTCTTCATCTACGATGAGAAAGATCCGGGCCACGAGAACCCAAGCGCAGGCTCGCTGCAACTGCCGGGATACTACGGCGTCACAGATTTTCCAGTGATTCTGGTAGACCACCGGTTCTGTCCGACCGTGGGCGGACGCACGGAAATCGTCAATGCGGCCGGCGGTGACAAGTTCATCGTCAACGGAAAGATTCAGCCCAAGCTGACTGTCCGACGTCGCAAATATCGGTTCCGATTCCTGAACACCGGACCAACGCAGACTTACGACATTACCCTGATCAAACCCGACGGTTCAGTCGGAACTATGGTCGTGGTCGCTACTGACGGCAACTTACTCGAGCATCCGCTGCCGGTCGACGCGGGCGCCAATGCCGGCAACAGCAACAGCATCACGGCCCCGATCGTTCCGGGCGCAATCAGAGTAAGCGTGGCCGAACGCTACGATGTGGTCATCGACTTCACGGAGTTCGCGGCCGGCTCGAAGCTCTATCTCAAAGAAAACAGAACGATGGTCGTCGGCAACCCGTCACCGGATCCGCTGCCGCCAGGATTGAACATCGGCAACGTGCTGTTGCAGTTCAACGTGGTGAACAGAGAAGCGTGGTTCCCGAAAGACACTCCGCCGATTCCGTCGACGCTCACGGAGTATCCGCCGCTGACGGCGATCGATAACACTTGGGAGTGGCAGTTCGTTCGCGATCCGGCGTGTCCTGCCGGCACGACGCCGGTGCCGCCGCGCCTGTTCCGAGTCAGGAGACCGTTCGACGGACCTCTTGGCTGCGTGTTCGACGCAGAACATCCGGCCCACTGCATCCTCAAGGGCACCACTGAACAGTGGCTCATCAACAACAACGTTGGTGGCTCCGCGTGGGTACACCCCGTCCACATTCACTTTGAAGAATTCAGAACTGAGAAGCGATTTGTGAACGGCGTGGAAGTTCCGGTCTGGCCACTGCTGTCCGGAAGAAAAGACGTGACCCGCATGGAAGCAGGCGAAGGTGCGTTGATCAGGATGCAGTTCCGTGACTATGTCGGCAGGTATCTAATCCACTGCCACAACATGGCCCACGAAGACGCGTTCATGATGGTCCGCTGGGACATCACCGACGATCTCGCGGCGTGCCAGGCCATTCAGCAGGTCTGCAACGACGTACAACAGTGCGTTCCCAACTAAGGAGGTGCCGTAATGGAAAGAAGAAAGCTGTTAAGCAGAATATTTGAACCGCATCCGGCATCACCTGGCGTTGCGAGATACACAAACGCCGTGCTCCGGACCCAAGACAACAAAGAAGTCAAGTTCTACGACGATCTGATCCGAGGCCGCCAGGTCATGGTCCAATTCATGTACGCCGAGTGCAAGGGCGCTTGCTCGCTGACCACTCAGCGCATGAAGAGGGTCTACAGCCAGCTGAAGGATCGGATGGGGAAGGACCTCTTCTTTTATTCAATCAGCATCAAGCCTGAAGAAGACACGCCGGCTGCGATGAAGCACTATGCCGAGATGAACAACGTCGATCTGCCCGGCTGGGTTTTCCTGACCGGCGATCCCGAAGACATCAAGACGATCCGCTTCAGGCTGTTCGGCATGGGCCATCCGGGATTCGACCTTGACGATGCAATGCACGCAGGCATGCTGCGCATCCTCAACGACAATCGAAACTCCTGGGGCATGGCCCAGGCGTTCGCCTCCGACAAGCACATCCTCAAACGGATCTCGTGGCACGACCCGCAGAAATCATATGCGGAAAGAGTCGTCGAGAACCGCGCTCTTCAGGTCGCGATCATGAGCGACGTGAAGAAGTACGGCTATCGCCGGGATGTCTGAAGTTAGCGGCAACGGCAGCCTGGACTAAGTTCCGGCTGCCGGATTCCAAACCGGGAATAGGAGTTGCTCGGGGCGGCTTCTATTCCTGGTCCAACTCAAACCGGCGCGCAGTGCTGAATCCACGCGGGCCATCGAGGTAAACGCTAATGAAATTTACAGCCAAAATCTCGCTATTGGCGCTCTTGGTTCTGGGCTTGAACCTAACGGCTTTCGCCCAGCCTAAGAAATGTCAGTTCGATATAGTCGGGACCTGGAAGGCGCAAATCTCGCCCACCGAAGCACGTCTCTATACTTTTGACGCGAACGGTGTGCTCAAGGTTTTCAACGTCTCCGGTACCGAGAAACCCGCTGAGATCGCAACTGCGAAATACGAACTACTGGAAGATCCGAAAGCTCCTGAGGAGATCTCTATCACGGCAACCGGCAAAAGCCTTGTCTTCGGCCGGACCAAGACTGACATGAAGCTGGTCAGTTTCAACGACTCATCCATAACTTGCCAGATTCCTGGCGTTGGAGAAACCAGATGGACCAGAGTCGATCCGAACCGCTACTTCATCGTTTTAGTCGCACGCCAGGGTGAGTTCGACGACACGAGCGGGTCCGCATTTCCGGTTGTTATCAAATTGGCAGGGGGCGCTCCGCAGATCGAGGCCGCGGGTTTGTATTCCGATCACGGGCAAGTCGCTTTTGGCGCCGTTCCCGCGTCGAGTTACAAAGAGTATTTCAGAGACGCAAAAGGTGATTCCGAAGTAATACTGCGGCTTGAGATCAACTCGCGACAATACGAAAGAGCATTGAAGGTGATACAGGAATGGGAGCGACGCGCTCGCAACCATACTCTGTTGTACACTACCGACAACGCTCTCAGTGCGCCTCTTCCGCTCAACAACATCATTCTCGTGAAGGCGGTTACCGAAACGCTTAACCTTTGCCAGGAAGATCTTGATCTTTACAAACTCGACTACGCTTATCCCGGCGACTGGATCACCGATAAGTTCAGTCCCGAATTCGTTCCGTTCATCTACTTCAAGGAACTACGACGACGAAACGAAGCGAGACATATCGAATACAAAAAGTTTCAGGAACTGGTGCCACTATCCAACGTGGCTATCCGGTAGATCTGTAACTGAAAAGATTCGGCTGGGGGAAGACAATGTCTATGAAAAAGGTTCAATTTCTATTTGTCGCGGCAGTATTGATCGCGTTCTGTTCTCCGCAACTGATGCGCGCGCAAACTCCTGACGACAAACAAGGAGCTCAACACAAAAAGACCAACGGCATCTTCACGATGTATGCCCTGGATCCTTCGGCCCGCTCGCTCTGCTTGAACGACGGCAAAGAAGGAATGCAGTCGGCAAACAACCACTGGGGAAATCGTTGTAGTGATCTGAGCTTCAGTCTGGCAGGCAACGGCGTTCTGGTTGCCGGCATTGAGGTCAACCGAGTGGCAGCAATCGTTGATCTCGGCACCGGCAACGATCTTCGCGGGCGCTATGGTTTTGAAGACGCGGACAACGGTGGAGTGGGTTTCGCTTCATTGCGTCTCGAGGGAAACAAAATCACGATCCTCCAGGAAGACAACACCCAACCGGTATGGACCGCGCTGAAGGAGGGTCCGCAACTGTTCACCGATCTCAAAGCGTCGGCTAACGCACCAGTCAAGTTAGGCCACATCTATCTGGTGCGTATCGCTGACACGAAAGACAAGGGCTTTCAACACATCGCTAAGTTGATGGTGATTGCTTATCGTCCGGACGAGTCGGTAACACTGCGATGGGAGTTGATGACCAAATGACGGTGGCACCGGAGTTGTGCCCGGCAGTAATTCACTATTGCTTCCCGAATTAGGGGGCGAATTAAAGAACTTCCAAAGTGAAGGAGAACAAGTATGCCACAACAAACAATGACCGCTAGTCAAGAAATGACAGTCGGCGGGGTCAACGGCGGTGGCAGCAGCGGTACTTTTTTAACCGGCACGACTTGTACCTCGAGTGGTACTTACGCCGCCGAGAACAAGTACCTGCGCTGCGTTATCGTCCTGGCCGCCGGCGAACCGTTTCCGCCTTTCATGGATGGTAAGAAAGTCTACTGGACGTCTCTGACGACAGTTAAAGCGACTTCTATGACCGCCGACGGCGGATTCAGTTCCACGAAGGTCGAGGCGGGCGCAGTCTAAACAACGTCCACCACGTTCAGTGCGGACGTTTTCCGTCAAAGGACTCCTCCTGCTCGCGTCTTAGAAGGCGCGGGCAGGAAGAGTCTGACAACTTTCCAGGGATAAAGAAATGAATTACAGAAAGCTACTCTTTATCGCACTTCTAATCGGAATGAGTCTCGTTACTGTGACTCAGAGCTCCTACAATACTTCCGTCGCCAGGGCTCACCAGGACACGAAGACAGGCACTACCACCGGCTATCCCACCGGCTCGATTTGCAAGAAGAGCGGCACCTACCGCGCCAGCAACAAGTACCTGACGATCATCATCGTCATGGGTGAAGGTGAAGAATTTCCTCCCTTCTCTGACGGCACCAAGACAATCTGGTACCCTCGCTCTTCGAGCACGAAGAACTAAACAAAAACGAATCGAACAAGGGTGACTTATGAGTCCACGTATTTTGATCGCGCCGCTACTCGCGCTTTCATTGCTTCCGGCCACCGACAGCCTGTATTCTGTGTCCGTCGTCCTCGCACACCAGCACGGGCAAGAAGCGGAGCCTGAAAAGCCCGCCGAGTTTTATTACGTTTGTCCCATGCACGACGACGTCACCTCGAAAAAACCAGGCAAGTGTCGGAAGTGCAAAATGACACTCCAGAAGAAAAAGATTAAGGAACCGGTAGCCAAGCATCTCGACCAATGAGACTGCGCTGCCAAAGAGACCGACTTCGTTCTCTCACGATCTCGTTCGTGAGCCGGTTTCTTGTTGTCTTCATAATCAGTTCATTTGCAGTCACGTTAGTCCCGATCGTCAGCAGCTCGGCAAACTCGTCGATGCCCTGCTGCGCCGGGAAGTCGTCCGAGCATTGCGATTCCGGACTCGGTAAACCAAAACCTCGGCCGGTCGTCAACGAGCCGATGTGCGGCGGCGAGAAACCGGTCGCAACCAAATCTCACAACCCGCCTCTCCTTATTGCTGAAACAACCTCACGAAGTGTTGTTGTTGCTGAATCAAACAACTCACTCGCTGGTGCTGAATCAATTAGCCAATCCTGTCGAATGGATTGTGGCGCTTGTGCGACTCTTGCCGCGCGCCAGTTGAAACGCCAGAAAAGCGCTGTTCCGGCGCGGGTGGCGTATGCGGCGCCGGTTGCAGTCACCACGACCTTCGACACTGAGAAACCCTTCGTCTTATCAAGCGAGTTTTGGACCCGCATCACCCCGAGAGGTCCTCCTGCCGAACTTCTTTAATCCGATTTCCTTTCATTACTGAACGGATTAGCCCGTACTTCAGGGAGAAGTTCGATGAACATTCGTGTCCTATTATGTTCGGCACTCATGTTTCTGTCTGCCGGTCTGGCACTCGGCCAACAGAACGTGACCTCAGCCGCGCTCACTGGTCTGGTCCAGGACGGAACCGGCGCAGTTGTGAATGGCGCCAACGTCACCGCCAAAAACCTCGAGACCAATCAACAAACTGCCACGGCCACGGATAGCGAAGGCCGCTATCGCTTCCCTTACCTGCGGACAGGCGTTTATGACCTGACGATCGAGGCGCAGGGTTTTTCGATCTTCACCCGTCAGTTAACGCTCACGGTGGGCCAATCAATCGATCTCCCGGTAAAACTCGAAGTCGCCGGAGTCGCTGCCCAGGTGAACATCGGCAGCAACGTGGCGATGGTCGAAACGGTGCGTTCTCAGATCACTGAGACGGTGCAGCCGCGTGAGATAAATGAGTTGCCGCTTAACGGTCGTAACTATCTCGATCTCGCGCTGCTGGTGCCGGGAGTCGCGCCAACAAACACCGGCAACAACCAGCGCTTCGCCGAAACTTCCGCGGTTCCGGGACAAGGCATCTCGATCGCCGGGCAACGCAATCTCGCGAACAGTTTCATCCTCGACGGCGTGTCGGCCAATGACGACGCCGCCGATCTAACCGGCACGTACTACAGCGAGGAAGTCATCGATCAGTTTCAGGTGGTGACCTCGGGCGGGATCGCGGAGTTTGGCCGCGCCTCCGGTGGCGTGGTCAACATTCTGACGCGGAGTGGAGCTAACGACTGGCGCGGAAGTTTGTACGGATTCTTTCGCAACCAACGCTTCGACGCGCGCAATCCTCTCGCGCCGACGAAAGACTTGCTGACGCAGGCACAGTACGGTGGAACAATCAGTGGTCCAATCCGAAGCGAGCGAACGTTCTTCTTTACGAACTTCGAACAAACGCGCCGAAACTATTCAGCCGTTCTGACAATCGCGCCGGGCGCTGTTACCACCATCAACAATCGCCTGCTCGCGGTCAACTATCCCGGGCCGCTAATCAGCACCGGCGTCGTGCCGGCGAGTTTCGATACCACCAACTTCTTCGCGCGCATCGATCACAAGATCAACAGCCGCAACGATCTCAGCGGTCGTTACAGTCTCTATCACATCAATGCCGTTAACTCGCGAACGGTTGGCGGACTGAACGCCGTCAGTCGCGGCTCTGGTCTGAATGATACGGATCAGACGTTGCAACTCAGCAACGTCACGACACTCAGCAGCCGCACGTTGAATGAGGCGCGCTTCCAGTACACGAACAGCAAGCTCGATCAGCCGGTGAACGACACGACCGGTCCGGCCGTAAACATTGCAGGCGTCGCAAACTTCGGCACCGCAACGTTCTCGCCGCTCGGACGCGACATCAATCTCTTCGAAGCAGTCGACAACGTGTCTACAACCCGCGGCGATCATTCGGTAAAAGCGGGCGTCAGTTTTCTCTACAACCGCGTCAACATCCTCTTCCCAGGCGCGGTCCAGGGTGTTTACAACTTCAGCTCGATGAACAATTTTATCGCCGGAAACTACATCTCGTTTCAACAGGCGTTCGGTGTGCCGGAGCAGCTTCAGTCGAATCCGAACTTTGGTGTGTTTGTGCAGGACGAATGGCGAGTACGGCGGAAGATTACGATCAACGCCGGCCTGAGATATGACGCACAGTTTCTGCCCGAACCGATTCAGACCGACAGCAACAACTTCTCGCCACGGCTCGGGATTGTCTACGCCCCAGACGCGAAGACCGCCATTCGCGCGAGTTTCGGTCTTTACTACGATCGCATCCCGTTGCGAGCGACTTCCAACGCGCTGCAACGCGACGGCACGAAGTTCATCGTCGCGCAACTATCGCCGACGCAGCCCGACGCTCCAGTGTTCCCAAATGTGCTCGCGGTCCAACCCGCGACGCTCGCGACCAAGCCAAACATCACGCGCATCGATCCGGACATCGACGCCAGTTACAGTCAACAGGCAAACGTGCAAGTCGAACGCGAACTGCCCGGTAACACGATCGTTTCAGTTGGTTACCTGCACCTGCAAGCGCGTCATTTGATTCTCTCGCGCAATGTAAACGTGCCGCGTTTCCCGGCATCCGCCGGCATTCCTAATCTCGGCCGCCCGGATCCGAATTGGGGAAACATCTCGCGTTTTGAGAGTTCCGGAAACTCCAGCTACGACGGACTGGTCGTTTCCGTAAATCAACGAGCCACTCGCTGGTCCAGCCTGCGCGTGTCGTACACGTTTTCCAAGACTATCGACGACGCCGGTAACTTCTTCTTTTCGACTCCGCAGGACAACTTCAACGTTCGCGACGATCGCGGCCTCTCCGATAACGATCAGCGTCATCGTCTGGTCATCAGCGGTTCGCTGGAGGTGCCGGAACACACGAAACCAACCGGCCTGCAACAAGTCCTCTGTGGTTTTCAGTTGGGCTACATCTTCACTTACGCGTCGCGATTGCCGTTCAATGTGCTGCTCGGAAGCGATCGCAACCTCGACACCAACAACAACGATCGCCCGATCGGAGTCGGTCGGAACACCGGTCGCGGGTTTGATTACGCCTCGCTCGATTTGCGTTTGAGCAGGCGTTTCAGGCTTACTGAACGCGTCGATCTTCAGTTGCTGGCCGAAGGGTTTAATGTGCTGAACCGGTCCAACTTCGGCGTCCCGAACAACACGTTCGGCTCGGGCATCAACCCGCTGCCGAGTTTTGGACAACCGACGCAGGCTTTCGATCCGCGACAATTTCAGTTTGGAATGAGGGTGAGTTTCTAGCAGATGTTACGGAACAAGAGATTAACTTTTGTGATTGTCTTGTGCGCGTTCGTGTGCGCCTGCAATCGCTCGACGGAAACGCTAACCGCCTATCCTCCATTGAGTTCGCCACTGGTGCTGGTTTCCGCTGAAGGCGTTGACGCCGCAGAACCAGCGACTGCGGTCGCTCCTGACGGCAGCTTTTACGTCGCATGGGTGAATCACGCACCGGAAAATCGCGCCGACGTGATGATCGGCCGCTACGAACCCGGGAAGACACCCGCGCCCGCTGTTCGCGTTAATCCCGAAGCGGGCACTGCGACCGCCTGGCGTGGTGATCAGCCGAGCGTCGCCGTCGGAAAGAACGGTTCCGTCTATGTCGTATGGACCGAGCGCGTTGAGGCGAACGATAAGAAGGGAACGGATCTTTACTTGTCCGTTTCGTCCGACCTGGGCAAAACATTTGCGGCGCCAGTGAAGATCAACGACGACAAAGTTCCCGCCGCACACGGCATGCACTCGTTGGGTGTTGCCGGCGATGGTCACATCTACGTTAGCTGGCTCGACGAGCGAAACGTCGTCACGCCGAAACCTTCAACGAAAGCCGAAGGTCATCACATGGAAAGCAATCGCGAGCTTTTCATCGCCGACTCGAACGACGGCGGGCGTACGTTTTCGCGCAATCGGAAGATCGCCGCTGATGCGTGTCCGTGCTGCAAAACGGCGATGGCGATCGCGTCAGACGGCACGATCTACGTGGGCTGGCGACATGTACTGCCGGGAGACTTTCGCCATATCGCCGTCACGGCCTCTGCAGACGCCGGCGCGACTTTCTCGAAGCCGGTGATCGTCAGCGACGACAAGTGGGTGTTGCATGGCTGCCCCGTATCTGGTCCATCTCTTTCGGTCGCCGATAACGGGAGGTTGAAGGTGTTATGGTATGCAGCCGGTGAAGCGAATGCGCCGGGACTCTACATCGCCGAGTCGAAAGACAAAGGCCGGAGTTTTTCCGACCGGCAAATCGTCGCGCAGGAAGGCGTTCGCGGCACACCGGTGTTGACCGCAGGCGCTGACGTCGATCTCGCCATCTG
>DATANW010000317.1:0-5121 GCA_036266055.1 Pyrinomonadaceae bacterium | reverse complement strand
ACCTGATTGGCATATTCGGGAAGAACCAGCAGCTACAGAGCGGACAGACTATTCGTGTTGACGAGGGCTACATTCGCGAATCGATTACCGATCCGCAGGCGAAGCTGGTCGCCGGCTTTGGGCCGATCATGCCGACGTTTCAGGGACAGGTTACGGAAGATCAGTTAGTGCAGTTGGTCGCTTATATCAAGTCGTTGCACCCGTCGGGCACACAAACACCGGCGACGACGGCAGCAAGCCCGTCGCCGTCGCGTGCGGTCACTGCGCCGTCGCCGACGCAGAACATAAAGTAGTTAGGAAAGTAATGAAGCCAATAGAGTCATTTGAGTTGCCGTCGCCGTCGAAGGTGAACTACCTCAACGCGGTTTACGGGTTGAAGTCGTGGTTGTTGACCAAAGACCACAAGCGCATCGCTCTGCTTTACCTCGGCTCGATCACTTTCTTCTTCTTTATCGGCGGCCTCTACGCACTCATGATTCGCCTCGAGCTGCTGACCCCGCAGGGTGATCTGCTCTCGTCGACGACGTACAACAAGGTCTTTACGCAGCACGGCATCATAATGATCTTTTTCTTCCTGATCCCGTCGATCCCGGCGACGTTGGGAAATTTCCTCATCCCAATGATGATCGGAGCGAAAGATCTCGCGTTTCCCAGGATAAATCTGCTCAGTTGGTACATCTACCTCGCCGGCGGCATCATCACGATCTACGCACTGCTCGCAGGCGGCGTCGACACCGGTTGGACCTTCTACACACCGTTCAGCACGACGTTTTCAAACTCTTACGTCGTGGCCACGGGACTCGGAATCTTCATCAACGGCTTTTCGTCGATCCTGACGGGACTGAACTTCATCGTCACGATCCACACGATGCGCGCGCCCGGCATGACGTGGTTCCGCATGCCGCTGTTTATCTGGTCGCACTACGCCACCAGCCTGATCATGGTTCTCGGCACGCCCGTGATTGCGATCACTGTCCTGTTGCTGGCGTTTGAGCGGATTTCAGGAGTGGGCATTTTCAATCCGAAACTCGGCGGCGATCCCGTGCTGTTCCAGCACATGTTCTGGTTCTACTCGCATCCGGCCGTCTACATCATGGTGCTGCCATCGATGGGCGTGGTCAGCGAGTTGATTGCAAACTTCTCGCGCAAGAATATTTTTGGCTACTCGTTCGTCGCATTTTCCAGCCTCGCGATTGCGGTGTTTGGGTTTCTCGTTTGGGGCCACCACATGTTCGTGACGCCGCAGTCGGTCTACGCAGGAATGATCTTCTCGTTCTTGAGTTTCGCGGTTGCCATACCGTCGGCTATCAAGGTCTTCAACTGGACAGCGACGCTCTACAAGTCTTCGATCTCTTTCGACACGCCGATGCTTTATGCACTTGGCTTCATCGGACTGTTCACGGTCGGCGGCATGACCGGGTTGTTCCTGGCATCGCTCGCCACCGACGTCCATTTGAGCGACACGTACTTCGTGGTGGCCCACTTCCACTACATCATGGTCGGCGGCGCCCTGATGGGATATCTCGGTGGGCTGCATTACTGGTGGCCCAAGATTTCCGGACGCATGTATCCCGAAGGCTGGGGGCGGTTTGCTGCGCTCGTGATCTACGTCGGATTCAACCTTACGTTTCTGCCACAGTTCGTCGCCGGTTATCTCGGCATGCCGCGGCGCTACCATGCGTATCCGCCGGAGTTCCAGGTGTTCAACGTGCTGTCGTCGGCAGGCGCGTCGATTCTTGGTTTCGGCATGTTGATTCCCGCGATCTACTTCGTTTGGTCGATGCGTTACGGGCGGCATGCGGAAGCGAATCCGTGGCACTTGCCGGGACTGGAATGGCGCACGCAGTCGCCGCCGCCAACTGAGAACTTCGAAACGACGCCGATTGTTACGTGGGAAGCTTATGAGTTTGCGCCACCGGAGGAGACCGAGGTCGTCGGAACGTTTCGTGAGGAACGAGTTTAAGAGATCGGGATCAAAGAAAAAGAAGAGCGGATCAGAACCAGGGATAAGAAGTAGGGATAAGAAGTACGGATTAAGACAATAATGATCGAGAGTCACGCGGCAACACCAGAAATTCACGGCCACCCGGCGCTACAGCACCATTTTGAAAACATGGAGCAGCAACGCGAGGCGGGTACGCTCGGCATGTGGGTGTTCCTCGTTACCGAGATCATGTTCTTCGGCGGGATGTTTCTCGCCTACACGCTCTATCGCACATTTTTTCCGGCCGCGTTTGCGTCGGCCAGCAATCACCTCGACATCACGCTCGGCGCCGTTAACACCGGCGTGCTGATCCTGAGCAGTTTTACGATGGCGATGGCTGTTTATTTCACGCAAGTGGGGAAACCGCGTCCGCAGGTGCTGTGCCTGATTTTGACGCTGATCCTTGGTCTGACGTTTTTGGGGATCAAGGCGGTCGAGTATCACGACAAGTATGAAGATGGGCTGATCCCCGGACATATCATTCCCGGGCACTCGTTTGATCCGAAAGTCGCGCAGGAAGGCGACACGGATCCACATAAGCTGCACCTGCTGGAAGGTGCGACCGTGCCGCAGGTCGAGATGTTTTACTGGATCTACTTCGCGATGACCGGCATGCATGCACTGCACATGATCATCGGCGCGGGCCTGTTGATTTATCTGATTATCTTTTCGCTGCGAGGGCGTTTCGATCCCGAGTATCACGGACCGGTCGAGGTGATTGGCCTCTACTGGCACTTTGTCGACATCATTTGGATTTTCCTGTTTCCCCTGCTTTATTTGCTCGGCCGGCATCTGCTCGAGCACCATTAGGAACCACGGATGAGCGAACACATCGTTTCAGTCAGGGTCTACGTCACGATCTTCTTAGTGCTGCTGGTGGGCACGGCATTGACGGTCTGGGCTGCGTTCATCGATTTCCCCTTCGGCCTGAACACGATAATCGCGATGACGATCGCGGTCACCAAGGCGACCTTCGTCGTGCTCTACTTCATGCACGTGCGTTATAGTTCACGGCTTATTTGGGTGATCCTGGGATCCGCGTTTTTCTGGATGGCGATATTGTTTGCCTTTACGTTCGCGGACTACATGACCCGGCACAGCTTGTCGACTGGTATGTGAGAGGTGCTTACTCGCCGCGCTGCAACGTCATTTCCCGCACTTCGATCACGCGCTTACAGGATGGGCAATTCAGGCGGATGGTGGCGTCTGACGTTTTGATCGGCGCGTCGCAATATGGGCACGTGCTGTCGATTTCGTTGTGATGGAAGAGGTCGCGCATCATGAACAGCGGCAGCACTAAACCGGCAACCAGCAGCGGGATGCCGAAGATGAGACCGATGGTGGCGCCCTGGCCGAGCGTCAGGCTGATGACAAGCCCGGCAATGAACAAAACCAAGCCCAGAACTATGCTGAAAGAAAAACTGTAAGCACTATCGAAAGTGCGTCCCGATTTGGCGACTTGAGGCTGATTTGGGTCCATGGCGGTGACAAACTTTACCACAGATTTACGGCTATTAACATGACTGCATTTGATAATTTTCTTGCAAAACACGATGAAGAAGCGTGGTCGGCGACGCTGACCACCCTGCTGCGCGCGATTCACGAAGTCGATCAAAACGCGACGCAGATCTGGTTCGCTTTTTACCCGTTGGCGCTGTTTCAGGCGTTGCAGCGGGCCGAGGATCCGGAGAAGCTGCGGCAACAGTTGTTGATGCAGGGGACGTACGACCTGAAGGATCAGATCGATTCCTCGCACACGTTTCTGTACGGGCATCGCTACTGGCCGGAAGTGAAGAAGGCCGTGGAGAAGCATGCCGGTTCGGCTTCATTCGAGGGGGGCTTAGCGGATCAGATTTTGGGTGTAGCTGACGAGGTCGCACGGCAACTCAAGACCGATCGTTCGCTAACTGCGGGGATTACAGCCGTCGCGTTTATGACTATTCAGCAGGCGGGACTCGAGGCGTTTGAAAAAGCGCTTGGCAAGATGCTGATCGATCGAGGGCATGCACGGAAGTCGCCGGAGCAGGTGTTGCGTGAGCGGGCGAAGGACGATAGTCAGGGAATGTTGGGGTTCCTGCGAACGGTGAATAAGAAGTGGACGGTCACGTACGACGAAAATGACGACCGGGCGAAGTATCGGATGAATCACGTGCAGGATCTGGCGTGGGGGGCTGCCGCGGATAGTTCGCGCAACTGGCGTGAGATCGATCCGCGCCGGGTCGAGGGGCCGATTCCGGTCGAATGCCGATCTGCATCGTGTGGGACGTGTTGGGTTGGCGTACTTGGCGGCGCGGAGAAGTTGTCGGATGTTGCGGCCCGTGAAGGGAAAAAGATTAAGGAGTTTGGGTACATTGATACCGCGGAGTCGAAGCCGTTGATCCGGTTGGCCTGTCAGGCGCAGACACACGGCGCTGTGTCGATCGTGATCCCGCCGTGGAATGGGGTGTTTGGAAAGTATCTGAAAAGGCTTGAAAAATAATCCGTGAACACGGATCTGGATCGCAAACCGCCCGGCGCATTTGCATCGCCACTCATGTTCGTGTTTGCGGCGGCTTTCCTTTGGAGCACTGGCGGGCTCTTCATCAAATGGAACTCACTCTCCGGGCTCGAGCTCGCCGGGTATCGCTCACTCTTCGCACTGATCACGGTCGCGCTTCTTACACGGCGTGAAGGTTTTGGCCTGAACCGCCTTACCGGCGCTGCCGCAATTCTCTACGCGGTGCTCGTAATTCTCTTCGTCATGGCGACGAAGGCGACGACTGCGGCGAATGCGATCTTTCTCCAGTACACCGCTCCGGTTTACCTGCTGATCCTCGAGCCGATCGTTTACAAGGAGAAATTTCGGAAGCGCGATCTGATCACGGTGCTCGTGTGCATCGGCGCCATGGCGCTGTTCTTTGTGGGCCAACTGCGTCCGCAAGACGTCGCCGGAAACTTGATGGCGCTTTTGTCGGGGTTTTTCTTCGCGCTCTACTTTCTCTTACTGCGACATCCGCGAGCGCGAGAAGTGAATCGCGCTTCGTCAGTGATCTATGGAAACCTGTTGGTCGTTCTGATCTGCGCGCCGTGGGGCCTGACCGCGCTTTCGCAAGTCACGTCTCACGACTTGCTGGCCGTAACGTATCTCGGCGTAGTTC
>DATANW010000316.1:0-3180 GCA_036266055.1 Pyrinomonadaceae bacterium | reverse complement strand
TGGTCGCGTTGTCGATCAAAACGGCGCTGTAATTCCCGGCGCTGAAATCAAAGCCAACACTCGAACAGTCACAACAGACGATCGCGGCCGTTATCGTTTGATCCAGTTGGAACCGCAGATCTATTCAATTCGCGTTTCTTGTTCGGGCTTTGCGAGTCAGGAATTTACACAGATCAGAACTACTTCGGGGCAGAGTTTGCAGTTGGATGTAACGTTGCTTCCTGCTGCCGTCGTGGTTGAACCGGTGGTGGTAACAACGGCGGAGACGCCCGTCGTCGACACGAAACGGACGGTAGTTGGCGCAACGCTGGTTTCGCGAGAAACAGAGTTGTCGCCGTTGACGTCGCGTTCGGTGCTCGATCTGATCTTTACCTTGGCGGGCGTCACTGAAGAGCCACTTTCGACGCGCGACCTTGCCGAGGATCGCAATTCCAGTCACGCATCGACGCCCGAAGAATCGGGAGTCTTCGCGCTCGCCGGCGCACCGGCATACTCAAACAACCTCACGATTGACGGCCTCGATAACAACGACGATCGCGCGGCGCGCGAGCGTTTTCAACCTTCGCTGGAAGCTGTCGCGGAGGTTCAGGTGATCACAAACCAGTTCTCCGCCGAGTACGGACGCGCGTCAGGCGGTCGCGTCAATCTGCGCACGCGCAGCGGCTCGCGTGAGTTTCATGGCAGCGCGGTGTATTTCTTCCGGGACGAAGCGCTTAACGCGAATACGTTCCGCAACAACTCTCTCGGGTTGTCGCGTTTGCCGCTCCAGGAGCATGTCGTAAGTTTGACCCTCGGCGGACCGATTAAAAAAGAATCCGCGTTCTTCACGTCGTATGAAGTCAGCAAGGTAATCGATAACGCGCTGATCGATACGCTTGTTCCCGTTCCGCAGAACCCGCTGTTTCCGTTGCCGAGTCCGACACATCCCGAACGCTCGCGACTCGAAGATGTGAACGAGCCGGCGCTCGCAAGCGAAGTTGCGCCGTTCATCGCACCAGTCAGCACGCCGCTACGGAACGAGAGTCTCATCGGACGCATCGATCATCCGTTAAGTCCGATGCACAACGTCTCAGTGGTCTACCAAGCCGGGCGGCTGTTGAATCTGCGGCAGTTTGGCGGCGGGAATCGTCTCGCCGAAGCGTTTCAAGGCAGGCGACGGAATTCGGACGCGATCTCCGTGTCTGACAACTATGTCTTCTCCTCGCGAGTCGTGAATCAGTTGCGGATGCAATACTCGCGACTCGCGCCGGCGTTTGAAGCACAGGCTACCGGCCAACCGGTCGTGCTGATAGCACTGAACGATCCGCTTGCGGCGGACGATCCGGAGCGACGCTCGGGTACTTTGGTCGCGGGATCGTCGACGTCCGGCGGCAGCGATCGACGCGAAGATCGTCTGCAACTGCAAAATGTGTTGTCGTTCGTTGCTCGCGATCACTTGTTAAAGTTTGGAGCCGATGTCCATTACGTTCGTTCGACATTCATCGATCTTTCCGACCTCACCGGCACTTACAACTTTGCGAGTGCGGGAGACTTCCTCGCGGGCCGGCCGTCGCGCTTCCGGCAAAACTTTCAGAGCCGATCGACGCAGACGAATCGTTACATCAGCTTCTTCGTGCAGGATGAATGGCAAGCGTTGCCGCAACTGCTCGTCAGTTATGGTGTGCGTTATGAGCGCGAGACGATCCTGCGCGACCGGAACAACTTTGGACCACGCTTCTCGGTCGCGTACAGTCCGTTCGATTCCGGCAAGTTGGTCGTGCGGTTCGGCAGTGGGATCTTCTTCAATCGCGCGCTGTTGAGGACGATCGACGATTTCACACTTGGCCAGCAGCAACTGTTCTTTGACACGAATGCGCTTCAGGATCCGTTGACAGGAAAACTGATGACTACCGAGCAGCGTCGCGCGTTTATTGCTTCCCATTTGCGGTTTCCTGAAGTCACGGATCTAAGACAATTTGCGATCGCGAATACTGAATTCCTGCGTCGCCTGGATCCGCGGTTACGCATTCCGGAGAGTTATCAGGTGAATGCAGGCCTGGAGCGCGATCTCGGACGTGGGTATGCGATCGAGGCGAATTTTAGTTTCACGCGAGGGATTCATCTGTGGCGCGAGTTCAATGCGAATGCGCCGGTGCTGCCAATCGGGTACGACGATTTATCGGGGTTCCTGGCGTCGCGTGATTTTGCCAACTTCGTGAATCCGATGACGCGTGTTCGGCCGCTGCACAGTACGTCGACGGCTGGTGAGCTCGTGCGGTTCGTTCTTGGCGCGGTGGATCAGTCGGCGGTGAGTCGTGTCGTCGAATTCGGTGTGCCGCTTTCGATCGTCAATTTAAATCATCCATCTTCGACGACGGCTATCGGTGTAGCACTCGCTGCACTCAACGATCTGCGGCCCGATCCTTCGCGAGGTGAGATAGAACAACTGATCTCCGCGGGCAATAGCTTCTATCGCGGACTCACGGTCGAGTTGCGAAAACGATTCGATTCTAAATTCAGTTTTCGCGCCGGGTACACGTTGTCGAGTTTGATCGACGATGGAATCGTGAACACCTCAGACGCGCTGGTTCCCGGCGATTTTCGTGCGGAGCGTGCGCGCAGCTTACTCGATCGACGTCACCGCTTTGTCTTCTCCGGCGCCTTCGCCCTGCCACGCTACGTCGGTGCTTTAAACTTATCTCCGATCTTCCGTGTCGCGTCAGGCGCACCTTTCAACATTTCGCTCGGCGGCGTCGACCGGAACCTCGACGACGTCTCAAACGATCGACCAAACTTCTCCGGCGACACTCGACTTCTTCGCTGGCGCAAACCGGGTCAAGCCATCGATCCTTCAATCATCGACGCCTTCAGCATTCCGCCGATCGGCCAATCCGGTAACCTTCCTCGTAATGCCGGCATC
The DNA here is from genome assembly GCA_036266055.1 of Pyrinomonadaceae bacterium. GTDB lineage: Bacteria > Acidobacteriota > Blastocatellia > Pyrinomonadales > Pyrinomonadaceae > PSRF01. The sequence goes on along the minus strand of DATANW010000316.1, from coordinate 281 downwards.
GGCCCAGGACTCTTCGTCTTCGATCTGAACGTCACCCGCGACTTTCACCTCAATGATCGATTCCGCCTTCGATCGTTGGTTGAATTCGACAACGTCCTGAACAAGACCGTCTTCAGCTTCGGCTCCGAATTCATCAACTTCGATGATTCGTTCCTCGTCGCAAAACGCACGATGCGTCCACGTCAGATCCGTGTTGGATTAAGGATTGAATTTTGAAACACAAAGAGCTCACCTACAAAATAATCGGTGTCTACTTTGACGTGTACAACGAATTAGGACAC
>DATANW010000315.1:0-6672 GCA_036266055.1 Pyrinomonadaceae bacterium | reverse complement strand
GCCGTCCCACAGTTGCTCAACAACAGTGAAAGGACGAGATTAACTAAGTGGACGCAACCTGATCGGCGCATGATTTGGCGGCATTGTCACGTCAAACCCGCGAAGATGCAATGCTGCACGTCTTGAGCCGCAGAACCGCGTATGACACGATGCGAAGGCAATGAAACTGAGAAGCAGACAGGTCCGTCAGGTGCTCACCGGCCTGGTATGTCTCAACATCCTGCTCGCTCTCGCGTCCACGTTTTCGAAAACTGCTCTGACTCAATCTCCCAGGCAAATCACGATTGTAAAAATCCATTTCCAGCCCGGTCATCCGGCGCGCCGGTTTGATCCCTCCCATGCCTTTGGCGCCGCGATTGATGGTCATGAAAAAGGCGAAGTCGATCGGATGCTGTCACGTGAAAACGTGCGCGAAATGTTGAGCGCCGGTTTGAAGCCGATAAGTTATCGCTTACGCACGGAACTCGCGGGAGAAGCGTGGCACTGGAATCCGCGAGGGTCCTGGAGTGGGCAAAATAGCGGCTACTGGGTCTCTCGCGCTAAACGCGGTTCGACCGATCTTTCGCTGAGCTATGGTTACCGTTTGCCGCGACGCGGCAATACGTTCGATCAAGCAAACCGCGACGACTACTCCCGCCTGGACGATGGCGATTCCAAAACCTTTTGGAAGAGCAATCCCTACCTTGACCGGCATTTTACCGGCCAACCGAATGCCACTCTGCCGCAGTGGATCATAATCGACCTGGGAACGAAGAAGCCGATCAATGTCATAAGGTTGAGTTGGGCAGAGCCGTTCGCCACCGTGTATGACGTTCAATTCGGAGACTTCTCAGACATCGACGATGTAGTAGACCACCCGCGACCTGATCGGTGGCAGACGTTTCCGAACGGACAGATTCAGACGCAACACGGCGGAGACGTAGAGATCCGATTGTGCTCTGAGCCGGTGACGACGCGGTTCCTCCGCGTACTAATGAAGGAAAGTTCAGACAAAGCAAACGTCAAGTCGAAGGACATTCGTGCTCATCTCGGCTATGCCGTGCGCGAGATCTTTGTGGGAATGATGGACAGTGAGCATCGCTTTCACGATGAGGTTAGTCATGCAACCGATAACGCAGTTCAAACTGCGATCTATGTTTCGTCGACCGACCCCTGGCACCGCCCCAAAGATAAAGATCCAAAAGTTGAACAGCCCGGATTCGATCGAATCTTCAAGAGTGGGCTAACCAATCGGCTGCCGATGCTGACGCCTGTCGCCATGCTTTACGACACACCGGAAAATGCTGCGGCTGAGCTGCGCTACTTGAAGGCACAACGCTACTCGGTGAATCGCATGGAGCTTGGCGAGGAGCCGGACGGTCAATATGTAGCCCCTGAAGACTACGCTGCCCTCTACATTCAATTTGCCGGGGCCCTTCATGCCGTTGATCCAAATATCAAGCTGGGTGGACCAAGCTTTCAGGATATCGGACCAGGCAAAGAGGATTGGCTTCGCAGGTTTGTCGCCTACCTCCGCCAGCGAGAACATCTCGACGATTACTCGTTCTCTTCCTTCGAGTGGTATCCGTTCGACGATGTGTGCGAAGAAACAGGTCCTCAGCTCGAGGAGTCGCCTCAGTTACTCACCGAACAGTTGACTGCGATGCGCAGAGCCGATCCTCGCGACAGTGTTCCGTGGATCATCACTGAGTACGGTTATTCAGCTTATGCCGCGAGAGCGGAGATCGACATCGAGGGTGCTTTACTTAATGCGGATGCGGTCGCGAATTTTTTGCTGCTCGGCGGTGAACAAACGTTCTTGTATGGGTATGAGCCTAACGAAATACTCGACGAAAAAGAGTGCCCGCCCGGCAACAACATGCTTTTCCTGATCGGAGATGATGGAAGAATCTCATATCGAATGCCTACCTATTATGCGGCACGGTTATTAACTCACGAATGGACCAACCCGCGCGGCGGTTTACACGAACTGTATCAAGCGACCACTGACGATCCTTTAATAAGCGCTTATGTAACCAGGCGACCCGATCGTTTGTGGTCTGTGCTGCTGATCAATCGAGACGCGGACAAATCTCGCGAGGTAAAAATCGAATTTGAATGTGAAGAGCCCGGCTGTAAAGATTCGAACCTCGGTTATTCACACAGCGAGGTAGATGTCTATCAATACTCGCGGACGCAATATCAACTTGGCGCCAATTATCTTCCGCTTAGAGACTTGCCACCTGAACATCAGCGCCTGAAAGCAAACGCTGGTACTACCTTCAACCTGCCCGCCTATTCGCTCACGGTCGTGCGCGGTTGATGCATTTTTTTCATTTCCCATTCAGAAATTCGTTGACATTTTTCTAACTTAGGAGCATTAATCACCTCGTAATCGCAGGCGCGGCCGCGCCATCTTAGTTCTCAATCAGGTCAATCAAACAGCTGCGAGTGCTTCGGTTTCAGTTGCTTCGCTTGAGGCCGTCGTGTGCTCGCCTCACCTCAGAAGGAGGGTTCCCCATGGACTCTGATCGCCACCAGCGGTTTTCAACCCTTTTACAGAGAGTTCTCATTGCTTTCGGCTTGACGTTGGTTGTGTGTGCAAACGTCGTCGCGCAAATCACAGCCAGCGGCGCGATAAGCGGTACGGTAAAAGACAAAAACCAGGCCGCAATCGCTAACGCCACGGTAACCATTACTAACAAATCAACCACACGGACCAGAACGGCCCAGACCAATGAGAGCGGCGAATACAGAATCGATCTGTTACCCGCCGGCCGGTACGACATCAAGGTCGCCGCCACTGGATTTGGCGACGTCGTAGTCGAGAACTCGGAAGTGCTTGTCGGAAAAACAAACAACTTCGACGTCACGATGGAACCCGGCGTGCAGACGGCTACGGTTACGGTGACGGCAGGTGAAGGTGAATTGGTTAGCAGAGAGAAGACGGATGTCAGTCTCAACATCACGCCGCGCGACGTCGAGGACTTACCATTGAACGGTCGCGATCTGGGAAACCTGGCCTACCTTGCGCCTGGCGCTAAGCCCGTTGACTCCTATGATCCAACCAAGCGTCGCGTGTCTGTGTTTGGAATCAATGGCTCCAGCGGTCGCAACGTTAACGTGACCGTGAACGGGATCGATAACAAAGACAACACCGTGGGTGGGCCGGTCATGCAGTTTCCACTGGAGTCCATTCAGGAATTTGTGATCAGCACCGCACGTTTCTCGGCGGTGAACGGCAGGAGTGAAGGCGCCGCAGTAAACGTCGTCACGAAATCGGGTGCTAGTGATTACCATGGCTCAGTTTTCTATTTCCTGCGAGACAAAAAACTGAACGCCAGCGAAGTTTCACCAGCCAATACGTCGATCGAAACGAAGCCGCCTTTCAACCGGAAGCAGTGGGGAGGTTCGATCAGTGGGCCTTTGCACCTGCCGCGTTTTGGCGAAGGTGGACCAACACACTACAAGAGCGGCGAGAACACTTTCTTCTTCTTCGCACTCGAACGCCAGAACGAAGCGACTTCGATCCCGGTTGCGTCCGACGCATTCGCGCAGTTGCTGTTGGTGCAGAATTTGGGTGCGCGACCTGCAACCACGCTGCCGACGCCTTATAAAGATTGGCGCATCAATGCGAGAATCGATCACACGTTTAATTCCAAACACAGCATGTTCGTGTCGTATAACGACCAATCCAACACGGGCCTTAACGATCAGGCGACTCAGCGCGTCGATCTCACACAAGGAAACTTCACTACGAATCGCCTGATACTCGGCAACTTTTCATTGAATTCGTCGCTGAGCAGCACTGTCGTCAATGCTTTCACCGCCGGCTATCAATACTGGGTCAACCTGATCGACAGTGAAGAAAAAACGACCACGGTAACCTTTCCTACAGGTATTCAGTTTGGCACGAATGTGAACGTGCCCCAACAGTCGTATCAGATCAAATATCAATTCAAAGATGACCTCTCAATCAACAAAGGAAATCACACGTTCAGAACCGGCGTCGATTACTTGTGGGAGCCGAAGCTCGGTGGTTTCTTTGAGTTCAATCCAACGCTCGAGATCGATTTCGTTTCCTTGCCGAGCCAGATCCTGACGTTGCCGCAGGGCTTCTCAACTCCGGGCATAGTCGGCGGCATGACGGCAACGGCCGGCGATCCTTATTTCAATTTGCCTGGCGGCGCGAAAATGTTGGGTCTTTATGTTCAGGATGATTGGAAGGTCAGACCAAACCTGACATTCAATCTCGGACTGCGGTGGGACAAAGACTTCAACCTGATTGGAACGGAAGCGCAAGGTCTAAGCAGGACCTACCTGGCTCTTAAAGCAATCAATCATCCTGCCGCTGCGTCTTTACCGAAAGACGATAGCCTCGACTTTAGCCCCCGCGTGGGCTTTGCCTGGGACATTGGCTCTTCAGGAAAACACATCGTGCGCGGCGGCTATGGCCTTTATTACGGCCAGACGTTTCTGAACATTCCGCTGTTCATGATCCAGCAGATCAATCCCACGATCTTCGTCAGCGTTTTCAGTATTGCGAGTGGCGACATCGTTCCCGGTACGGGAATTCCGCTGTCGAACTGGCGTTTTGGCATCGATCCGTTGCCGACAATCCCGCCGCCGCCGACCCAGTTACCCGACAATTCGACTGGGCGCATCATGGATCCCGATTACCAAAACCCACTCACGCAACAGTGGAACGTCGGCTATGCGTGGCAATTCAATTCTTATTCGGTGCTCGAATTTGAATACACGCACATCCTTGGATTGCATGAGTCCAAGACCGTCAACATCAACCCGACGCGTGCCATCTTCCTCAACTCCTCGGGCCAGGAGATTACGACGCGACCCTTGACGGCTGCGTTGGCGGCAGCGCATCAACCAATACTCGGGCGCATCGACCTCGAGCAGTCTTCCGGCCGGTCGCGCTATGACGGTATGAATATTTCGTATCGTCGCCGGCTGCACCAGAATCTCACGGTGAATGCAACTTACACACTTTCGCAAGCGCTGGCTTACAACGGAAACTCAGCGGCGTTTAGAAATCGCGCCTGGGATCCGTTCGACATGTTCGCGTCGTATGAGCTTGGGCCAACGCCAAACGATTCAACACATCGCTTCTCGATGGGTGGTGTCGTAAACCTGCCGGGTGGTTTTCAGGTAGCGCCGATCGTGCAGTGGGAATCCGCGCGACCTTATACAGCAGGTTACGGCGGCGCGGTCGACATCCTTGGCGTCGGCGGCGGACGTGGTACTTCTCACGTCGTGGTATTTAAAGATCGGCCGGAGGATTTGACAGCTACGTTGAGTGCATTCGGCGATCCGGGTCTTTCAAACGCGAACCGCCAGAAGTATAGGGCCTGTCTACGCTCGGGCCAATGTACTCACGCCGGCTTTGACAATTTGCGAGGACAACCGTTCTTTCAACTGGATGCGCGTGTGACGAAGAACTTCAAGATTCGCGAGCGCGCGAACCTTCAGGCGATCTTTCAGGTTTTCGATTTGACCAATCGGGCCAACTTCGGAAACAACTTTGTCACTGACGTTCGGCTCGCAAGCTTTGGGACACCCAGCAACTTCATCACACCGAGTGGAGTTACCGTGCCGCACAGTTTGTCAGCAGAGTTTGGCATCAGGTTTAGCTTTTAGACGGGTTGCAGGGAACGGAGCGAGGGCTGCTGGAGTTTTTGTACTCCGCAGCCCTTGCTTTTTGTTACGGCTAGTTACTACAGGCAGCAACAGCGTCTTTGTAGAAATCCTGGAGATGACGGGCTTGAGGTTTTTTGCAACGTTACGATCACGTTTTGCGTGACGCAGTTGATGACTTTCTGCTGGTGAGGGTTGATTGGGTACGCGTACAACCGAATAAAGAATCCCTGCACAGCGGACTGATCAAGGACTCCAACTTTTAAGATCGCTCGCCAACGAAGTGATCTGCTCGCCGTTCTGGAGTCGATAAGTGCGCATAAAATGTCAGGTTGCACACCGCTTGCAAGCTGTGAGCAGCGCAAAGATCATCAATACTGATAAGAAGAGATGAACGCTTACCTGTAAAGCTGCTCCTCTGTTCCTTAACATTGAGAACTCCTTGCGTTGTGCTGAAGGTCAGGCGTACGCTCTTATCACCGCAAAGGTTTTGGGACGAACCCGGCTTCACCAAGTCTGGTGTGTAGCCTGACCCAAGCCCCACGTTCAATCCCCCTACATCTCAGTCTCCACGGTAATTGCCGCGGAAGTAGAGTTGTTTACGCGACAGAAGGACTGAAGGAGATCTACCATGAATGCAATTACACAGATCATCACCCAACAATTAGGTGGCAGCGCTGCGCGCACGATCGCTCAGCGATTCGGTATTAGTGAATCGACAGCTAATACCGCTGTCCAGGTGGGCGTTCCTCTGATTATCGCTGCACTGGCGCGCAACGCATCGGAACCTCAGGAGGCGGACAGCTTACATCAGGCCGTCGCGAACGACCATGATGGCAGTGTCTTCGATAACGTCACGGGCTATTTGCAGAACCCGCAAACAGCAAACGGTTCAGGCATTCTCGGACATGTCTTTGGAAACCAGCGACCTGCAATTGAAAGTAATCTCGCCCAGGTGACTGGTATGGACCAGAGTGCCGCAGCCGGGCTGCTGGAAACTCTTGCGCCTTTGGTGATGGGTTCGCTTGGGCAGGCCCAGCA
>DATANW010000314.1:0-8238 GCA_036266055.1 Pyrinomonadaceae bacterium | reverse complement strand
AGGATCTCTTCGCTGAAGGGCTTCAACAGAAAAGCGTCGGCGCCAACTTCGCGGGCGCGATCTTCGGCGTGCAGATGACTAAAGATTAGGATGCGGGCGTGGGCCGTCTGCGGGTCTGCCTTCAATAACCGGCAGAGATTTAGTCCGTCGAGCACGGGCACCATGATTTCGGTAACCACGATGCGCGGTCGCAACTCGCGCGCCCGCTCGAGTGCGTATCTTCCGTCGGCGGCGAATTCGACCGTGTAGCCGGCGTGTTCGAGGAAATAGCGTTCGAGGCGCTGAACGACGGGGTTTCGTTCGACAACAAGGATCAGGGCGCGTTGATGCGCACGTTGATATTTGTCAGACAGGTCGGTGCTGTCAGAGTCAGCATTAGACATATTCTTGGATACAGCGGGGGAAAGCTTAATGGGGACTTGAAAAACTCCGGCGCACTTTAATACATCGCTGCAGTTTCGTTCAAGCGCGTTGATTTGGCGGGAGTGTTGGTTGTTTTAGGAACGGGCTACTTAAAACACTGGCCGTCGTATCGGCTTCGCCGCCTGATGTGAGGCGAGGCTCCGCCTCGCCGTTGCGTCGGGGTTTAACTTGGGCTGTGCCCCTCGTTCGGCCTTTGGCCCAAATGCGGGGGCAGAGCCCGAACCAAGGGCACAGCCCGAACCAAGGGCACAGCCCATTTCTTTGTTTCTCTCAACGGCGAGGCGGAGCCTCGCCTCACATCAGGCGGCGAAGCCGCAACGTTTTAAGCGCTTACTAAACGTTTCGGCGCTTACTAAACGTTTCAGGCGCTTACTACTTGCCAATCTGCCATTCCTGCGCGAAGATCAAGGCGACGTATGGCTCAACAGTCCCCTGACAGCCCCGCAAAAACCAGAATTGAAACTGACTCGATGGGCCCCATTGAGGTCCCGATAAACCGCTACTGGGGCGCCCAAACACAGCGTTCACTCCATCACTTCAACATCGGCGGCGACATCATGCCGCGCGAGTTGATCCGTGCGTTCGGCATTCTCAAGAAAGCCGCCGCGCAGGTGAACGAGGATCTCGGCAAACTGCCGCACGACAAAGCGGCGCTGATCGTCCGCGCGAGCGATGAAGTGATCGAAGGAAAACTCGACGACCACTTCCCACTGCGCATCTGGCAGACCGGCAGCGGTACGCAGACCAACATGAACGCCAACGAAGTGATTTCGAACCGCGCCATCGAGATCGTGGGCGGCGTCATGGGAAGCAAAAAGCCAATCCATCCCAACGACGACGTCAATATGTCGCAGTCGTCGAACGACACGTTTCCCACCGCGATGTATATCGCCGCCGCCGAACAGTTGAACAAACTGATCCCCGCAGTCGATCACTTGCGCCAGGCAATAGAAGCAAAGGCAAAAGAGTTTGCCGGAGTCGTAAAGATCGGCCGCACGCACCTGCAAGACGCGACGCCGTTGACCGTCGATCAGGAATTTGGCGGTTGGGCAACACTCGTCGCACGCGATATCGAACGTCTAAAACTTTCAATGCCGGGACTGCTCGACCTGGCGATCGGCGGAACGGCAGTCGGCACGGGTTTGAACTCGCATCCGGAGTTTGGCGAACGCGCCGCTGCGAAGATCGCGCAACTAACGGGGCTGGCGTTCAAATCACATCCGAACAAGTTCGCGGCGTTGTCGGCGCATGACGAGCTCGTGTTTGCGAGTGGTGGGTTGAAGACGCTGGCTGGTTCGTTGATGAAGATCGCGAACGACGTTCGCTGGCTTGCGTCTGGACCACGTTGCGGTCTGGGCGAGTTGGTATTGCCGGAGAATGAGCCTGGTTCGTCGATCATGCCGGGGAAAGTGAACCCGACGCAGAGCGAAGCGTTGACGATGGTCGCGGTGCAGGTGTTCGCCAACGATCTCGCGACGAGCTTCGGCGGATCGCAGGGAAACTTCGAGTTGAACGTCTTCAAACCGGTGATGATTCACAATTTTCTTCACTCGGTGCGACTGCTTCACGATGCGATCCGCTCTTTTGTCGAGTTTTGTATTGACGGAATCGAGCTCAATCGCGAGCAGATCGACGAGCATGTGAACGTTTCCCTGATGCTGGTTACCGCCTTGAATCCTCACATCGGTTACGACAAAGCCGCCCAGGTCGCAAAGAACGCGCACAAGAAGAAGATCAGTTTGCGCGAGTCAGCTATCGAGCTCGGGTATCTGACCGGGGAGGAGTTTGACGCCAAGGTCAACCCCCAAGAGATGACGCATCCTTAGCCACAAAAGGCACAAAAGAATATAGACCAGTGCCCGATCGAAACGACAAAGTAAAGGAAAACGTCTGCGGTGCTTTCTACGTAGACTCTTCCTGCATCGATTGCGACGTTTGCCGCGACACCGCGCCCGACAACTTCATGCGGTGTGATGAAAACAACTACTCGTTTGTCTACAAGCAGCCGCAGAGTGAAGAGGAAAGAGTGCTGTGTGAGGAAGCGATGAGTTGTTGTCCCGTTGAAGCGATCGGCAACGACGGCACTTAAAACACGGATCTAATCCAACTCCACACTGATCACACCGTCTTCAATCTTCAACGGGTAAGTCTTAATCGTTTCTCTCACCGTCAAACATTCACCGGTGCGCACGTCAAATTGCCACCCGTGCAACCCACACTCGATCACATGCCCGCACAACGATCCATCCGCCAGCGGCGCGCCTTTGTGCGGACAGAAATTCGTGGTGGCATAGAATTCGCCATCCACATTGAAAACAGCGACATCGTCGCCATCGGGAAGCTCGAATCTGGCGCAGTCACCTGGCCGAAGGTCATTGATTGTGCCGACAACGACTTTTCGCGCGGCGGTGAGAGGCGTCGCTGCGTCGTCGTCTGGTTCAGTATTGAATGATTGCATCGCATGGATGGTAACAAAACACGTTTTGTGCAGCCAGAAAGCGGCCCGAAAAGGCGGCGCGAACACCGATGTCAAATAGTTGGCCAGCAAGTCGTCAGTCAGCAAGTTTTTCCGGCTAGCGCGTTCTCTATGTTCGCGGCAAAATCTCTCCCATGCCGTGGGCGCGCGAGCGCGCGATACGACAACGACGGGAGAGGAAAAACTATGAAACGACTATCTGCAACCACCTGGGCGATGGCCCTGATACTCGGCGCGGCGACAATCTTGCACGCGCAAACTGCGACGCCCGGAACCAGCGACACCCGGCGCGCTACTCGCATTACTGTCGGCGGCGACTCGATCGTTCAAGCTCAACCTGACACGGCGATTCTGACGATTTCAGTAGTAACGCAAGCGCGCCGCGCAATCGACGCGCAACAGGAAAACGCAACCAAAACCGATGCCGTCATTCAGGCGTTGAAAACCGCCGCCGGAACAGGCGCGGAAATAAAAACCAGCGGCTACAGCGTTCAGCCGCAACGCATGTATCGCGAAAACCAGCCGCCGACGATCACCGGCTACGAAGCGCGAAACACAGTCACCGTGACGTTGAACGACTTGAAGAAGGTGGGAACAGTGATCGACGCGGCCTCGCAGGCGGGTTCAAACGACATTTCCGGCATCGCGTTCACGTTGCGAGAGGATCGACCAGCCCGCGATCGCGCATTGCAGCAAGCGACGCAGGAAGCGATGAGCAAGGCGGAAGTGATTGCGCGCGCACTCGGACGCAAAGTGACGCGCATCGTGGAAGTGCAGGAGGAAGGTTTTATACGACCCCCACAGCCCATTTATGCGACTGAAGGTTTTATGGCAAAGCGCGACAACGTTGCCACGCCGGTCGAAGTTGGTTCCCTCGACATAACTTCGCGGGTGCTATTAATTGCCGAAGTCGAATAGAAACCGAAGTAATGATCATTAGGGAGGGATGCAATGGCAAGATACAGAAACGACCTGGATGAGGATAGGGACTATTACAGGCGGGAAGAGCGAATGCGCCGCGACACGATGGGCGCGTTTGATGAGCCCTACAGTTCCCGCAACCGGTTCGAACAGGACTGGCGGCCCGATTACAACCGTGGCAGCCGGTTCGGCGAACGCGCCGAGTATGAAACCGACGAACCACGTTACAGCGAACAACGCGGACGTTTTCGTGACGAAGGCCGCCGCAGCTCGTTGTACGACGTGCGTGGCGATCTTTCCACGAACCGCTGGCGCGAGCGCGAGTATCGCGGTTCTGAGCGCACCGCCGAACGGTCGCGGTTACGCTGCCGCGACATCATGACGCGTGACCTCGCCGTCGCAACGCGTGACACGGCGGTCGTCGAAGTCGCACTGATGATGAAACAGGAAGACACGGGTGTGATTCCGGTGGTTGAGTACGACGTGACGCCGGGCAACGGCCGATCGGAAAACGATCGCCAGGCAAACGGCCGCAACTACTCCCGCGGTAAACTGCTCGGGTTAATTACCGATCGCGATATCGTGATCCGCGCCGTCGCCGAAGGCAAAGACTGTACGCAGGTGCGCGCCCAGGACATCATGACCGTTGATGTTTACACTGCTCATCCGAACGATCGCGTCGTCGACGTGATTCACAAGATGGGACAGAAGCAGGTGCGACGTATTCCTGTGTGCAACGAGAACGGTTATCTCGTCGGCATGATCTCGATGGCCGACGTTGCGGTGGAAACTCGCGAGGATCAAGAGCTCGCGGACGCGCTCGAGGAGATCTCCAAGGGCACGTCGTTCTGGAACCGCATCTTTGGCTAAGCATCGCGCGATCCGTCCGATCTGTGTTTGGCCATGGATTGGACGGATTGCTTTTCTTCTCTTATTCTTTCGCTATGCGCAATTCAAATCGTTTTGACGTCTCACCGATCGTCGATCGGCGAGTAAGCCCGTCGGGCCGGTTATGGAACCCGGCGGCCGATGTGTACCGCTCGAGCGACGGTTGGCTGGTCAAAGTCGATCTCGCCGGCATTTGTTCCGACGAGCTGGAGATCGAGATACGCGGCAGTATGTTGAGCATTCGCGGCTGCCGGCGCGACACTCATTATCGCGAAGGTTTCATTTTTCATCAGATGGAGATTACTTACAGCCGCTTCGAGAAGACGATCGAGTTTCCCTCGCCGATCGAGGGCGCGGCGCTAAGACACGATTATCGAGACGGGTTTTTAATTATCAACGTGCGTAGTGAATCATAGGTTTTTAAGATCATGGCTGAACCTGCTGAAACTTCAACGCCGCCGGCGGCCACTGCCGAAGCCACGGCCGACGCATCACAACCGCAAAACGAAGGGCTGAGGTTTTCTGCCGTCGCCACGGGACAGAAGTTTGAGGTCCCGGTGCTGGCGCTGCAAAACCTGACTGTGTTTCCGGAGACCGTTGTGCCGCTCGGTGTCGGCCGGCCGCGTTCGGTCGCGGCAGTTGAAGCGGCGCTGGCGACGCCGGAGAAGTTGTTGGGTTGTATCACGGTGAAGCCCGAGCGGTCGGACGATACGGATGCGAAGGCGTCGGATCTTTACGACGTCGGCACGCTCGTGATGATCAAGCGCATGGAGCGCTTGCCCGACGCGATGCGCATCCTGGCCCAGGGGACCGAGCGCATTCGCGTGGTCGAGTGGAAAGGGGAAGAGCCACACCTGCGCGCGCTGGTCGAAGTACTTCCTGACCCGCGCATTGTCGATCCGGAGCAGGTCGAAGCTGCGAAGCGCAACGTGCAGTCGATGATCCAGGAAGCGTTGGCGTTATTGCCGAACGTTCCGGCGGAAGTGCGAATCGCGGTGTTGAGTTCGGTCGATCCGGTTCGTCTCGCGTATTTCCTTGGTTCGATACTGAACCTCGGCGTCGAAGAAGAGCAGAAGATGCTCGAGGCGAACACCGCGGACGAGTTGCTGAGGTTGGCGCACAACAATCTCGCGCGCGAACTCGAGATCCTGCAACTGCGCTCGAAGATCGCGACGGAAGCGCAAACCGAGATGGACAAGGCGCAGCGCGACTACGTTTTGCGCCAGCAGATGCGGGCGATTCAAAAAGAGCTCGGCGAGGACGAGACGGGCGAAGCTGCTGAAGCTGAGCTGCTCCGCGAGCGTCTGGAAAAGGCGGAGCTTCCGGAAGAGGTGCGCAAGGAGGCGGACCGCGAGTTGAAGCGTCTGGAACGCTTACCGCCGGCCGCGCCCGACTATCAGGTGATTCGCACGTACCTCGAGTTTATTTTGGAGTTGCCATGGTTGAAATCGTCGGAAGACAAGCTCGACCTGGCGGAGGCGCGTCGCATTCTCGACGAAGATCATTACGGTCTCGAAGACGTCAAAGAACGGATTCTCGAGTTTCTGGCGGTCATCAAGCTGCGGCCGGACACGAAGAGTCCGATCCTGTTGTTCGTTGGACCACCGGGAGTCGGCAAGACTTCGCTCGGGCGATCGATCGCGCGCGCGTTGGGACGACAGTTTGAGCGCATGTCGCTCGGCGGCGTGCGTGACGAAGCAGAGTTGCGCGGTCATCGTCGGACGTACATCGGCGCCTTGCCGGGACGAATCATTCAGTCGATCCGGCGCGCCGGTGTGAACAATCCCGTGCTGATGCTGGATGAGATCGACAAGCTGGGCGCAGACTATCGTGGCGATCCGGCGGCAGCGCTGCTCGAGATTCTCGATCCGCAACAGAACAACACCTTCCGCGATCACTATCTCGATCTGCCATTCGATCTGTCGCGCATCTTCTTCATCGCGACGGCGAACCAGCTCGGTCCGATCCCGCCGCCGTTGCGCGACCGCATGGAAATGATCAGGCTCGCGGGTTACAGCGATAGGGAAAAACTCCAGATCGCGCGGCGTTACTTGATCCCGAGACAGACGCACGACAACGGGCTCAACCAGGCGCAGTTGCAGATCGACGACAGCGCGGTTGAGTTGATCGCGTCGCGTTACACGCGCGAGGCTGGTGTGCGCCAGCTCGAACGAAACATCGGCAGCGTGGCGCGCAAGGTGGCGCTGCGGATCGCGCAGGGGCAGGCGGAGAGTGTCGCCGTTAGCGCGGCTGATATTCGCGAGTATCTTGGGCCGCCGGTTTTCTATCCCGAGGAAGCGCGGAAAGAGTTGCCGGCTGGTGTCGCGACTGGAATGGCGTGGACCGAGATGGGCGGCGAAGTGCTGTTCATCGAAGCGACGCTGTTGCCTGGCGGCCGCGGACTGACGATCACCGGGCAGCTTGGTGAGGTGATGCAGGAGTCGGCGCGCGCGGCACAGTCGTATTTGTGGTCGCACGCGGCGGAGTTTGGGATCGAGCCGGAGATTTTCAAGGAGTTTGGCGTTCACTTGCACGTGCCGGCGGGTGCGATCCCGAAGGATGGACCAAGCGCGGGTGTGACGATCACGTCGGCGCTGGCGTCGCTGTACACGGGGCGGCGTGTGCGGCCTGATACGGCGATGACGGGGGAGATCACGCTGTCGGGGTTGGTGTTTCCGATTGGCGGCGTGAAAGAGAAGGTGCTGGCCGCACATCGCGCTGGCATTCGGCGAATACTGTTGCCGTCGCGAAACGAGGCCGATACGGATGACATTCCTGACGACGTCAGGAACGAATTACAGATTGTCTTCGTGTCGAATATCGCGGAGGTGTTGGACGCAGCTCTTGAGGTCTTGGTAGCGAACCCGCCGCCGATCATTCCTGGTGCAGGTGATTCCGCGCGCAGCCGCGACCCCGAACCGGAGCCGTTGACAGTCAAAAGCTTAGATCGATAGGAACACGGATTAAACCAATTTGGATTAGATCGGTGTTCCTTCTGTCTCCTCGTCAGCGGCAGCTTCAACCAGCGACGCGCTCGTGACTCTATCACCGGCGTCAGTCTTGATGAGCCGCACACCCTGCGCGCTCCGCCCCGTCTTGCGAATCTCAGACGCCTCCAGCCGGATCAACTTACCCTGCTGCGTGATGATCATGATCTCCGAGTCGTCGTCAACCGGAAATACAGCCACCACTTTCCCGGTCTTCTCAGTCGTCTTCATATTGATAACACCCTTACCACCACGTGACGTAAAGCGGTAAGTGGTAATGGGCGTCTGCTTGCCGTAACCCAGTTCGGACACCGATAACATCCGCTCCGTATCTTCCGCTGAGACAGCGCAAACTGAAACCACGAAATCATCGCCGCGCAAGTCGATTCCGCGCACGCCGCGCGTTGCTCGACCCATTGGCCGCACGTTCTTCTCGTCAAAACGAATTGCGTAACCGTCATGAGTGGCGATGAACATTCGCTTCGTGCCGTCCGTCAGAATGACGTCCAGCAGTCGATCACCCTCGTCGATATTGATGGCGAT
>DATANW010000313.1:0-13414 GCA_036266055.1 Pyrinomonadaceae bacterium | reverse complement strand
CCTCGAAGGTGTCTGGTAACTGGATGAGTATCTGGCCGGAGACAAGACCCGCTGAACTACAGGGCGTTGTCGCGGGTGGCACGGATTACTCATTCTTTGGGGCGCTCGTAGCCGTGTGGGTCGCGAAAGGACTACTGCTTTGTTTTAGCGGGCCAGAGCAGTTGTACGACTTTCAGCGTTTCCTGGCAGCACGCGATGCGCGTGACGCGTCGAAGCTGGGCGCGCTTTGGGGCGCGATTCACACGGTTCGGTGGCCGTTTGCGATGGCGATCGCGGTGATGGCGATCATGGGTCTTGGGAACCCGCAGCTGGACGCAGCTCTTAAGCAGGATCCGGAAACAGCTTTGCCGGTCATTATCAGTGCGATGCTACCTGTGGGCCTCGTCGGCTTCATGCTGGCTGCGCTCTTATCAGGATTCCTGGCGACATTTAGTTCGACAGTAAATGGAGGCGCAGCGTACCTCGTAAAAGACGTTTACCAGCGCTATATCAATCCGGAGGCAGCGCCAAAAACGTTGATTCGCGCGAGTTACCTCGCGTCGTCTCTACTCATTATTACCGGCATCCTCATTTCGTATTTTGGAACATCAATCAATACCGCTTTCCTGTGGATCTTCGGAACGCTGGCCGCCGGAATCCTGCCGCCGAATGTTCTACGTTGGTATTGGTGGCGACTCAACGGCTGGGGATACGCAGCAGGTGTGCTGGGAGGCATGGCACTGTCGCTGGGCCAGGCTGTTGCGGATACATCTCTGTTTAGCACACCGCTTCCGTTGTACGTGGGCTTTCCCGTCATCGCGCTTGCCTCCACGATCATCACAATAACCGTCGCTCTGGTGACAAGCCCCACTGAACTCACGACACTCGAAAAGTTCTACGAAAACGTGCAGCCGGCGGGTGCCTGGTCGCCGATTCGCCAACGAGTGCTGGCGCGCAACCCACGATTCAAACGTGAAACTCCCTTTAAATTGGAAGCGCTCAACACGCTGCTGGCACTCGTCGGCATCTGCGCGCTTTACGTCGGTACGCTGTACCTGATTCTGAACCGCCATGCAGCCGCGGTCGCATGTTTCTCGACCACCGCGGTTATGTGCATCGCACTGTATTTCACCTGGTACAAACACCTGCCGGCTCCCACTACTGTAGTAACCGAAGACGACACAATGTCAGAAGGAAATGCCGCGACGCTGCCCGTAAGCAGCACCGCTGATTGATCGAGTGTGAACGCTTTATGAGATTCGATGGAAAAGTAGCAGTTGTGACGGGAGCGGCGTCGGGAATCGGACGTGCCGCAGCGGAAATACTGGCGGCGCGTGGTGCGTCCGTATCGCTGATTGATGTTTTGTGCGATGCGGGCAATGAGACGCTCAACGATATCCGTTCGCGCGATGGAAAGGCCCTCTCCTTTTCGGTTGATGTCTCTGAACCGCAACAAGTACGGGACGCGATCAATGAAACGCGCTCAGCGTTTGGACCAATTGACATCCTCGTTGTGAGCGCCGGCATACAGCGTTACGGCAATGCGCTAACAACCGACGAAGATCAATGGGCAGAAGTTATGGGTGTCAACTTGAATGGCGCGCGTTACGCCGCGAAGTTTTGTCTGCCGGACATGCTTGGTCGTGGCGGATCGATCGTCAACGTCGCTTCGGTGCAGTCGCTTGCGAGCCAGTTCAACGTTTTAGCCTACACCGTCAGCAAGCACGCATTGATCGGGCTCACGCGCTCAATGGCGATGGATTTCGCAGCGCAAAACGTGCGCGTCAATGCCGTGTGCCCGGGCACTGTCGACACACCAATGTTGCGCTGGGCGGCCTCGCTCGATCCGAATCCTCAATCAGTCTATGACGAGTGCGCGCGGATGCATCCATTAGGACGCATCGCCAGGCCGGAGGAAGTCGGCGAGGTAATCGCTTTCCTGGCCCACGAGAGCGCGTCGTTTGTAACCGGCGCTGTCTGGACGGTTGATGGAGGGCTGTTGACTCTTATCGGCGGCACGCCGCGAGCGAACTTGGAATAGAGAGGAACTTTCTCAGGTCATGGGCCACGAAGCCAAACAAGGCGTAAATCCTGACAGCCACAACGCTGCAGGAGGCGACGGTTTAAACGATCATCCGCAGGCGGTTTACACGCCACCTCCAGGACTCGACGCGGCGTTAGACCATCTTCCGCTCGTGGAGGTTGGCACCAATGCGCCAAAGCGAATCGGATACCTGACAAATTACAGTTTTCATATCTGGTATCAAATCCTGATCGAGATCATCCGGCGGCGAGCTGCGCAATATGGGGCAACGGTCACAGTGCTTGATGCTGAGTTGAGCGTCAAACGACAAATTGAACAGGCCCAGCAACTCTTCCGTGAAGTAGATGCTCTCATCGTGACCCCGGCCGCGACGGAAGGACTTGAATCAATCGTAGCTTACGGCGCCGATCAAAAAATCCCTGTGGTGGTAGAAGCCAATCCGGTTAAAGGGATGACGACCCTGGTAGCAATCTGTGATTACGACGCGGGATTCGCATTGGGAATGTGGATAGGCCAGCACCTCAGAATCAAGAAGCCATTAAAAGTCCTGGACATGGGATTACCTACGTTGCGTCCGTGCCTGCTTCGAAGCGAAGGATTTATTGATGGCTTGCAATCGATTCAGCCGGACGCCGCTTTTGTTACGAGGTTGAACGGCGAGGGTAGCAAGATCATAGCGAAGCGTCTCGCTGCGCCTGTGTTTACCACCAATGAGATCGACGTAATTTTTGCGATGGATGACGAAACGGGGCAGGGAGCACTGGAAGCGTATTTGGAGGCCGGTCGCGATCCGAACCAGATAACGTTGGCCACTTTCGGATTGGCCGGCAACAACGAAAAGGATCTGCTGACGGCGGGAGGCCCTCTCAAGGTTGGGGCGGCGATGTTTCCGGAGTATGTCGCGGCTCGTTGTGTCGACAACGTGATGCGGATTCATGCCGGCCACGGAGTAAATCGACGTGATGTGATTCCTGCGATTCCAGTGACTGCCGACATCTTGCCGAAGTATTACCCAAAATTTGATGGTGTCTGGACGCCTGACTTACGGGCGGTCGCGCAGTTACAGAAATCGGTTTCCTGCACTCAGGAATAGCGTGTCGCGCCGCCTGGCCCAGAACCGACGGCGCTCAATATCAGTGAAACACAGGCGAGGTTAGAATGAAACACACCACGACCCAGATCGGTAGAACTTTAAGCTCCCTAATACTCCTTTTAATAATCGGCACCGGAGCCTTCGCTCAATCGAACAGCGGTTCGATAACGGGGGTTATAACCGACCAGAACGGAGCCGTTGTCGCCAACGCGACAGTAACCGTCATCAATCAGGGAACGAACGAAAAACGCACCGTTCAGTCAGATGGCGAGGGTCGCTACGAAGTGCCTGCCCTCCCAAACGGCGTTTACACGGTGGAAGCTACCGCGACAGGATTCAAGACAACATCGGTCACGGATCTGCGTCTGGCCGTTGGCGAGAAAGCGCGTGCCGATGTAACGATGAATGTCGGCGGCGTGGATGCCACGGTAACGGTAGCGGGCCAGACCCGGGTCGATACGGAAACATCGACGGTCGGCGACACGATCGCGACTGAGCGCATATCCGACAATCCGGTCAACGGACGGGATTTCACGAGCCTGCTTGCAACCGTTCCCGGTTCTGTTCAAACGACCAATCAATTTCAAACGAGTATCAACGGCATCCCTTCGACGTTCGGTGGTTCGAGTGTTCTGGTCGACGGTATCGACGCTGGACGCGTTGATCTTAATGGAACATCAAACGTGCTGGGTCGGATCGAATCCCGCGTCAACCGCGTCAGCATGGACAGCATTCAGGAAGTCCAGACTGTGGAACAAAACTACGGTGCGCAATACGGACAGGCTATCGGTGCGGTTATCAACCCGATTACGAAGTCGGGGACAAACCAATTTCACGGTAGCCTATTCGAGTATTTCCGAAACGAAGCGCTCGACGCGAGAGACTTTTTTGCTGGTAAGCAAAAATTCCGCTTGAATCAGTTTGGCGGAAATGTCAGCGGGCGTCTGGTTCGCGACAAACTGTTTTTCTTTACGAATTACGAAGGCGTCAGACAAACCCGTGGAACAACGTTTACATCACTGGTTCCCACGGCAGCTTTTCGGTCTACATTTGCTCCTTCGATCGCTCCGGTCCTTGCGACGATCCCGCTTCCGTCTGCGCCATTTTTCCCGGCGGGAAGCAATGTTCCGGATCCTAATCTTGGGATCTTTTCGGTCCAAAAGGACGGGGATCTGCGAGAGGATACAGGGTCTGTAAAAATCGATTGGCTGCACACGCAACGAAGCCAGTTCTCAGTTCGCTATAACATCAACGATTCCACAACCAAGACACCATATGGCGTCGGAACGGATCAGACAGCGGATGGATCGTTGCGCGTCCAGTTGTTTAAGGCTTCGCACAACTACACATTCTCGACTAATACGATCAATGAATTTGCCTTCGGCATCAATCGCAACGTGACCGATGTGGGCGCTGGACCATCGACTCTGCCCAGATTCGATCTGTCGTTCGTTGATCAAGCCATTGCGGTTCCCGGACCCGCACAGTTCAAGCAGTTCCGCACCGGCACGGTCTATCAATTTCTCGACACGCTCAGTACTGTCCGCGGCGCTCACTCGCTCAAAGCGGGTCTTGATTTTCGGCTCAATCGCCGTTCGGCCCGTTCCGATACCCAGGAAACACTCACCTTCTTCGGTTTGAATGATTTCAGGGATAACGTTCCCTTCATTGTTTCCAAGGGAGGCAATCCGCTGCTCGATTATGCGAATGAGAATTATTCATTCTTTATCCAGGATGACTGGAGGCTGCATCCGCGTCTGTCTTTGAATTTGGGATTGCGTTACGACGTCAGCAGTGTGAGTAGCGAAAAGGAAGGTCGTTTACAGAATTTCGACCTTGATACGTTGACGTTCACGCCACTCGGGCAGAAGTTGCATGATGTCGATAACAATAACTTCGGCCCGCGTTTTGGTTTTGCGTTCGACCTGTTTGGCAATGGGAAGACCGTTCTGCGCGGTGGTTATGGAATTTTCTACGATCGTGATCTGCCGGCCAGTTTCGGCTCGCCGCAGGCAAATACCTTTCCTACACTATCGGTCGATCTCTTTACTGCATTGTTTGTGTGCGGAATCTTTCCGCAATATCCGGTCGATCCCGCGGCGTATGCGTGTGCGGTCCCGAATGCTTTTCACATCGAGGAAGATCTGCAAACGGCAATGGCGCAGCACTGGTCGTTCAATGTCCAGCACGACCTCGGCTTCGCTACGTTACAGGTCGGGTACGTCGGCAATCATGTGACGCACCTTTTGACAAACGGCGTCGTCACACCGCGAAACATAAACCGCAGAGATCCTGTCACTCAGATTCGACCACTTTCGTCAGACTTCGGCGACATCTTCGTAGTCGGCGATTATCCGCAATCGAACTACAACGCGCTGCAGGTGACCTTCAAGAGAAACCTGGCCAGGGGACTGCGATTCAATACCAACTACACCTGGTCACATACAATCGACGACGTTGTCGGGTTCTTTAAGGATTATCAGGACGAAAACAACGCTAGAGCGGAACGTGCCAGCAGCGATCAGGATGTTCGTCACAACTTCACCATGGATGCGGGCTACGACTTACCGCTTCGTGAGTGGTTTGGCGGTGGTCCAGGCTGGCTCGTGGACGGTTGGCAACTGAATACGATCACGCAAATCAGAAGCGGTCTTCCCGTAAACGTCACCAGGCAAGGCGGCGTGTTCGGCGGTTTTTCTTTCCGTCCTGACGTTGTTGCCGGCGTCGATACGCGCTGTCCGAATTACAGTCTTCCCGAATGTCAGTTTAATGCGGCAGCATTTTCAAATCCCGGCGACGGAGTTTTCGGCAATGCAGGCCGGAACATTTTGCGCGGTCCGGGGTTTGCGCAGGTAGATTTTTCCGTCTTTAAGAACACG
This sequence comes from Pyrinomonadaceae bacterium, assembly GCA_036266055.1. Lineage (GTDB taxonomy): Bacteria > Acidobacteriota > Blastocatellia > Pyrinomonadales > Pyrinomonadaceae > PSRF01. The sequence goes on along the minus strand of DATANW010000313.1, from coordinate 7,419 downwards.
CAGTTGACGGAGACCAGTTCGCTCCAGTTTCGTGCGGAGATCTTCAATCTCTTTAACCATGCAAACTTCGCTGATCCGTCCGGCGGCCTGGTCCGAGGCGATAACAATTCGCTGAAGCCAACGGCGTTCTTCGGTCAGAGTATCTCGACGGTCGGGAATCAACTTGGCGGACTGCTTGGTTTTGGCGGCCCGCGTCAGATTCAGTTTTCCTTGCGATATCTTTTCTGATCGGGAATGCGAATGGAACTTAAGTGGCGGTACATCACGAGCGGCAGCCGGTTAATTTGGGTGCTGCCGCTTCTTGTTTTGCTCGCTTGGGCGCCCGCCAGCAGCCAGCAGCGCGTCCAGGATAGTTCGATCAAAACTGTCTACATTGTGCCGACGAGCCACTATGATTTTGGTTTCGTCGATCCGCCGGAAGCTATTCGCGAACGCGCCGCGCGTCACATAGACGAAGTAATTCGCGTCGCCGAAGCGGATCCTGATTTTCGTTGGACCATCGAGAGTGTCTGGCAGGTTAACGAATGGTTGAAACGTGCCAAGGCTCCTACGTCCGTTCTGCCCAGCGACAATCAAAAAATTGCGCGGCTCGTTAATCTTATTAAGAGTGGACGTATTTCACTATCTTCGGCCTGGGGCAGCATGCATACGGATTTTATGGGCGCCGAGGAGCTGAATCGTCTTTGCTACGACTACGCGACGCTCAAACGCTTGTACGGTGTGGAGACGCAGATGGCGATGATGGATGATGTGCCAGGGCATCCATCCTCATTGCCTTCCGTACTCGCGCGCAGCGATATGCGTTATCTCGTGGTGGGCGCTAACCTCTTTATAAACACGGCGACTTCGCTTGCTCCTGGGAAGGTTCCTTTTTACTGGGAATCTCCCGATGGCAGTCGTGTCTTAACATGGGTCAGTCAGGGCCAGCGTGGCGGTTATCCTGAAGCACTGACGGATTTCTATCTCGATCCTTATTCTCTCGATCCTTATACGGGCAAGACTGCTTACGCGATGTTTAATCCGAAATCCGGCAAGAAGACGGATCTTCAGATCATGGAGGAGGGAGTCGCTGCGCTGCAAAAGAGATATGGAGACGCGGGATATCAATACGACGCTGTGATGGCGTTGTACGCACACGACTTCGTTGAACCGACAAACGTGGCGAACCTTGAACGCGCTGTGAAGCTCTGGAACAGTCGGCACGAGTCTCCCAAGTTGAGAATCGCGACGCCGCCCGAGTTTTTTAAGTACATCGAAAACAAATACGCGGATCGAATTCCGACGTTCCGCGGCGAATGGTCCGGTCTGTGGTCAGAAGCGAAAACGATGTCGCCGCAGATCAGCGCGCTCGCTCGTTATGTGCACAATCACACGCCGGCGGCCGAAACTCTCTGGAGCATCATCTCTACAACGCGTGGGATTCCGTTCCCGGCCGGCAACACGGCCACGCTCTACGATCTGATGCTGACCTACGACGAGCATAGTGGGGCAGGGAACACAGGTTGGCCGCAGCTCAACGATCGAGCGAAGCTCGAAGAACAAAACCGGCAATATGTCGGCTACATGGAGAAGGCCAAAACAGAAGTCGATGATCTGTTCGACGAGGGACTGCGATTGCTGGCCCAACCTGGTCGCGGGGAGTCGCCGCGGTCGTTATCTTCAGAAAACATTTGGCCGCTACTCGTCTATAACGCTTTGTCGTGGCAACGCGATGATCTGGTCGTAGTCGCACCGCCTGCAGCGGGGCTGAAGATTGTTGCGATACGGAAATCAGGAAGCAGTGAAACCATACCCTTCGATGTGGACGAAGACGGACGCGCGATTTTCGTAGCTCGCGGCGTTCCGTCGATTGGCTATTCGATGTTTCAGGTCGAGACAGCGAAGGGTGAAATGGTTTCAACGTTGCGTGATGTCCCTGCCGCCACTCGTGTAGAGAACCGGAATTTTCGTTTGCAGCTTCGACCCGACGGAAATGTTCAGAGCCTCGTTGCGGTACGCAGCGGGCGCGAAATCGTTAGTGACAAAGGCGAGCTGCCGTTCAATCAACTGTTGCGAGTAGAAGGTCAGGAACCGTCTATTCTCGCCACGCCTCTTCCGCCAAAGATCAAAATCAAACGCGGCGCCGGTCTAACACGCGTGACGGTAACGCGCGAACGATCTGCTTTTCCGTTAACTACGTTCACCATTTACAACGATCTGGACCGCATCGAGATCCACAATGAGATCGAGGCCAAGCGGTTGCCGTTTGCCGGAGGGAAGAGTTGGCATGACTCCTATTATTTTGCGTTTCCGTTTGCGCTGAGTGCACAACACCTGAAGGTGCTTCGCGGCGGTCAAAAATGGTTTGACAGGTTGCCGGACGACTACCTCCCGGGCGCGCGACGCGATTCCGTAACGACACAAAATCTTATCGGCATGAGTGATGGGGGAGCCTCCGTCATGCTCGCTCATCGACAGTCGTTTCATGCCGTGTTTCCCGGCTACGTCAAGGCGCGACCTTCACCTGGCAACGCGCCATCAGATTTTCCGGCAATGTTGACCGGCAAGTGGCCGCTGCCCGAAGCGACTATTTACTCCCGCGCATTTCGGCGTGGCAATCAGGCAGACACACACGATCTCGGCGTTACGAATTTGATGACTACAGAGCCCGGGTTGGACCAGAAATACGTCTTCGATTACGCCGTCAATGTCTCCGATGGAGATTTTGATGACGTAGTGGCATGGCGTCTCGGTTCTGCATTCAATTTGCCGCTACAAGCGTCGTACGTCACCGTACCGCCTACCGTTTCAGAGCGCAGTTACTTCAGGCTCAGTCAGCCAAACGTTGAGATCGTTACGGTGAAGCAGGTGGCCGACACAACCACTCACGGCGAAGTAAGCGCTAATCCTTTGAACCCGCGTGCAAGTACGGTATTCGTCATCCGCCTGCAAGAGTTTGTGGGGCGGGCAACGACGGCCGAAGTCACTGTGCCGGTAAAGTTGCGCGCTGCCACAATTTTGAATCAGACGGAAGATAAAATCCGTGAAAGTGTCACGAGCCTCTCACCATTGATCGTGAAGCTGAAGCCTTACGAGACCCTCACACTGCGCGTAGAAATTGAAACAGCACCTTGAAACCGTAACGAACATGAGTGAACAGAAGCGCAGAGATTTCCTGAAGACTACAACTGCGGCATTGGTGGCGCCCGCAATTCTGCGGGAGTTCGGGTTCGGTGTCGACCAGGTCGATGCACAGCAACCGCGAAGAAGTAACGAACCGGTTGCTACAGACATTCCGACCGTAGAGTCGTTGCGCACCGTCACGATGCCCCATCGTTTCGGAGATCTTTTTAATCCACCGGGCCTGACGAACCAGTGGGGTTGCGCGCAGGCAGCGATGGACGTAACGGGTATACGGAGTGTCGCCTTTCCACCATTTGCGCAGGGCGAAATGAATACCGCGGCGCTGGGTTCCGGTGGTGAGCTGTTAACCTGCGTTCTCTACGTTGACGGCGAATACTTTGCCGCGACGAAGACCGCGATCGACTTCGTTTGGCAGCCCGACAGAATCGAGCGTCGTGCGCAATACCGCGGTCTTGAGCTGTCGAGCGTGACGATCGTGCCGTTCAAACAGATGTCAGTTGCGGTCTCTCTGACGGTGGAGAACAAACAGAAGACACGACGCCAGACAGAGATCAAGTTTGCGCTGAATGGCGGAGTAACCAAAAGTGTCGCTCCGTGGAACGCGGCGTATTCGCCCGGAGAGTTCGACAACAAACGCACGGTCGACACGTCCAGGGCGGCAGTGTTGTGTAAATCGGTTCGCACAGAGGCCTACTCGCTTCAAGGCGCGTGGCCGCCTGCTACCGAGGTACGGCCATCGTGGCTGATCTATCGTTTCGATCTGGCCCCGGGTGAAAAACGGTCGATTACTTTTGTCAACGCGTTGGCGGAAAGTGCTGATGAAGCGCAAAGAAATTACGACACGCTGGTAAAGGATTTTACTGCAGCCGCTGCTGACGTACGAGATGAGTGGAACGCGCAATTAAGGGCAGCGTTTACGCCAGGAAACGATCGGTTCTCAGGGTATGTTCCCACGCTTGTGACCAATGACGAATCGGTTCGACGGCTTTATCACTCCGCCGTTATGAGCGCGCTCTTTTTCAGACGCACGACGCCACATTCAGTCTACGGTACGACCTATGTCACCCTGGCGCCGCGCTATTGGGAGACTACGACGTTCCTTTGGGACATCAGTTTGAGCGCGATGCTGCTGGCGATGCTCGATCCGCTCATTCTGCGGCGCATGATTGAGACGTGGATGCAACTGGATGTCTACAAGCATTTTGGCACTGAGTACTTGACCGGTTCCGGCGTCGGGCCATGGTATTCAGTAAATGATTTTGCAATGTGCAGAATGGCGCGCGAGTATTTGCGCTGGACCGGAGATCACGCATGGCTGGATAAAGAAGTTGGTGGTCAGAAGGTGATCGATCGTCTGGTGACCTACGCCGAACACTGGCGGCAATTGAATACAAACAATCATGGCCTGGCGGACTACGGCGGCGTTTCAAATCTGCTCGAAGCTGTCAGTAGTTATGTGCACGAGGTCGCCGGGTTGAATGCGGCGAACGTTTATAACTTGCGTTTTGCGGCTGAGTTGTTGGAGCAGCGCGGAAGTTCAGAGAAGGCAGCGGCACTGCGTGTCGAAGCACAGCAGTTGAGCCGCAAAGTGCTTGAGCTCTATGTCCCTGGAAAAGGTATCTGGCGCTGTCGGCTTCCCGATGGAAGCATGAACGAAGTCCATCATTGCTACGACTTTGGCACAGTTCTCATCACGATCGGCGACACATTGAGCAAGCAAGTGAAGACAGAAATGGTCCGGTTCTTCCGCGAGGAGTTGCAAACGCCGATGTGGATGCGAGCGCTGTCAACTAAGGATCTCGATGTGACCTTTAGTATTCGTCCAGACCACCAGTGGACGGGAGCTTACACCGCGTGGCCATCACTGGCGTTGAGCGCGTTATTCGTGGCCGATGAAGGCGATGTCGCTTTCAAATGGATCAAAGGACTAGCTGAAACGGCCAGGCAAGGACCAATCGCCCAAGCACATTTTGCCGAAACGGCAGTCGCGCCGGAAGCTGGCGGAGGCGCACGCAAGGCGCCTTCAGATCAGCCTTACATCAACGATTGGGCCTGCGTGTCAGGCTGCGCATATCTGGAACCGGTGGTTGAAAACCTGTTTGGAATTCAGGCCGGACTGTTTGGCAAGATCGGGGCGCAACCGGCGTTTGGTCTCTTTGATGCAAAAGCAGCACTACGAAACATTAACTATCAGGGCAAGACGTATGTCGCTACAAAGCAGGGGATTAAGTCAGCTTAAACAGCTGGAGAGACTTTGTTGTGCAACGCTGATTGTTCTTTTGTGCTTTATCGGCGGGCAAGCACAGGATCAACCCTCTTCGGCGTGGGCCACTGACATCGGCGGCCGCTATTGGGTTCAACCCGACATCGTCTACCTCGGAGCGAACAACACTCCACTCAAGCTGGATGTCTGGTATCAGCATGGCGTAACCACGCCAACTCCCACACTCGTTTACATCCACGGCGGCGGATGGATCTTTGGTACGAAAGAAGCCAGCGTGCTGTACTTCCTTCCGTTCCTCGAAAAGGGTTGGACCGTAGTTAATGTTGAATATCGCATGGCGAGCAACTCCCTGGCGCCGGCTGCGGTGGAAGACACACGTTGTGCGCTGCGGTGGGTTTACCGCAATGCCAGTCAATGGCATTTCGATACCACAAAGATTGTCTTAACAGGCCATTCGGCAGGTGGCCATCTTGCTCTAATTACAGGCATGCTCCCGGATGGGACCCCGCTCGACAATCGCTGTTACGGCGAAGAAAAGTTGAAGGTCGCGGCGATCATAAATTGGTACGGCATCTCCGATGTCAATGATTTGATGAAGGGCGTCAATCTGAAAAATTATGCAGCGATGTGGGTTGGCAGTCAGCCGGACGCCGAAGAGATCGCGCGTCGCGTTTCTCCACTGACTTATGTGCGTTCAGGGTTGCCGCCCATATTGTCTATTCATGGTGATAAAGACGACGTTGTTCCTTACAGTCATTCTGTGCGGTTGCACGAAGCGCTCGAGAAAGAGAAGGTCCCAAACCAGTTGTTAACAATCAAGAATGGCGGACACGGCCTATTCTCGCAGGCTGATTCCGTGAGAAGTTATGAAGCGATCTGGGCATTCCTGCGACAGAACCGCGTTATCAATTAGTTAAGATGCGAATTACTGACATCCGACCAACCACGGTAACGGTGCCGATTGAAGCGCCGCTTCGTCACGCCAATGGCTGTCATTGGGGTCGCTTCGTCCGCACGATTATCGAGGTCGACACAGACGAAGGAATAACCGGACTCGGCGAAATGGGTGGTGGTGGCGAGTCGGCGGAAGCTGTATTTCGCGCGATGAAAAGCTACCTGGTGGGCCACGATCCAGCGCGCCTTGAAGAAATGCGGTACCTCATTGCAAATCCCACCGCTTCTCTTTACAACAACCGCACCCAAATTCTCGCGGCACTCGAGTTTGCTTGTCTCGACATTCTCGGACAGAAGTGGAATGTGCCAGTGTCTGAAATTCTCGGCGGCCGATTACAAGATCGGGTTCCCTTCGCCTCCTACTTGTTCTTTCGTTATCCAAATTCGAAGGATGGTTCCGGCGAGGTGCGTACCGTAGATCAACTCGTCGCGCACGCACTGGAATTGAAAACTCGCTACGGCTTTACGTCACACAAACTAAAGGGTGGTGTGTTTGCACCGGAATACGAGCTCGAATGCTACCGGGCTGTTGCGGCCGCCCTCGAGGGAGACCGCTTTCGTTTCGACCCTAACGCCGTTTGGTCCACGGAGCAGGCAATCTGGTTTGGACAAGCCATTGAAGACATTAAAAATGATTATCTGGAGGATCCGGTCTTCGGCTTAAACGGTATGCGACGGACGCGCGAAAAAATCCAACTTCCTCTTGCCACTAATACGGTCGTGGTTGATTTCGAACAGCTTGCAGCAAACGTTCTGAACACTGCTGTCGACGTGATTCTCCTTGATACAACGTTCTGGGGCGGCATTCGTCAATGCGTAAAGGCCGCGGGTGTATGTGATACGTTTCAACTCGGCGTTGCCGTACACTCTTCCGGCGAGTTGGGCATTCAACTGGCAACGATGCTGCATCTCGGCGCAGTTATTCCCAATCTGTCGTTTGCAGCCGATGCGCACTATCATCAGCTTACGGACGACATCATCGAAGGCGGCAAGTTTAAATACGAAGGCGGCAGCATCAAGGTGCCGGACGGACCAGGTTTGGGCGTGAAGTTGAATCGCGAGAAGCTTGAGCACTACAGCGAGTTGTACAAACGGTTGGGAAGCTATCCTTACGATCA
>DATANW010000312.1:0-4432 GCA_036266055.1 Pyrinomonadaceae bacterium | reverse complement strand
CAGTGGCGGTGATAGTCACCTCCTCTTTAAGGCTCGTTAATTCAATCTGAAAATCGAGTGTGCCTGACGCGCCGCCGGCTAGTTCGGTGCTGTGAACCACGTCCGGTACACGATCGAGCTGTGCGACGACGTCGTACTTGCCGGGCGGCAGGCCGGTGAATTCATAGTGACCGTCGTCGTCAGTCGTCACTGTCCGTTTCAATTGGAGGACAGTGATCATGACGTTATGAACAGGTTTGCCGGTAGTGGCGAGTGTGACTGTACCCCGCAAGGTTGCTGTCGGTGTTGATTGTGCGAATGCCGTTAATCCAAACAGGGCGGGAACCAGAAATGTAAAAAGAATGCGCCGAAAAATCATTGGTTTTCTCCCCTATTGATCCAAGGTGGTCCAACTTGAATGCCGGCTCAATTCACACGTCTCGCGGTTTTCACCTGCGGTCATGGATAGAGCTGGCAACGGTGGTGGTGGCGGATTGGATTAGGAGATAAACGGCGGAGCGCGGCCGGAGAGCGGCGTGGTAATGCGGGAAAGAAGATACGGCGTGACGACTGCCGTCGTCGTTTGCAACACGCGAGCCGGCGGATCGTTCAGCCGTAGCGCGATTAAGGTAGTGCTGACGTGTTGGTGTAACTGGCAGATTAGACAGTCGCCGCACCCTGATTGAGAGCTTTTCAGGTTTCCCGATGTTTCCGAATGCGTGACTGAAGTGACGTCGCTCTTGTTGCTGAGCACGCGCCCGTGACGATGGGCCGCCTCGACTGTTGTGCCGTAAAGGATGAACGCGACCAGCAACACTCCGAGCCAGCGCGAGAAGCCGGCGTTACGGAAATGAAGCGGACGGATGAGCATGCCAGTCAATGTCGGATGTGTTAACTTCGGGAGCGGAGGAATTGTACTGAGAGCCTCTCTTAAAATGCAATCTACAGTTGGGATTGTCGGTCTTTGTGCGCTGTTGATTTGCCTCACGTGCGTCGAAGGCCGCGCTCAAGCGCAGACACGGGTCAAAGTCACCGTATCTTCACCCGAACAAGTCGTTATTCAGGCGCAGCTCTTTTCGCCGTCTCGCCTGTGGTCGTTCAGAAATGCTCACGCGGGCGTTTTGGGAATCGCCGAGAGGATCGATCGCTTTCGCGCGAACGGCACGTTCGTGCGGATGATCGCGATGGGCGAGTTTCGGTCGTCGGTTGACGCAACGGAGATCGATTACACCGTGCACATGCGCAAGCCGACCGCGGCTGATGTTGCGCACGTGACGTGGCTCACGGAAGACCACGGGTTCTTGATGTTTGCGGATCTTTTGCCGCAGGGCTTGGAGGCTATCGCAGTCGAGTTTGAGCTGCCGAAGGGATGGACGATCCAGTCGGCAATCGCTCCGGACGAGAACGGCGTGTATCAGGTTTCTGAACCGGACGATGCGATCTTCTTTGTCGGTCGTTCGATTCGCAAATCGTCAAAGAAGGAGTTAGACAGCTTTGTAACCGGCACGTGGCCGTTCAAAGACTCAGTAGCGGAGAAGGCTGCGTCGCGGGTAATGGAGAAGTATGTGGAGCTGACGGCCTTCCGCTTACCGTCGCGTTCGGCAGTGATGATCGCGCCGCTTCCGGTTGCGACGGGCAGCATAAAGTGGCGCGCGGAAACTCGCGGCTCCACAGTTCTGGTGCTGATGGATCCGCAGGCTTCGTTGAAAAACTGGAAAGGTCAGCTCGAGATAGTCTTTAGCCATGAGGTGCTTCATTTATGGGTGCCGAACGCGTTGCAGCTGCACGGTGATTACGTTTGGTTCTTTGAAGGCTTCACGTTGTACACGGCCTTGCTTACCGCTCTGGATTTGAAGGCGATCGACTTTCAGGAGTATCTCGACACGCTTGCACGCGTTTACGATTCATATATTTCTTACCCGAATGTGCTCTCGTTGATCGAAGCTTCGGAGCGACGATGGACACACCCGTGGCCGGTTGTTTACGACAAGGGAATGCTGGTGGCGTTCCTGTATGACCTCGTATTGCGGAAGGAGTCTGGCGGTAAGACGACGCTTGCCAGCCGTTATCGCGAGCTGTTTAGCTCCGGACCGGCTGACCGGGCCGACGGAAATGAAGTTATAATCAAGCTGCTGAGTTCGACGCCTGGAGCTGCCGATCTCGCCACGTCATACATCTCAGGGAAGAAGGATTTAGAACTCGATCGCTACCTCGCGTCGTACGGTTTGATTCTGGATACGAGTGGGAAAAGTTCACGTTTAGTCATCAACAATAAACTCGACGAAAATCAGAAGCGCTTGTTGAAGTCACTTGGTTATTGAGTATCTGAGGAGTAAGGATGCGAGCTATTAAGACGCTGCTTATATTCATAGTTCCCTTGTTGCTGGCCGGCTGCCAGACGCTTGCTTCAAAAAGCAGCGAGGGAGTAATCGTCGCGCGCCGCGCGCAGATCCGCAGTTCGACCGCTGTCGTTGCTGCCGACCTGCTGCAGGTTAATCGCGGCGACAAAGTTGACATCCTCGACTCAACCGACGTCACTGATCCCAGCGACAACACCAGAAAAGAACGATGGCTGCGCGTCAAAGCGCGGGATGAAGATGCGACCGAAGGATGGATCGAGTCGCGAAATGTAATGCCTGACGACGTCTTCGATGCGTCGAAAAAACTCGAGGCGGAAGACAAGGATGTTCCCGCCCAGGCGACCGGCCAACTGCGCGCGAGTTCAAATCTGCGGCTCACGCCAGATCGCAGTGGCAATGAAAACATCATGATGCGGCTCGACAGTGGTTCGAGTTTCGACATCGTGAGCTGGAAGCGCGTGCCGAAACCGAAGTCCTCGGAAACCATCGAGACGGACGTAGCGCCGAAGGCCGGCAGCGCGCAGCAGGGGAGTGTGAAACCGGGTCGTCAGACAGACGAGAAGGAACCCGAAGAAGAAAACGAACTCTGGTACAAAGTGCGGCTTCCGGAGACTGCTTCGCCGGCGCCCGCGGGCTGGATCTACGGCAAACAGGTCGAGCTCGCTGTTCCGAGTGACATTATTTTCTATCGCACGGGTCGCGAGTTCGTCGGCTGGCAACGGCTCGACGGCGACAAAGACAAGAGCGACAGTGAGAAGGAAGGCTCGCGTGAAGCAAGACCGGGTAGTTGGTTGATTCTCGAGAAGAGCAGTTCCAACCAGCCGCGCACTCTCGACGAACCGGATTTCGATCGCATTTACGTGCTGGGTTACGACAAGCGCAACCAGGAACATTACACGGCGTATCGCAGTCCTGATTTGCGAGGATTCTTACCCGCCAGGATTGAGGGGCAGGGCGACGACAAGACGTTCACACTGCGATTGCAAGACGACGATAATGGACCACCGAAAGAGGTGCGCTACAGTTTGTACAAAGATGCGCGCGGCGTGTTGAAGGTGAATGCTCCGCACGTCAGTCCGGGCAGGCGGCGCCGGTAATGAGAAAATTTCTGACGGCGGGGACAACGCGATCGAGTAAGAGACATCTAACGTCAGCCGGATTGATAAAGCCCCTCACACAAGCGGGCTGGCAATCAGTGGGCGGCACGAAATCGCTGAAAACGGTTTGGCTTATTGACAAGTAGATTTTAGTCCCTATAATGCCCATTCCTCTTTGATAGGAAGGGCGTGCGGGGATTAGGGATGTTGAGCGCGAAGAGCAGTTCGGCGTACCCCGTTAGCTCATCACGGGATGTAACCAATACGGTCTTTGCAGTGTCTGACAATGAAGCGGCAAGAAAGATGGAAGGCCGCTTGACAGAGTAGGGCTCGTTGGTTAATATCCCCGTTTGCTTGGGGCGAGATTGAGTCGTCTGTAAGGCAATCCAAATACAATTTGGACATCGATGTTTGAAAACTAGATAGAGCGTGTCCGTTTCAAGACCTTTGAGAGTCAACCGCGAACGATAAAGTTCGCGTTCAAAACTCGCAAGAGTCATCAATCGAAACTGAATACGAAAGTAACCAGTATCTGATGATGTTCCAGAGAACAAACTTATAACGAGAGTTTGATCCTGGCTCAGAATCAACGCTGGCGGCGTGCCTCAGACATGCAAGTCGAACGCGAAAGTTCCCTTCGGGGAGCGAGTAGAGTGGCGCACGGGTGAGTAACACGTGGGTAATCTACCTTTGGATGGGGAATAACAACCGGAAACGGTTGCTAATACCGCATAATGCAGCGGCACCTAATGGTGACAGTTGTTAAAGCGGGGGATCGCAAGACCTCGCGTCTGAAGAGGAGCCTGCGGCGGATTAGCTAGTTGGTAAGGTAATGGCTTACCAAGGCGATGATCCGTAGCCGGCCTGAGAGGGCGGTCGGCCACACTGACACTGACATACGGGTCAGACTCCTACGGGAGGCAGCAGTCGGGAATTTTGGGCAATGGGCGAAAGCCTGACCCAGCAACGCCGCGTGAAGGATGAAATCCTTCGGGA
>DATANW010000311.1:0-16014 GCA_036266055.1 Pyrinomonadaceae bacterium | reverse complement strand
TATCGCGTCGTCCTCTCACCGGATGCGGAAGCGGATATCACCGCTATCGAGGGTTGGTATTCGAGTAAAGAAACGTCTCTAGCGTTTGCATTTAGAGCCGAACTTCGAGTAACTCTCAGCTTTATCGCGCAATACCCCCATGCCTTTCCCGAGGTAAGGCGTGGAATTCGGCGAGCGTTGATGAAGGAGTTCCCCTACCTGCTGTACTTTAGGTTAAGAGGCGGCGTAGTGTCTGTTCTTGCTGTGCTTCATGAGCGCAGGCTGCAAACTTTTTAGACGTTTATAAAATGACTGACAAAGAATTTCTCAAGCAAGCGAAGAAGTACTCAGAGCCGTTTCGGATCGCGAACGGGAAGAAGTTCAGACTGAAGCAGATCGACACGAGCGAGACACTCGGGTTGGCGGCGGAGGACAAGGCGAAAGGCGAGGAAGCTTTGGAAAGAGGCGTTGAACTCCTCGCCAAACTACAGGACAAACTCTACGCACACGACCGCTGGGCCGTGTTGCTGATCTTCCAGGCGATGGACGCCGCCGGGAAGGATGGCGCGATCAAACATGTGATGTCCGGCGTCAATCCGCAGGGTTGCGAAGTCACTTCTTTCAAAGCACCGTCAGCCGAAGAACTCGCCCACGACTATCTTTGGCGTTGCGCCAGACGAATCCCCGAACGCGGTCGCATCGGCATCTTCAATCGCAGCTACTACGAAGAGACTCTGGTCGTTCGCGTCCACCCCGAATATCTCCAAGCCCAGCGTTTGCCCGAAACGCAAGACAGCCCGAGTGCGGATGAAAAAGACTTCTGGAAGCAGCGCTTCGACGACATCAACAACTTCGAACGCTACCTGACCAACAACGGCATCGTCGTCCTCAAGTTCTTCCTCCACGTGTCAAAGGAAGAACAGAAGAAGCGGTTCCTGGCGCGCATTGACGACCCCGCGAAGAACTGGAAGTTTTCAATGAAAGACGTGAAGGAACGCGAACACTGGGACGACTACATGCACGCGTACGAACAAACAGTGCGTCACACAGCGACCGGCTACGCGCCGTGGTACGTCGTGCCTGCCGATACGAAGTGGTTCACCCGACTCGTCGTGGCGTCCGCAATCGTCCAGCGTCTGAGCGCCCTCGATCTCTCGTACCCAAAACTGAGCAAAGAGGAACTGTCGCAACTCCAAGCGGCACGAGCAGCACTGATCGCAACCACAGATTAATCCTTCAATCGGAACCGCGAATCAATCGATCGAATAAACCAGTTTGCGGTCACGTCGACTCTGTCCGAACAGCAACCCGCCGACAGCCCCGGCGCCGACGCCGATCAACGCTCCCATGTAGACGTAGATCCCGTAATCGTCTCGATCAGAACGGTACTTGCCCGCGCCAATTCCGGTGCCGACAGCACCACCGACACCGGCTCCAATCAACGTCCATTTTCCTTTTTCCGCTTTCCCGGAAATCACATGCACCCGACGCACTTCGTCGCGCGGAATGCCAAACGGCTTACCGTCGCGGTCGATAGTCAGCGTTGTCTCGGTCGCCTCGATCATACGTCCTTTAAATTCCTTCCCGTCCTTTCTCTTGACAACCAGCTTCTCGTCGGTCCCGATCTGTTGGACCGCCGACCAATCATTCGCAGGGGCAGTAACAGCGGCCCACGAAGTTTGACTGGAAACGAGAAAGACGACGAGTAACAGGGGCAGGCTCTTGCGTTTCATTTGATGTTCTCCTTTGAAGTCAGACGGACTTCAACTGAAAACAAGTGCAAGCTTTGTTCCCGCAGCATTCAGCGAAAAACACCGCAGGACCACGCTGGCGACGCAGAGAATTTCCGACGTATGAAAGGGATTAGCGGCGACGAGCAAATCCGCCGCCGCAGAAATACTATTGAGGGGTGGTTCCCGACTTGAGCTTCTCAGCGTCCGCGAGCAACTTCTTGAACGCCGGCAGCGGACGCAGCGACTTGAAATCTTCTTCGTCGGCAATCGAGGTCAACACCACAGAATTAAGTTCAATGGCTTTCTCCAGTGCGGCGATCGCTTCGGTTTTACGCCCGAGCCGCGCCAGAACAGTTGCCCGTCGATAATGGGCCCACGTGTTGTTCTCTTCCAGCTTCAAGGCATAGTCGACTGCTTTCAGCGCTTCGTTCAAGCGGAACTGCCGCAGATAAGCCGTCGACATCTTTACGTGAGGATTGGACAACTTTGGATCGATTAATGCGGCGCGCTTCAAGAGGGCCAGCGCCGTCGCGTACCGGTTGTCGCGGAGGTAAATGTCTGACAACGCCAGGTTGGCCCAGACGCTTTTTCGCATCCTTTTCGCCTCGGCAGTCGCGAGCCGTTCGGCGTCGGCCAACGTTATGTCGTCTTCGAGTTGGCTGAACACACTCGCGAGCACATCATCGTCCTCGGTTGCAAACTTGTCAGACGCGAGCAGCACCGCCGGAACCTCGCTAACGCGTCCACTCCGAATCAGGAAAGTGGCGATGTTCTCGTAACCATATATTTCCCACGGGTCAACGACGACCACTTTTCGAAACGCAGCTTCCGCCAACGCTGTTTCTTTCCTGCTCTCGTAAAGACTGCCGAGTTCGCGGTAAGGGCGCGGGTCGTACGGTTCCAGCGCTGAATAGCGCTTGTACATGTCGATTGCTTCTTCAGGTTTGTCCCCAGACAACACGGTGCCGAGATCGTACAAAGCAGGAGCGTACGCGGGTTGCTCGTTGCTGAGTTCTGTCAACAACCGGGTGTACGCTTCTTCTTTGTTGTCGACGTTGTACAGCACCTGCACTTTCAAAAACCGAAGAGCCGGATCGTTTGGTTTGGCCTGCAACGCGCGATCGACTATTTCCAGGGCTTTCTCAAACTCGTCCGCGGCGATCAGCGCCATGACTTTTTCAAATTCCGAGAGGGCACTTGGCGTGGTTTGTTTACCGGTCCTGCTTGCTTCGATCGATTTGATGACAGAGCCAAATGTTTCGGTGGTGACTTGCAGGCCCGGATCCGGGTGAAACACGTCGAGGAGATACCAGACATCATCGCGGCGCAAGAGACGCAATTTGATGAGCGTGTCGTCAGGCGAATTGAAAACCAGCGCTTCGGCGCGGTCGCCTTTCTCGTCGAGATGGAGCAGGTGCAGGTCGTTGGCAGAGTCGGAAACACTCGCAGATCCGTCGACTATTTTTTGAATCGCGCGCCGGTATGCCGACGACATCAGATCGCGCTCGCGTTCGGTTAACCCGTTCCACGCGCCCGCGCCCATGAACTCATCCGTCAATGCCGCTAAATCGATAGCCGCTTGCAGATCGGATGTGTTCGCCGCAGGAATCGCTTTTACGAGGTGCTCGGCCAGTGCCTTTGCGCTCTTCTGAAAATTCGTCACCGTGCGTTCGGTCTTCACGATTTCGACGTCGATCAGATTCAAAGCGGCGGCAGTGACCAGCGTACTTGTTTCATTGCGAATATGCGTCGCGTCGACGAAGTGCGTCCCCCAGGTCGGATCTAATTCGACCCATTCGCCGATCCACACTTCAACCCAGGCATGACCGCCGAATGAGTTGCCGCTGTACGCAAGTCCCGACACGATGCGCGCCGGTAGACCGAGTGAGCGTGCCATCGCCACGTACAGTTGACTGAATTCGGAGCAGTCCGCTTCGCGGGTCGCGAGCGTTTCCGCCGCGCCTGCTCGTGCGACGCTCTTCCAGGTAAGGTTTTGGTGAGTCCATTCGCCGAGTTTTTGCGCGACGCTCCACGCATCGCGATCGTCGCCCGCGATCTGACGCGCCTGTTCGATCACGTTCCGATCGTCAGAACTGATCTCGCCGCTCGCTTTTACAAACGCTGCGACTTCGGGGTTTGTCACCGGCAACTGAATCTTCTTGTCCGGAGTAATGCGTCGCGCGGCGACGCTCACGATCAATTCGTTCGGCGACTTCTGTTCGACCTTCTGCGCCGGCGACTTGATATCGTCCCTGATGCTGTCGATTGGACCAGGAGCTTTGGCGCGAACTTTAAAGACGATGTCGTTGAGACGCTGCTGATCGAAGATCGGCATCCCGTGAGGTTGAAGAGTGGCGTAGGTGATGTTTGCGGCGCGCGGTAAGTAGGAAAAATCGGCGACTGCGTAACGTCCTTCACGGTCCATCGCCACCGACGAATGACCTTCGATTGTTCCGGCGCTCGCCGTCGCGAAGAAGCTTTGACTGTGAAAAGCGCTCGCGATCGAGAAAAGAATGCGCGCAATCTGTGCGTTCAGCCCGTCGCCGCTTTTTGCACTCGCAGCGGCTACAGCGGCTTCGAGGTTGTAACCACCAAAAGCGACGATTCCCGCCGGAGCTTTCTCTGCCGCTCTCGAGTAGTCGCGCGTTGTGGCCAGGTTCGTCTTACCGCCCAACGCCGACATCCCTTTGCTGCTGCTGGCGACGACCAGAAACCCGTTCTTGATCGCAACGAAGTACGAGGTGTCGCCGCTCTTGATTTCGGCCGTGTCGGTGGTTGGACCAACCCCGCGAAACAGCTTGCCGGCCGTGAACGCATCAGACAGTTTGTTGCTCTTGAGTTTGCAGAAAGCCGCCCACGTCGGGTCGAACTCTTTCGAATCGAAATCAGGCAACTCGAGCAATACGGCGCCGCATTCCGGTCCGAGTTCCGGCATGACTTCCTTGCGGAAGTCCACCGACCAGAGAGACTCATCTATCTCGAACCTGTTCTCGCGGAGGTTCATCGTTTTGGGCCACATCTGCCAGGCCGCTTCAACGTCGAGTTTCATCAGGAAGTAGGCGAGGGTCGACGGCGGCAACAAGTCACGCGGCGCTGACAGATCCTTTGTTTGAAAGGGCAGCAGAGGCTTGGAC
This sequence comes from Pyrinomonadaceae bacterium, assembly GCA_036266055.1. Taxonomy (GTDB): domain Bacteria; phylum Acidobacteriota; class Blastocatellia; order Pyrinomonadales; family Pyrinomonadaceae; genus PSRF01. The sequence goes on along the minus strand of DATANW010000311.1, from coordinate 11,168 downwards.
CACTCACTCTCGTCGAAAACGAATCGATGTGAGTTTTCCCAGGAAGAACTGGAAAACTTGAGCGCGCCACTTTCGGTGGAGTTCTTGATCGCGTGCGAGTCCTTGTCGTTCGGATCGGCAAACACCGCTTTCAGATCGCTGAAGTAGACGACGTCCGCGTCTGTTCCCGCGGCGCGACGAAACTCTTCGTTGCCGGCCAGTAGCTGTGGTTCAGCAGTAGTCGCCCGCGACAAGAGATCGCGCAGGGTGGCGACGTCATACGTCACGATTGCCACATCGCCGATGAACGTGAGGTACGTGACCGCGACCGACACGTTCGACTCGTGATCTATGGAGTGATGTTCGATCGTCTTGATGGGTATTCCGTTCCATTCCGCTTGGCCGACGCCCGAATATCGCACCAGCGGACGCGCGTCCGGCTTGTCAGGATCCCGCGAGAGCAATGCCTGGCCGACGAACGGAAGGAACGCCGGCAAAGCAGCAGCAGCGCGCGTTCCGATTGCGAGATAGTCGGTGAGGTCGACGAGGTTTCCGTGTGCGTCCTGAAAGTTCTCGAGCGTGCGTTCGAAGCGCTCGCGATCGGTTACGCGCAGCACGATCGCTCTGCGTTTCGCCAGCGACACACTGTTGTAGGCTCCGGCCGCGGTCCACGACGCCAGCACTATCGGCGAATCAGACTTGATACCCGTGTAGTCGATCAAGGCGGTGGCATCGGGTGGAGCACCCAACTGCTGGCCCAGCCTTTCACGCATTGAACCCATGATCAAAATCAGGTTTGCCTGTGCGCGGGGCGAATCGAGTTGCAGGCCGTGTAGGGTTTCGTAGAACCGTTGCACCGCCTGGGCCGGGTTCGGGATCGCGGTATAGTGCGTGACCTTCTGCGGCAGAATGTTCTCGGCGAAAGATTTGATCTTGAAGTCGGGCGGCAGATTGCGTGTCGCCGTCGCCGGTGCGCAGCCCGCGGCGGTGAGTTCGCAGTCGTAGCGCCATGCGAAATCGGCGAGCGTGGGATCTAATGAGGCTTTGCTGATGACCTCGCGCCATGCTTCGGGACCCTTTACCTGAGCCAGGTCGCTGCGGAAACGGATCTTCTTGACTGTGAGTTTGATCTCGTAGTCGAGTGCCTTTCGGTCTGTTGCTTCCTTATCTTTCTTGTCTTTTGCGGGAGCGGCGGTGGCTGGGGCTTTTGAAATCATTGCCTCGAGTCGAGGAATGTTCGACAGGTCCGCGGATTGTCCCAGGTTTTCAACGGCCAGTCTCTTGATCTTTTGGTCGGATGAAGCAGCCAGTTTCAGCAACACGTCAGCCGGAAGCGCTTCACCGCGATCGTTCGCGACGCGCAGCGCGACAGTGGTCATCGTATCGTCCTTGGCCGCCAGGATGCGGGCCCATGGTAGTTTGACGTCCTCGGCCGGGACCGCGCGCAGCAAGGTCAGGGCGCCGGTTTGAACCTTCCGATCGGGCAGCGTCTGAGCGAAAAGACTTTGGATATAACTAGCGCGGTCCTCTTTCGTCATGAACGGCCAGACCCGTGCGGCCGTCTGGTTGGCTGTCTCGGTCCACGATTTGTTCAGCAGTTCCGAAACGACGTCGTTCTCATGGCCGAGATGTCGCGCCGCGACTTCGGCGACGAATGGATCCGAATCGTTGAGTAAGTACCAGAGAAAAGTTTTTAGCGACGCGCTCTTGCTGCGCACGAACGCTTCCGCAGCCACCGATCGCACGGCGACGCGCCGGTCGACCAGTAGATCGACCGCCCTTTCGGCTTGTGAAACAAACAGCGGCGTCAGACGATTGATTGCGGCTTCACGATCCGAGTTCAGTTGGTTCAGACTAGCTACGATGCTCGCGATTTCGTGGATCGGACCCGCGGATGGAGGCAGGCCAGCTGCCAATCGCCCGTTTTCAAATTGGCCGAAGTTTTTGTCGACGAACATCAGCGATTGCACGATGCTTTTGAAGAAGGGCTCGAGTTCTTTTGCGTGTTCGAGCGGCGCGTACAGGCCGATTCTCAGCGCTAACGGACCAGAGATCGTGAGCCAGTTGACGCTGCGAAACATCTTTCCTTCGCTGTCCGGCATATCCAGCAGGATCTCGCGCGCTTCCAGGTCCTGGAATTGAGTCCGGCGTGTGAAAAGCGCGTCGGCAGACCCAAGCTGATCCGCTGTCGCTTTCAAGGTGCCGGCGACGAACTCCATCAACGGGTAGCCGTCCGGAACACGGCTCGACGAGACACTCAGTTGAGCTCCATGTGGTCCAGTGAAGTCGAGCGCGTCTCCCGTCCGTTTCCAATCGGCGGGAACGCGGAATATAACGCGATACTCAGCGATTACCTGACGCTCGAAATTCGTTTGCGGAAGCGCGTAGCTGTTCCATTCCGCCTCGCGTTCTTCCAAACGAGTGGTCTGGGCATTAAGTGAGATCGTGCTGCCGCAGACGAGGCAGATGATTACGAGGAGCAACTTGCGCATTTAAGGGCCTTTCGAGGAATACAGAGTTTGCAGAGTGTTTCCGCCGGAGCTCTGGGTCGGTTCAGTTATATACATGTTTCTGTCGTTGTGGCAATACGAGATACAATCCGGTTTTGATCGAGACGACCTGAATGCCTGACTCCAACACAAGACGCGTAAAAGTGATCGACTCGCACACCGGCGGTGAGCCGACGCGTGTGGTCATCAGCGGTGGTCCCGATCTTGGCAGCGACACGCTCGCCATCAGGCTCGAACGATTCCGGACCGAACACGACGACTTCCGCTCCGCCATCGTCAACGAGCCACGCGGGTCGGACGCGATCGTCGGCGCGCTGTTGTGCGAACCGCTCGATAATACATGCGTCACGGGCGTGATTTATTTCAACAACGTGGCCTATCTCGGCATGTGCGGGCATGGAACGATCGGCGTCGTGGCAACACTCGCTTATCTCGGCCGGATCGGACCGGGAAGGCACCGCATCGAAACGCCGGTCGGAGTGGTCACGGCAACGCTCGAAGCCGATGGAACCGTTGAAGTAGCGAACGTTCCGAGTTATCGACTGGCTGCGGATGTGGCAGTTCATGTGATCGGCCTTGGACCGGTAATCGGTGACGTTGCCTGGGGTGGTAACTGGTTCTTCCTCGTGAAAGGTCATGGCCTGGAACTTTCACTCAACAACCTCAAAGACTTGACCGATTTCAGCGCGGCTGTTCGTGAGTCCCTGGCGAGTGCCGGTATCACCGGCGCAGACGGACACGAGATCGATCACATCGAATTATTCGGACCTTCGGAAATCGCAGATAGCAAGAATTTCGTACTGTGCCCGGGCAGTGCCTACGACCGTTCACCTTGCGGCACTGGTACGAGCGCGAAGCTGGCGTGTCTCTTTGCTGATGGAAAACTTTCGGAAGCGCAAGTGTGGCGGCAGGAAAGTATCGTCGGCAGCGTGTTTGAAGGACGTGTCTCGATCGTAGACAACGCAATCCACCCGCACATCAAAGGCTCCGCGTTCATCACCGCAGAGTCTGAGTTGATCCTCGATTTGCGTGACCCATTCTGCATGGGCATTCGCTGATGAGTTCTCCTGTTTACGATGTGGTGATTATCGGCGGCGGCATCGTCGGTTCTGCGTGCGCGGCGGAATGCGCGGCGGCAGGTCTGCGGGTCGCGATCGTCGAGGCGAAGATGATTGGCGGTGGCGCAACGGCGGCGGGCATGGGCCATCTGACGGTGATGGATGATTCTGACGCGCAGTTTGTGTTGACGCGATATTCGCAACTGCTGTGGCGGGAAATGAAAGACGAGTTGCCGCGCGAGGTGGAGTACGACGCGTGTGGGACGATCTGGGTGGCGGCCGACGACGAAGAGATGCGCGAGGTTTTGCGGAAGCAGGAGTTTTATTCATCGCGCGGCGTCGAAGTTGAGGTTTTGGATGCGTACGCGTTGGCCGAAGCCGAGCCGCAGTTGCGCAAAGGGTTGGTCGGCGGGCTTCGCGTTGCCGGTGACAGTGTGATCTATCCGCCGTGTGCGGCGCAGTTTTTTGTCGATCGAACGTTGTCTCGCGGTGGGCGCTTGTTTCTTGGGCAGGCGGTGCAGGAGATCACGGCCGACGGCGTTCGCTTGCGTGACGGGTCGGTGATCTCAGCGGGAGTGATTGTTAACGCCGCCGGTAGCTGGTCGCCGACGTTGACCGCTGGACTCGAGGTGAAGAAACGCAAGGGGCATCTGGTCATTACGGATCGTTATCCGCAGTTTTTACATCATCAACTCGTGGAGCTCGGGTATCTGAAGAGTGCCCACACGATGACGGCGGAGTCTGTGGCGTTCAACATTCAACCGAGAAGGACGGGGCAGTTATTGATTGGTTCGTCACGACAGTTTGAGGTTGACGATGCGAAGGTTGAAGCGGGGATTCTGAGCCGCATGTTGTCGCGGGCGATTGAGTTTTTGCCGGGGTTGAGTTCGCTATCGTCGTTGCGTGCGTGGACCGGGTTTCGCGCGGCGACGCCGGACAAGCTGCCGCTTATTGGACCGGATGTTTTGCATTCGCGTTTGTACCTGGCGACGGGGCATGAGGGTCTCGGGATCACGACGTCGTTGGGGACGGCGAAGTTGCTGGTTGACCAGATCGTCGGTCGCGGGCCGGCCATACCGGTCGAGCCTTATTTGCCGTCGCGAATGTCGCGGGAGTTGGCGCATGCCTGAGAGGGAGCCTGAGATCGTTGGTCTGATGGTTAATGGCGTTCAGGTGACGATGCCGGCGGGAAGCATGGTGTCAGCGGCTGTTTTGACGGCAGGCCAGACGTTGTTTCGACGTTCGGTGACTGGTGAGCCGCGTGGGCCGTTATGTGGGATGGGGATCTGTTTTGAGTGCCGCGTGACGATCGACGGCGAAGCGCATTGCCGGAGTTGTCAGACGGTTTGCCGTGACGGCATGGATGTGCGCACCGATGGATAAGCCTCGCGTTGGACCAATGAAGGCCGGATGGTGAGAGATTGATGGGCAGGCCGCGACGCGAATGCGACGTGTTGGTTGTCGGTGCTGGTCTGGCGGGGCTTGCGGCGGCGTATCGAGCAGCGCGAGCCGGACGGCGGGTCGTGGTTGTTGACGACAATCCGACGGCGGGCGGACAGATCTGGCGCGGAGAACAGCGAGAGCCACGATCGCGTGAGGCGCAGGTTTGGCTTGAACGTATTCGCAGCGTCGATCTTCAGTTGGTCGCCGGCGCGCGCGTGTTTCAGCAAAGCCAACCTCGCGCATTGCTGGCGGAGACTTCCGGCGACGGTGTTTGCGAGCTGATGTTTGAAAGTCTGGTGTTGGCGACCGGCGCGCGTGAACGGTTTCTACCATTCCCCGGTTGGACCTTGCCCAACGTGATGGGCGCGGGAGGATTGCAGGCGCTCGTCAAGAACGGCGTACCGATTGACGGAAAGAAGATCGTCATAGCAGGGTCTGGACCATTGCTGCTGGCCGTCGCGGGTTACTTGCGTTCGCACGGAGCGGAGGTACTGCTGATTGCTGAGCAGGCTACGTCGATGCGACTTGCCAGGTTCGGCGTTGGTCTAGTCGGACACGGCGGCAAGACTTCGCAGGTGTTTGCGTTGCGACGAGAGTTGAAAGGTGTTCGTTACCTGACGGACTGTTGGGTGGTTGAGGCGTACGGCAAAGAAAAACTCGAGCGTGTGACGTTGCAACGCGCCGGAAAGCGTTGGAGTGTATCGTGCGACTATCTCGCGTCCGGGTTTCATCTCGTCCCGAACCTCGAGTTGGCTGAGTTATTGGGTTGTGAAATTGCGGATGGCGCGGTAGGTGTGGATGAGTTTCAGGAGACGTCAGTCAAGCAGGTCTACGCTGCGGGAGAAGCGACCGGCATCGGCGGACTGGAATTGTCGCTCGTCGAAGGTGAGATCGCGGGACTCGCAGCCGCCGGCCATCGCGAAGAAGCGCGGCGTTTGTTTCGCGAGCGCGCCAAGCAACGACGTTTCGCCGATCTGCTTAACGACACATTCGCTTTGCGAGAGGAGTTGAAAACTCTCGCCGCACCAGAGACGATTGTCTGTCGTTGCGAGGACGTTGTATTCGATCGCCTGCGCGCGCATGATTCGTGGCGTGCGGCGAAGTTGCAAACGCGCTGCGGCATGGGGCCGTGCCAGGGAAGAATTTGCGGCGCCGCCGTGGAGTTTCTGTTTGGCTGGAAATCGGAGTCAGTGCGGCCGCCGGTTTTGCCGGTGCGAGTCGAGAGCCTGTTGGTCACACAAGACACAAACCATAACGACTTATGAAAAGCATGAACTGGCGCGGCGTGATGCCCGCCACCACTACACCCTTCGATGAACAACTGCAGATCGATCACGCGTTTGTGGCGAAGCATTGCAACTGGCTCATCGATAATGGTTGCACCGGAATCGTCACGCCGGGTTCGCTTGGCGAAAGCGCTACGCTGACGGTCGACGAGAAGCTGGCGCTGTGGTCGACGGTCGTAAAGGCGGTTGGCGATCGAGTGCCGGTTGTAGCTGCGATCGCATCGTTGAGCACTGCTGAAGCGATGGAGTTGTCGAAACGGGCCGCGGATATCGGTTGCAGCGGCTTGATGGTGTTGCCGCCTTACGTTTATCAAGGCGATTGGCGCGAGATGAAGGCGCATGTTGAAGCTGTCTTTCGCGCGACAGACCTTTCGTGCATGCTCTACAACAACCCCGTCGCGTACGGCACCGACTTCCTGCCGGAACAGATTCGCGAGCTGGCGGCGGAGCACGAAAACTTCGCAGCAGTGAAAGAGTCGAGCACCGACGTACGTCGGGTGACGTGGATACGCGAGCTTACCGGCGACCGGTTGGCGATCTGCGTGGGCGTGGACGATGCGATCGTCGAAGCGATCGCGGTCGGTGCGGTCGGGTGGATAGCAGGTTTGGTGAATGCGCTGCCGAAAGAGTCGGTCGATTTGTTCGACTATGCGATGAACGGTGAGCGCGAGAAGGCAATGCGTTTGTACGAGTGGTTTCTGCCGTTGTTGCGCATGGACACGGTGCCGAAGTTTGTGCAACTCATCAAGCTGGTCCAGCAGGAAGTTGGGATCGGCAACGCGCGCGTGCGTCCACCGCGGTTGGAACTCATCGGCGCGGAGCTTCAGGAAGCGAAGCACGTGATTCACCAATCATTAAACAACAGACCAAAGATCTAATGGCGCAACTTTCAGGTACATCGATCATCGGTTTTCATCGCGGCGCGGAGAACGGCGGAACATTGCACGGGTTCAATCCGGCGACGGGCGAGGATCTGCCGCCGGCTTACCACGCTGCGAGTAGCGCTGAAGTAGACCAGGCGGCGCGGCTCGCGCACGAGGCGTTCGCCGCTTACTCGCAAACGACAGGCGCTCAGCGAGCACGTTTTCTGCGACAGATCGCGGAGAACATCGAAGCGCTCGGCGATAACTTGATAACTCGCGCGAATGCAGAAACTGGTCTGCCCGAGCCGCGCCTGCGCAGCGAAACAGCGCGCACGTGTAATCAGTTACGTCTGCTTGCAGAGCTTGTTGAAGAAGGTTCGTGGGTCGACGCGCGTATCGATCACGGCGATCGCGATCGCAAGCCGTTGCCGAAGCCTGACGTCAGATCGATGTTGCGTCCGCTTGGGCCAGTCGTAGTCTTTGGCGCCAGCAATTTTCCGCTCGCGTTTTCGGTTGCCGGCGGCGACACAGCTTCTGCGCTGGCGGCAGGGTGTCCGGTGATCGTCAAAGCGCACCACGCGCATCCCGGCACGTCGGAATTGGTTGGTCTTGCAGTGTCCGATGCGGTCCGAACTTGTGAACTTCCGGAGGGAACGTTTTCGCTGCTCTACGGCTCTGGAAACGAAGTCGGAACGGCGTTAGTGAAGCATCCATTGATCAAGGCCGGCGGCTTCACCGGGTCGCGCTCGGGTGGTCGAGCGTTATTCGATGTCGCCTCGTCGCGACCGGAACCGATTCCGTTCTACGCCGAGATGAGCAGCGTCAATCCGGTCGTGATTCTGCCGGGCGCATTGCGGGAGCGATCGGAGCAGATTGCCGCGGGGCTTCACGGATCGGTGACGCTCGGCGCGGGACAGTTCTGCACGAACCCCGGCTTGGTGTTTCTGGCAGATAACGAAGCTTCGACGGCGTTTGTGAAACAGCTCGGCGAGTTAATGGCCGGCACTGCTGAACAGACAATGCTTACGCCGGCGATCAGTACGAACTATCGAAACGGTGTCTCTGAGCGAATGAACCACACGGCTGTGCAAACGATCTGTGAAAGTGCCCTCTTCAAAACGACAGCTGCGGATTTTCTGGCTCATCCGGAACTCGCGGAAGAACTATTCGGCCCGTCCACTCTCGTTGTCATTTACACGGATCAACTCGTAGATTTGGTGAGTTCGCTCGAAGGACAACTCACTGCAACCATTCACGGCAGCCAAGACGATCTAAATAACAATCAGGATTTGATTCGCGTGCTCGAAACAAAAGCCGGACGTCTGGTTTTCAACAGCTTTCCGACAGGCGTTGAAGTCGGTCATGCGATGGTGCACGGTGGACCATACCCGGCGACGTCCGACGGCCGCTCAACCTCCGTCGGCACGCGCGCGATCTTTCGCTTCACTCGACAAGTCTGTTTCCAGGACTTTCCGAACAGCGCCCTGCCCGCCGAACTCCAGGATACGAATCCGCGAAATATCTGGCGCATGGTCGACGGCAAGATCACGCACGCCGCTGTTGAATCACGTTAGCTTTAACTTCATCCGCCACCCGCAACCCGACATCAAACGCTTCTTCAAACAGCGCCATGCCACTCAGTTCCGAGTGTGCGAAATGAATCGATCGAAATGGCTTCACCCCTTCGCGACGCGCCTGTCCCCACATGAACCCCGTGCGCGGCCGGATCATCGCGTGACCCCAACGCATCACGTCAACGCGTTCCGTTAACTCGCGTATGTCCGGATGCGCGCGTTCGAGATCGGTTAGCACGACGTCGGTCCACTCCTTCCAGCCCGCTTCGAGCAGACGCGTGCGCGCCCGCCGCGGATCGGCGTCAACCAGCGGGTAGTAATAGGTGAACACGGTTGGTCCATAATCGCGGCCGGGTTGATGCGTCGCCACCACATAGCCCAGCGATGGACTTTCGTAAAGCACGTTGTCCCAGGCGAGCGGAAAATCCCGCGGCGAATGCTTCGGACGATCGCGCAACGTAAGGTTCGCCACCAGCCACGATCCAAACTGAAACTCGTGAATGTGCGGCGGTGGGTTTTCTCTGTAAGGTCTGACAACGTAACGCGCCATAAATTGCGGCGCTGCGAAGATCACCCGCCCGGCGCGGAACCCCCGCGGATTGCGTCCTTCACGATCGAGCGTGATCACGTCGACACGCGCGCGCCCGTTCTCTTCAACCGGCACCACCTCGACCGCCGCACGGTCCAACTGCACGTGCGACTTCGTTTTCTCAAACAGATGATTCACCAAACGGCCGTTGCCTTCGGGCCACGTGATCAGCGACTGCGACTCGACACCGGGCTTCGCCACGCGCGAGCAGAAATAAAACAACCCCGCCCACGCACTGGTCTGCGACATCTCCATCCCGTAGTCGTCGCGACACGCGTACTCGACCCACCAATGCAGGCGCGGACTGAACAGGCCTCGGTGATACAGCCAATCGTAAATCGAAATCTGATCGAGTGCGGTGACCTCCGCGTCGTCTGAACACGCCGACACGGGCAACGTAAAAGCGCGCCGGCCCTTCGCGTCGCGCCACGCGATCCACTTCGCCAATTCCGCATTGAACTTGTCAAACTGTTGTTTGTCGTCCTCCGACGCACCTGCATGCAGATACAGCCCCTCATACCAACGGCCTTTGTAGAAGACTCTCTCCTCCGGATCGCGGCAAAGAAACTGTTCGCGGACTACAGGCGCGCCTTCCGCATCCCTGCCTTCGAGCACGCCCATCTCGTCGAGCAGCGAAACGAGTCCGGTGTTCTCTTTCATCGGCGTGGGGATGTAGTGCGCGCCCCACGGAAACGAGATGCCGCGATTCGATCCGGATCGCGACGTGCCGCCGGGTGCGTTTTCTAATTCGACGAGCACGAAATCATTGAACCCGGAGGTTTGTAACCGCCACGCCGCGGTCAATCCAGCGACGCCGCCGCCGACGATCACGACCGGAACGTTGGTCCACGCATCAGCCGGTACTTCGACGCGAAGCCCGTCACGCAGTCGATGACCAAACACATCCGACGTCCCAACGATCTCGCCTTCCGGAAAGCGCGGCGCCGCATTGCGACGACACGCCGCCAGCGCCACCGGCGCGCCAAGAAACGCCGCCAGAATTTCACGCCGATTGAAGACCGTCATCTTTGAAATCCGGGTTTACTCAAAGCGTCGCCACTCGCCTTCGTAATATCTAACGAGTGCCTGGTTATCGAGTCGATTGATCTCGACCGGCACCGGCCCGATATCACTCGACAGCGTAAACATCGCCGTCATCGTCTGAGGGTTAAGAAACTTCAAACTCGCCATTGGCTCTTCCCGCGGTATGTCGAAAGGCGACGTCCGCGCCAACGCAAATCCCCACAACCCAAAACTCGGCACGGCCGTGTAGTACGGCCGCACGACAAAACCCGCGGCCTCGAGCGTGCGGATGATGCACCAGTACGAGTTGCGCGCGAACATCGGCGACGTCGACTGCACACTCACGGCCGCGTCAGGCTTCAGTTTTGCTCGCAGCATCCGGTAGAACCGTGTCGTGTACAGCTTGCCGAGTGCGAACGAATTCGGATCGGGAAAATCTACAATCGCAGCGTCGTACGGCGCGTCCTTATTCTCATCGACCCAAATGAACGCATCCTCATTCACAACCTGCACGCGCGGATCTTGAAACGAGTGCTGGTTCAACTGCGCCAGCAACGGAAAACGCGAAGACAAGTTCGTCATATCGGGATCGAGATCCACCAGCGTCACGTGCTCGACCGACCGATACTTCAACACCTCGCGCAACGCCAAACCATCTCCGCCACCCAGCACCAACACCCGCTTCGGCTCATTCGCCAGCAACATTGCCGGATGGACCAGCGCCTCGTGATAGCGATATTCGTCCGTCGAGCTGAACTGCAAGTTGCCGTTCAAAAACAACTGAAACCCGGCGCGCCCGCGTGTGATGACGATCCGCTGGTACGGCGTGTCTTTCGTGTAGAC
>DATANW010000310.1:0-32220 GCA_036266055.1 Pyrinomonadaceae bacterium | reverse complement strand
AGATTGATCGCCTTGCCCAATCCGAAAGCTTTGCCAAACCCGGACGTTGAGGAGACTCGTAAATGATTGATCGAATCCCGACCGGCTGTGTGGGCCTCGACGAGATTCTTAACGGCGGCATTCCCGCCAACACGATCACCGTGCTCATGGGCGCCCCAGGAACCGGAAAGACGATCTTGGCCGAAGGGCTTGCGTTCTCTAACGCGACCGAAGCAAGACCCGCGCTGTATCTAACTACTCTTTCGGAACCACTCGAGAAATTTATCTTCCACGGCCAGCGTTACAGCTTTTTCGATCCCGAGAAAGTCGGCAAGTCTGTCATTTATGAAGACCTCGGAATGATGGTGCGCGAGACAGGGATTGAAAAGCTCGCCGAGGTCGTGGCCGACTTGATCATGAAATACAAGCCGGCGTTTCTGTTCATCGACTCTTTCAAGAGCTTGAACGAGCTGATCCAGTCGACGCTCGAACGCCGTACGGTCATTTACGATCTGGCCACAGTGCTGACTGCCTATCAATGTACGACGTTTCTGATCGGAGAGTACTCGGACGCGATGACCACCGATCTGCCCGAGTTCGCCATCGCCGACGTCGTTCTGAACATGATGAAGTACTCAACGAACGTGCGCGAACAGCGCTTCCTGCGCGTCGAAAAACTGCGCGGTTCGAATTCAACCCCCGGCATGCACGCCTTTTCGATTAACGATCAGGGAATCCGTATGTATCCGCGGCTGCTGAGTCCGACTGCTGCTCCGACTTATGAACCAAAAGTCGAACGTGTTAACTCAGGCATCGGAGGTCTCGACGAAATGATCGATCAAGGCTTCTGGCGCGGCAGTACGACGATGGTCGCCGGACCAAGCGGGTCGGGAAAGACGATCATGGCGTTGAGCTTCATCAGGGAAGGAGCGCTTCGTGGGGAGCCGGGGCTTTATGTCGGGTTTCAGGAAAACCCCTCGCAAATGGCACGCATTATGCTGAACCTCGGCTGGAGCGCCACGGAATTGCTCGAAGGCGGTAACTTCGAGCTGATGTACCGGTCGCCCGTGGAAATGCAACTGGACAGCGTTGCGGCCGAAGTATTTCAACGAGTTCGCGCCGGGCAAGCCAAACGAGTCGTGATCGACGCCCTTGGCGACCTGGAGCGCTGTAGTATGGACCGGCAACGCTTTGCGGACTTTATTTATGCACTGACGCAGTGGTTTGCGGTCGAAAACGTTACGTGCCTGATGACTACCGAACTGCGGGAGCTATTTGAAGTCGGCCATATCAGCGACCAGGAAATCTCCAACATGAGCGATAACCTGGTCCTGCTCGGTTTCACGCGCGGCGAAGAGATGAAACGGACGATCCGAATCATCAAGACGCGCGGTAGCACGCACGATAACCGGCAGCACTTTTTGGAGATAAACGATAAGGGGGCAGTTGTCGGGAAGTCGAAATGATAGCCGAGATGATCGAGCCGAGGCAGCGTAAAAAAGACCCGTACCGGCGGTTAGCGGAGATCAACCGTGCCATTACAACGTCGCTGGATTTCGACCGGGTCTTGGATCTCATCGTCGAGAACGCCGCGCAACTGGTGGACGCGAACGCCTGCATGCTGCTGCTTTCCGACTCCGAACAGCACATGCGCATTCGGGCGTCGCTGGGAATCGACAAGCATCTCGCCAAGTCTTTCGTTGGCGATATCGAAGAAGATCTCATCAGCAGTCTCCAAACTCTGATCGCACCGACGACAGAGGGGCCGATAACTTCCGTCCCGATCATCGCGAACCAAGCTTTGAATGGTCTGCTCGTCATCGCGCGCGAAGGAGCGCTGACGGAAGAGGAAGAGTGGCAACTTTCCGCGCTTGCCGACCAGGCGGCGATCGCGTTGCGCAACGCGCGGCTCTACGAGATGGAACTGGCGGAAGCCAATCGCGAACGCGACGAAACACTCGAAGCGTTGCGAGCTTCAAACGCCCGGACGAACCGGATCCTCGAAAGCATCACCGACCTGTTTTACCAGTTGGACCGCGACTGGCGCTTCACGAACGTCAATGGGCAAACAGAAGCCCGCCTGGGTTTGCCGCGCGAAGAGTTGATCGGACGAGTTTTCTGGGACGTCTTTCCGCAGTCAGTCGACGGCATGCTGTACAAACGTTTCCATCAAGCCATGGCAACGATGGAACCGGCACATTTCGAAGTGCCGTCGCGTATCGTTCCCGGCGCCTGGTTTGAAGCGCACGCATATCCGTCGAAGTCGGGACTGACGGTTTATCTCCGAGAGATCACCGAACGCAAACGCGCCGAAAGAACGAGTCGTTTGCTCGCATCGATCGTCGAATCTTCTGACGACGCAATCGTCAGCAAAGATCTCAACGGCATCATCAGCAGTTGGAACCGGGGCGCCGAGCGTGTTTTTGGCTACAAGGCCGACGAGATAATCGGCAAGCCTGTCACCGTGCTCATGCCGCCCGAGCTGTACGACGAAGAAGAGCAGATTCTCACGCGCATCCGTGCGGGCCGTTCAGTCGATCATTACGAGACCGTTCGTTTACGAAAAGACGGCACGTTGATCGACATTTCGCTAACGATTTCGCCGATTCGCGACGAGAGCGGCCAGATTGTCGGCGCGTCGAAGATCGCGCGCGACATCACCGAAGAGCTACGGGCGCAACAAGAGAAAGCGCGACTGCTCGAACGCGAGCGTCTCGCGCGCGAAGAAGCGGAAGCGGCGAATCGTTTGAAAGACGAGTTTCTGGCGACGCTGTCGCACGAGCTGCGCAATCCGTTGAACGTCGTCATCGGTTATTCCGAGATTCTTCGTCGCAGTGAAGACGTCGCGAACATAAGTTTTGTGAATCGAGCCGCGGAAGTGATTCGCCGCAACGCGCTGGCCCAATCGCAGCTCGTTTCCGATCTGCTCGACCTGTCGCGCTTACAAATGGGTAAGCTAGCGATCAATAATCATCCGGTGTCGCTCCTGACGATCCTCACCGACGCGCTCGAAACCGTGAAGACGGAAGCGGAAACCAAGAACATCACGCTTAAGCTGAACGCTAACCACGATCCGTTTATGGTGGACGGCGATCCGGTGCGGCTCGGTCAGGTCGCCTGGAACCTCTTGAATAACGCCGTGAAGTTCACTGCGTCCGGCGGTGAGATCACGATCACGCTCGCAGCTGAAGGCACGGGCGCGCAGTTCATCGTCGAAGACACCGGCCAGGGAATCGCGCCGGAGTTTCTGCCGCATGTGTTTGAGATTTTCCGGCAAGGAGACGCGAGTAGCTCACGACGACAAGGCGGACTCGGAATCGGTCTGGCACTTGTGAAGCAGTTGGTTGAGTTGCACGGCGGCATTGTGCGCGCTGAATCCGACGGCGTCGGCCGTGGTGCGCGATTCAGCGTTTGGTTGCCGCTGCGAGAAATCGAAGCGTCACACAGTGTGACCACGACGAAGGTCGCGACCGGAGCACTCGAGGGAACTTGCATTCTCGTGGTCGACGATTCGAGCGAAACTACCGACATGTTGAGCAAGTTGCTCGAGATGGATGGCGCTGAAGTTCATACGGCGCGCGGCGGCACGGAAGCGCTCGCGATTGCGGGCGAGTCGGAGTTTGATCTCGTGATCTCGGATATCTCAATGCCCGAGATGGATGGGTATGAACTGCTTCAGCAGTTACGCCGGTTGCCGCAGATGGCGGATGTTCCGGCGCTTGCGTTAACCGGATTCGGTCGCATGTCTGATATCGATCGCGCGCACCGCGAGGGCTTCGTCAGACATTTCACTAAACCGCTCGACATCGACAAGCTCATCGGCAGTGTGCGCGAGCTCACGCGGCACAACAACAATCACAACGGAAACTCGTCCCAGTAGTTGTTTCAAACCTGTGTTTGGAACAGTGATTGCTCCCGTAACCGTGTACGTTAACGAACAGTACGGGAGGTTTACATATGGGTTTACCGAACAGAGATGAAGTCGAAGGCAAATTCGATCAGGCTAAAGGTAAAGTGAAAGAAACGATTGGCCGCGCAACTGGCGACGAGGAACTCGAGGCCGAGGGCAACGCTGATAATGCTGCTGGTAAAGTGAACGAAGGTTTCGGCAAGGCGCGTCGCAAAGTCGGCGAAGCCATTGAAGATGTTGGCGATGCCATCGGTCACTAAACGAGAACACGGATGATACGGATCGCGAGGTCCGTGTCATCCGCGTTTTCAATTCCGCTATTCAGTGCGGACGTTATCCGCGCCCAACTCATCAAGCAACTCTTCCAGCCGATCCACCTCTTCATCCGTGCGAGCTTCGACACCAATCAAAATGCCGCCGCCGCGGATGCCGGCTTCGTAAACTTTCGCGCGATATTCCGGAATACCCGCGCCAATCAGCGCGCCGATCAATCCGCCAGTCGCGCCACCGGCGCCGGCACCCGCAAGCGCCGCTGCGATTGGACCAGCGATAACCAGGTTGATACCCGGCAGGAACAGCGTCGTTCCGACTGCCGCAATCGCCGCGATCACCGCGCCCACCGCACCGCCGGTTGCGGCGCCGATTCCCAATCCGTCTGCCGCGTGCGTGCGTGTTTGCAGTGCAAACTCCTTGCTCCGAGTCGCGTCAGACATGAGCACGCTGATATCGTCGCGCGTGAAGCCGCGCTTCATAATGGCGTCGACCGCCGCTTCGGCTGACACTTTGCTTTTAAAAAGTCCTGTCACCAATTTTGCCTTTGTTGCCATACAATCCTCCCCAACAAGCAGTCTTCGATTCAATAACCAGAGGTGGCAACCGTTGTGCCGAGCAATCTCGTAAGTAAATCAAAACACTAAGCACTGCCGCTGTTTCGCTTTCGTACGCAAATCAACTTGAAGATTCTCCAGATCAGTTCGGCAGCATCATTCGGCGGCGGTGAGCGTTACGTCGCCGATCTCACGAAATCGCTCGTCTGGCGCGGTCACGATCTCTACGCTGTTGTGCGACCGAAGTCGCCGTTAATCGGTCACCTGGAAATCGATCGCGAAAAGATTAAGACGCTGCCGCTGCGCAACTCGCTCGACGTGCCGAGCGCGCACGAGTTGGCGCGGTTCGTCGCCCGAAACGGGATCGAAGTCGTGCATGCGCACCTGGCGCGCGATTATTCGCTCGCTGCTTACGCGGCGCGTCGTAACCGGCAAACCAAGTTCATCGTGACGCGGCACGTGCTGTTTCAACTCAGCCGTCTGCATCGTCACACACTGGCGCGGGCGCATCGCGTGATTGCGGTGTCGAATGCGGTGGCGCGAGAGCTTCGTGCGCAACGAATCGTGAGCGATGGTCAGTTAGTGGTGGTGACGAATGGCGTTGACGTCGATCGCTTTTATGTTGATTTCGATCGAGCTGAGTTCCTGAAGAGTTTGGGGTTGCCCGCGGGCGTTCCGCTGGTTGGCAGTATCGGCGAGTTGCGGACGTTGAAGCGTCACGACGACTTCATTCGCGCGGCGTCGTTGGTTGCGTCCCAGTTTCCGGAGGCGCATTTCGTACTCGCCGGGCTTGATGCTTCGCTGTCGCGCGAAGTTCACAAGCACCTGGAACAGCTCGTTAGCGAAAGCGGTTTGCAGGACCGGTTTCATTTTCTTGGCTGGGTGGAGGACGTGGAAAAACTGCTGCTTGTGATCGACGTGTTTGTATCTGCGTCTGAGACTGAATCGTTCGGGTTGGCGATCGCAGAGGCGATGGCCGCGAGTAAGCCCGTCGTCGCAACCGCGACCGAAGGCGCGCAGGAAGTTGTTGTTAATCAGGAGACCGGCTTGTTAGTTCCCATCGGTGATGTGGCAGCCATCGCCACCTCAGTCATGGATTTACTATCCGACGATCAACGAAGAACACGGATGGGCGCGAGAGCGTGGGAGGTCGTGAATCAGGAATTCAGTCTACAGGGGATGGTCCATCAGATCGAACAGCTTTACCGCAGCTAGAGCTCGTCGATCTTTGCCGCGAGAATGAAATCGCTTTCGGTCAACCCATTGATCTTGTGCGTCCAGATCTTGATCTCCGCGATACCCCAGCCAAAACAGATGTCCGGATGATGGCCCTGCTCTTCCGCGAGGTTACCGACGCGGCTCACGAAATCGAGTGCTTCGCGAAAGTTTGAAAAGCGGTACGTCTTCTGCAGGTGGTGTTGATTGATGATCTCCCACTCTCGCAACTGCGGCGCAAGTTTGCCGATCTCTTCGGCGTTGAGTGGCGGGACGCCGCCACGGCAGGGAACGCATGTTTTACTCGATAGTTCACTCATGAAAATTGCCTTTTAAGAAGCCACGCCTTCGATTGCCTTCTTCAAGATCGCGATCTGTCCGGCGTGATACAAGCTGTGTTGGACGCCGCCGTGGAGAGTCACGTACGCCGTGGAGAAAGTTGTTTCCGTGCTGTTGATGATAGGTTGGTCCAGGCGCGCGTCGTCGGTTGCGTCGATCGTCTCCAACAAACGGTTATGAACGTCGCTCAGTTTTGCTTTTGCAGCCTCCCATGCTGACGGGGTTTTGTCCGTGATGGGAGGGAAGTTTTCGTCGTCGCTTAGTTGGGCCGGATCGCCCTCGAGTCTTCGCTGGCAGGCGTCTTCCCAGGCGGCGATGTGCAGCGTCAGTTCCCAAATCGAGTGTGCGCCGGGAATCGGATGGGCTGCTGCTTGCTCGGCGGTGACGCCGTCGAGCAGTGCGAGCACTGATGGACCATGCCACGCCTCGCCGTTGAATGCGCGTTCGAATTGATTGCGGATGCGTGCTGTTTCGCTCATTCGATGTTGATTCTACGCAATTCGACAAACAGATGGTAGGCTACCCAAACGAGAGACACTTTAAAAAACACGGATCGTTCTAACACGTGAGCACGCTCAAGCAAGTAACAATTTTCTGCGACGGATCGAGTCTCGGAAACGGACAGCAGTCGCAACGCGCGGCGGCTGTCGCTCTGTTAGGTTACAAAGGCCACTGGCGCGCCGTCGGCGAATACTTAGGCCGCGCGACGAACCAGCAAGCGGAGATCGCCGCCGCCGCCGTCGGCCTCGAATCGTTGACACAACCATGCCAGGTCAAGATTTTTACCGACTCCCGCTACGTCGTCGAAACGATGAACGGCCGCTTTCGCCGCAAAACAAACCTCCCGTGGTGGGAACGACTCGATCGCGCCGCACGTCCGCACAAAGTGCATTGGGAATGGACGCGCGGCCACGTCGGTCACCTCTTGCAGGAAGCCGCCGACAAAGCCGCCCGCGGCATCGCCGCCGCCGGACACGTTGACGCAACAATTTTGCGAGAAGCAGAAGACAAAGTCGGGACCGCGGATGACACAGATATAAACTGATGTCTATAATTTCGCTCGCCTTGCGAAATTCCCTTCTCAGTATTGTTCTCCTCCTTGTTTGCCCATTGCTCGGTGAAGCGCAAGACCCGTCGCGCGGCTGGCAATGGCAGAACCCACTGCCACAGGGAAACACGATCAACGCCATCAGATTTGCCGCAAACAAACGCCACGGTTGGGCCGTCGGGTCGAACGGCGTCGTCCTCAGCACCGACAACGGCGGCTTCGAATGGGAGGAACAGGAGAGTCCGGCTAACACGACGCTCTACGGGATGTACGTAAAAGACCGCTCGCGCGTGGTGATCAGCGGCGCACGCGGCGTCGTTATGACGACGTCGAACGGCGGCAGTAAATGGGTGCTGCGCAATACCGGCGTGCGCGATCATCTTTTCGCGATCACCTTCGCGCCGCAGAGTCCGTTGAACGGTTGGGCTGTCGGAACGTTCGGGTCAATCGTTGCTACCCTTGACGGCGGCAAGACGTGGAAACAGCAAACGAGTCATACCAACGCGCACCTCTTTTCCGTGGCTTTCGCCGACGCAAAGACCGGAATCGCCGTTGGCTCGCGCGGAACACTGTTGCTGACAAACAACGGCGGCGCTGATTGGAAACCGATCAAGAAGCTCACCGACACCGCGCTTACCGGCGTGACTTTCACGACCGCCAGACACGCTGTCGTCGTCGGCTACCGCGGCACGATTCTCCATACCGAGGACGGCGGCGAAACATGGACCACGAAAGATTCGCTCGTCACGACCGATCTTTATTCCGTCTTCTTTACCGACGAGTTGCACGGCTGGGCCGCAGGTGACAGCGGTGTGATTCTGACGACCGGCGACGGCGGCAACATCTGGCTGCCCGTGAACGTCCGCACCAGGCCACGCTTGTCGACCGTCTTCTTCTCCGATGAGTCACTCGGTTGGGCGGCAGGCGCTGACGGACTCGTCGTGCGCACCGACGACGGCGGACTATCGTGGCGGCGGTTGACTGAAGGCGGCCGCGACGACATCACAAACATTTTCTTTATCGACAACTCGCATGGTTGGGCCGTCGGCGAGCGTGGCCGGATTCTCTTCACAAACTCCGGCGGCAAGACCTGGACCATCCGTCCGTCAGACTCGACGGCTACTCTCAATGCCATCAGCTTCGTAACTGAAAAATCCGGCTGGGTCGTCGGCAACAAAGGCACGATCCTCCACTCAGTGAACAACGGCGTGACGTGGGAGAAGGTGCCGAATCCGGCGCAGGAAGATCTGTTTGGTGTGGCGTTTATTTCACCGACGGAAGGCTGGGTGGTCGGTGCGCGCGGGGCGGTTTGGCATACGAAAGACGAAGGCGTGACCTGGGAGTTCCAACAGACCAACACGATGAGCTGGCTCGAAGACGTGAAGTTCGTCGATCCACTGAACGGCGTCGCGGTCGGATCCGGCGGTACGATCCTGAAGACGGTAGATGGCGGCGTAAACTGGAAGCGCGTCGATCAAAACATCAAAGAGTGGTTGTATGCGTTGACCTTCGCCGACGCACAGCGCGGCTACATCGTCGGCGCGAAAGGACTCGTCCTGCGCACTGACGACGGCGGCGCGACGTGGAAAGATCTGGAAAGTGGGGTCACGGGTAACCTCTTTGGAGTCGCGGCTGTGGGTCGTAACGACGTACTCATTGTCGGGGACCAGGGAAGTATCATTCACAGCAAAAACGGCGGGCAGACGTTTGAGATGCAACCGTCGATTACCAGCACGTCGTTGTTTACGCTTGCCTATCGCGGCGGCAGCAATGTTTGGGTCGCCGGACGGGGCGGTGCGATTCTGCGACGAGTCGAACCGATAGCGACCGTGACTATTCCCGTTTCAAAACTGGCGCCGGTGCTGAGGGGTGGATCGCAGAAGGTGGAACAAGTGGTAGACGATACCGATATTCCAAAGGCCACGCCGCCAAACAAACGGCCTGACAAGCCTTAAAACCTTAAACACAAAAGCACAAACGAAGCCCACAAAAGGCCCAAGCCGGAAGATTGCAGATCTCAGCACCTTCTTGTTCCGACTTAACTTCTTGTTCCGACTTCAACCTCTTCTTCCGAGTCGAACCTTTTCTTGATTTAACCTTTTTTGTGCCTTTTGTGGGCTTCGTTTGTGCCTTTTGTGAACAACCTTTTTTCGATTACGTTACCGGTAAGGATGTTCCTTGGCGTACGAGTAAGCGCAGTAGGCGGCGATGATGTGGCAGACCCAGCCGAGTGTTCCGCCCGTGCCCAACCAAAATCCCGGGGTGAAGATCAACCACAGAATGCCTGCCAGTATCCGGCCGTTGTATAACTGACCGACGCCGGGAACAATCAAACTCAGAACACCTGCCAAAACTGGATCGCGCATTTTCGAGCTACCTCCGCAAGTGCAAGCAAATACGAAGGACTCGAGGGATTAGTTCGATTCGGGCTGTTATCTGTGTTCGGGGTCGCGCACGACACTCGTGATGTGTCCACGAAGAGTCTTCAGTGGTACTTGCACTGCTGGATCGCTTTCGGCCTCCGCGAAAAGACTTTGTTTTTCGATGCGCTCTTCGTCTTGTTTGCTGAGAGGTTCGGTAGCGGCGCGCGGATCTTTGAGCTGGATGTTAATGCGCGTTTCCTGCCCGGTGACCTCCCGGCAGAGATCGGCGAGGAACTTAGAGTTTTTGGGATCAGAAAGTGGTTCGGTTAGGTAGCGTGATACCGTCGGTGCGAACTCAACGTAAAGTTCACCGTTTTCAAGCGTAACCAGTTTTGCGTCGTGGAGCGCCGCACTTAACCGCGGTTGCCGGCTGTCCAAAAGGTCCTTCACACGATCGATTGGCGATGCAGACTCGCGTGGTTGTGGCGTTTCCATTGCGGGAGCCGCAGCGGCGGCGAACGAGGAACCGGCTGGACGCGAAGGACTCTGTGAAGAAGCCACGGATCCGGCGCTCGATTGCGTTGACGGCGATCCACTGCCGCTGCCTCCTTCGAGCGCATTTAGACGTTGCAGCAGCTCGCCGATCGTCTCGACGCCGCGTAGCTCCATCAGTTTTACGATGCCGACTTCCAACTGATAACGAGGCTGTGTGGCGGCGCGCAGCTTCGTTTCTGTCTCCGACAGCGAATGAAAGAAACGCACTAGATCCGATTCGGAAAACAGCGCGGCCTGACGCTTCAGTTCCGCGATGTCACAGACCGCCGATTCGAGCAACTCTTCCTTTCCGGAAACCTTCGTCACCAGCAAGTCGCGGAAGTGGGCCAACAGATCGCGACAGAAGTTGCGCAGGTCGTGACCGCGCATGACGATGTCGTCGACGACGGTGATTGCCGCCGCCGGTTGATTGTTGGCGATACTGTCGATGATGCGCGTGAGAATGTCGGCGCCGGCGACGCCCAGCGCCATTTCGACGTCCTCTTTCTTGATCTTCGTGCCGGCGAAGCTGATCACCTGGTCCAACGCCGACTGTGCATCGCGCATCGAGCCTTCGCCGGTGCGCGCGATCTCGCGCAGCGCATCCTCGGGAATCGAAATCTTCTCTTCCTTCGCGATCAATTTCAGGCGTTCCAGAATCTTCGCCGTCGCGATTGTGCGAAACTCAAACTGCTGACACCGCGAAAGGATCGTCTCCGGAACTTTGTGTTTTTCGGTCGTCGCCATGATGAAGACGACGCGGGGTGGCGGTTCTTCGAGTGTTTTCAGGAGCGCGTTGAAGGCGGCGCCGGAAAGCATGTGCACTTCGTCGATGATGAAGATTTTGTAACGGTCGCGAGCGGGAGCGATGCCGACGCTGGCGATGATCGCGTCGCGCACGTTGTCGACGCCGGTGTTTGAGGCCGCGTCGATCTCCTGCACGTCGATCGAGCGGCTCTCGGTGATTTCACGACACGAAGGACATGCGGTTGGATCGTCGGAGCGACACGGAGTCGGCGTCGGTTCGGGAGACTTGTGGCAGTTGAGCGCCTTGGCGAGCAGACGCGCGCTGGTAGTTTTACCTACGCCGCGCGCGCCGGAAAAGAGGTACGCATGATGGAGCCTGCGATGCTCGATGGCGTTGCGCAGCGTGCGTGTGATAGGTTCCTGACCCGTTACTTCGTCAAACGTCTGCGGGCGCCACTTGCGAGCGATTACTTGATAGGCCATCGATATTCGAACGTTTAGTTATTGAGCGGCAGTTTGCATTCGTTCCAGCTTCGGAACTGGAAATTTTTTCAGCACCTTGTAAAGAATGATGACACTTCCATCCGTGTCTTTCCGCGTGACGCGAAAGGCCACTGCGATGTCAGAGTCGTTATACAAAATGGATCGCAGCAGATAGGTGTTCGAGACTTTGGCTGGCAGGCGGTTCTTGAAGACGGCGCCTGACAGGTCCAAACCTTCCCAGAGCGTTTTGTGGGCGGTTCGGGCATCGGGTTCTGCCGTGGCCGGCTTGTAGTTCAGCAGAGCACGGACAGCCGCTTGTTCGGAAACCACTTGATCGAGCGGCGTGTCTCCCAGGTTTAAAAGCATTCCGTAATCAGCGCCTGCAAAACCGACTGAGAAATCTCCGTTGTAAAACTGGATGTCGTAACCCTTCTCGGATTCATACGTCGAACCAACGAAGGAGTAAACGGCGCCGCCACCGCTGATCGCAAGTCCTCTCTTGGTGTTTCCCGAGTACTGCTCGCGAGGCAACAGCCGGACAATGCCTGTCTGAGGCTGACTGAGAAATGCAGCAAACTCCTCCCGGTCTGAGTCGGCAACAGCCAGAACTTTTTTCTCAACGGCTGAGAGTTCCGCGCGCTTTGTTTCCAGCTCCTTTATTACGTCATCGCGGGATTGAGTTTGTGCGGCGACGTTCAGGCAGGCAAGTATCAACGTAAGGGTAAACGTCGTTACGGCGATGATCTGTTTCATAACGCACCTCCTCCAAGGCGTTCATTGAACTACGGGGAGAGTTATGGTGAGTAAAAACATGGCCAGACCCCGGACTTTCCCGCAACACACGCTGCCACTGCTACCGTTGCTCCGTTCCCGGCCTGGCGGGGTTCACAAGGCTAGCGTTGTGCGGAGCCCGGGATCTGATAAGTTGTCCCCTTGCCCCTGGCTTGGCTTTTCAAAAAACTAAATCTCGGTTTTGCGGTGCGCGAACATGCGCAGCAGGCCGTTAATCAACAAGTGCGCTATTGCATACGCGATTATCGCTACAACGATCGGAAGTAGCAACGTATGGCCGGCGTCCGTGCTCGGACTGGCAACGATGCCGCGAAACGGCAAGTAAAACGGATTGCTGACCGCCACGATAAACTGCACGAACCCGGCTGTGCTGCGGGCGGCCATCAAGGCCAGCAGGAAACGCATGCCGAGCAGCGCGTAGATTACCCAAAAGATGTAATCCACGATTTGCGAAACTCGCGCCAGTCCGCGTGAGCGCTGCACTTCGCGCTCGGTGTCAATGACCTCGTCAACTGCTTTCGAACGAAACTCGCCGGCAACATGATCGATCTTTCTCGATTCGTCGTGTGTTGCCTTAGCGGCAGCGCGATCGCTGATCTCAGCGTTGACTTCGCCTTCGACCTGCGACTTTACCGATTCGTGTTGCGCCGCTCGCCGCGCCTCTTCAGTTGCTAACTTGTCGTCCGCCATCTATCTCCCCCAATCGAAAAAACACACGCCATAGCAGGGGGGCTCGTCGGGGGAAGGCGAAAACTTGTTCTGGCGGAGAGGGTGGGATTCGAACCCACGGAACGGTTTCCCGTTCACAGCATTTCCAGTGCTGCCAGTTCAACCACTCCTGCACCTCTCCGGCGTTCCTGAAATCCGTGTATAGAAATGTAAATGGCGGAGAGGGTGGGATTCGAACCCACGGTGGCCGTTAAGCCACTCCGGTTTTCGAGACCGGTGCACTAATCCACTATGCGACCTCTCCGCGTCTTAAAAAACTCTTGCATCAGGCTCCGGCATTCCTCTTCCAGAACGCCTGGTTGCACTTCAATCCGGTGATTCAAAAAATCCGTATCGCAAATTCGAAATCGGCTGACAACAGCGCCTGCTCGCTCGTCAGCCGCGCCGTAAATCAGCCGTGGCACTCGAGCCTGGATGAGCGCGCCCGCACACATCGCGCAGGGCTCGATCGTCGAGTAAACATCCACTCCCGTGAGCCGGTAATTGCCGAGCTTCGCAGCGGCTTCTCGGAGGGCGACGATTTCTGCATGCGCTGTGGGATCGCAGTCGGTGCGGGTGCGATTGCCGGCAACGGCGATGAGTTTGTCTTCGCTTACTATGCACGTGCCGATCGGCACTTCGCCGCGTGCCTGGGCTTCGCGAGCTGCGCCCAGCGCCTGCCGCATCCAGCGCTCATCAACCTCGATTTCCGCGGCGGTATCCACGCAGCTTCGTTCCTTCAAACAGCCTTCAAACAACCTTCAAAGAGGCGAACGGCCACTATAGGGTGCCCGCCGAAACACGTCAAGCATACCTAAAATCCGTGTCTGACAACATAGAACCACGGACAACACAGATAGTTCAGTGCTATTATCAACTACCCGGAGTTCCGCGCCCCAATCTGGTCCGCGCGCTCCAGTCGATTTCACATCCGATGACCACCGAAGCAAGTCAAAGAGGAAGCGGTCAACCAACGACAGAGAGAGTCACTGGCAGGGTGAGACAGCCGGCGCCGGTCGACCCGTCAGCAGACGCGGCCGTCCAGTCTCCCGCTGCGCTCATGCGACGCATGACGCCGGGCGAATTCAACACCGCGATGATCCATTTCTACCGCGGTGAAGTGCAGCGTTCAAACACCTGGCGAAACCGCCTCGATACGACGACAAACTGGGCCGTGATCACCGCGGGCGCAACGCTGTCGTTCGTCTTCAGCTCGCCGCATAACCCGCATTTCGTGATCCCGATCAACTCGATACTCGTCGTCATCTTTCTTCTGATGGAAGCACGCCGCTATCGTTATTACGAGATCTGGTCGAGCCGCGTGCGCATCCTCGAAACCGGTTACTTCGCGCCGTTGCTGATGCCGGAGAACCGGCCGCCGGACGAGTCGTGGGCCGAACATCTCGCAGGCGATCTGACGACGCCGCACTTTACGATCACCGAGTGGGAAGCCGTTGGACGTCGTTTGCGTCGCAACTACCTTTGGATCTTCGCCTTGCTGGCGGCAAGCTGGAACCTGAAAGTGTATTTATCGCCGTTGCCGGCACGCGACTTCGATGCGTTCATCGAACGCGCGGCGGTGGGGTTCATTCCCGGCTGGGTCGTGTTTGTCGTTGGCGTCGTATTCAACGCAGCGATCCTGATCTTCGCGATCGGCACGGTGCGGCTACGCGAGGCGACGGGCGAGGTGCTGCCGAAACACGAGTTTTCATTACAGCCGCTCAAACGCATGACGAACTGGACGACGGCGACAACCCGCCGCACGACAGTGCGCGCGAAACGCGCGAGACAGCGCGTGCGCAGCAACGTCGGCACGGGCACAACCGCAGAGTTCAAGAAGATCGACCTTTCCGAAACACCTGACAGGGAGCAGCCAGTCGAGTTGCAAAGCAGGTAATTGGTCATTGCCGATTGGCGATTGCCGATTGCCGATTTTGTTTCTGCTGCCGTTCCCTTTAGGATTGCTTTGCCCAAAGTGAGCTGGTTACGGCTCTGCCGCCCGATGTGAGGCGGGGCTTCGCCCCGGCGGAAGAATGTTTTTGATTTATCAGCTCACGGCGGAGCGAAGCTCCGCCGCACATCAGGCGGCGAAGCCGCAGCGAACGGCCAAGTCTTTGCTTCTATGCTTCAAATCGACGGTCAATCACTGACGATTCAACAAATCGCCGGCGTTGCTGAGCGCCGCGAACACGTGTCGCTTGCGGCGGCAGCGCGCGAACGAGTGGAACGTGCGCGCCAGGTCGTCGAACAGATCGTCGCCGAAGGGCGCACTGTTTACGGAGTCAATACCGGCTTCGGCAAGTTGTCTGACGTCAGTATCGATCGATCGAACCTGCGACAGTTGCAATTGAACCTCGTGCGTAGTCACTCGTGCGGTTTAGGCGAACCGCTGTCGGACGAGGAAGCGCGGGCGATGTTATTGCTGCGCGCGAACGTGCTGGCGTCAGGTTTTAGCGGCGCCCGTCCGCTAGTGATCGAAACCCTGATCGCCATGCTCGAAAAAGGCGTGACGCCGGTGATACCCGAGAAAGGCAGCGTCGGCGCGAGCGGCGATCTCGCGCCCTTGGCCCATCTGGCGCTGGCGGCGATCGGCGAAGGCGAGGCATTTTTCGACGGCGAGCGTGTGCCGAGTGCAGTCGCGCTTGAACGCGCCGGGATTGCATCTCTGGAGTTGGAAGTGAAAGAAGGCCTCGCGCTTTTGAACGGCACGCAGGCGATGGGCGCCGTCGGCGGACTCGCACTACACCGCGCCCACCGGCTCGTTCGCCTCGCGGATGTTGCAGGCGCGATGACGTTGGAAGCATTGCGCGGCACTCCCGTCGCTTTCGACGATCGCATTCACAACGCACGCCCGCATCCGGGTCAGATCGCCGTCGCCGCACATCTTCGCGAACTGTTGCGCGACAGCGAGATTCGCAAGTCGCATCTCGACAACGATCCGCGCGTGCAGGACGCGTACAGTTTGCGCTGTATGCCGCAGGTGCATGGCGCCGTTCGCGCAGCGTTGGTCCATGCCCGCGAGGTCGTCGAGATTGAAAGCGGCAGCGCTACCGACAACCCGTTGGTGTTTTCCGAAACCGGCGAAGTACTTTCCGGCGGGAACTTTCACGGCGCGCCACTCGCACTCGTTTTTGACTACGCTGCGATTGCTTTGACAGACTTGATCAGTATCACGGAAAGGCGCATCGATCGATTGGTCAATCCCGATTCGAACGAAGGTTTGCCGCCGTTTCTGACGCCGCAGCCGGGAATCTCGTCGGGGTTCATGATGCTGCAGGTGTCGGCCGTCGCGCTTTTGAATGAAGCGAAGGTGTTGTCCCACCCGGCAAGTATCGACAACGTGCCGACCGACGGCGGCAAGGAAGATCACGTTTCGATGGGCATGACGTCGGCGACGAAGTTGCGCTCGATCGTCAAGCTCGCGGAGATGACGACGGCGATCGAACTGATGACTGCTGCGCAGGCGCTCGACTATCGTGCGCCGCTTGCACCCGGACGCGGCGTAAAGCAGGCTTACGACATCGTGCGCGGTTTGGTCTCGCCGCTGACTATTGATCGTTCGATGTCGAACGACATCGAAGCGATTACCGACGCGATCCGGCGCGGCGCTTTTGACGAGTTGTAAAAACGGAAACTTTTTGGAGGGCTTTGATTTATGGCGAATGGCATGGACGATCGGCGAAAGGGTTTGGAGGACGAGTACTTTCATCGCAAGAATCAGGAGGCGATCGAGAAGCTGCGGGCGAAGATGAAAGTGGCTGAGGAGGCGAAGGCTGCCGGCACGTCGTCGATGCAGTGCCCGCGCTGCGACGGCCGGTTACACGAAGCGGAGGTTGCGGAAGTTATGATCGATACGTGCGACAAGTGCGGCGGGGTATGGCTCGACTCCGGTGAGCTAGCGCAGTTGACGACGAAAAAAGACCCGGGCGGCTGGTTCCAGCGACTTTGGGGTGGTCAGGAGTAAAAGAAACCTTTTTACACGGATGAAAAGATTTGTCTAAGCGAGTGATTCGCGCGCCGCGCGGCGCTGAGTTGAACTGCAAAGGATGGCATCAGGAGGCCGCTCTTCGTTGCCTGATGAACAATCTCGATCCCGACGTCGCCGAACGGCCGGACGAGCTGATCGTGTACGGCGGCGCAGGCAAAGCGGCCCGCAACTGGCCCAGCTTCGACGCCCTCGTCCGCGAACTAAAATCACTCGAGAACGACGAAACGCTGTTGGTCCAATCAGGCAAACCCGTCGCCGTCTTTCGCACCCACGAATACGCCCCCCGCGTTCTGATTGCTAACTCCAACCTCGTGGGCGCCTGGGCCAACTGGGAACACTTTCACGAACTCGAACGCCGCGGCCTGATGA
Organism: Pyrinomonadaceae bacterium; assembly: GCA_036266055.1. GTDB lineage: Bacteria > Acidobacteriota > Blastocatellia > Pyrinomonadales > Pyrinomonadaceae > PSRF01. The sequence goes on along the minus strand of DATANW010000310.1, from coordinate 14,918 downwards.
TGTACGGCCAGATGACCGCGGGTAGCTGGATCTACATCGGCACGCAGGGCATCGTCCAGGGGACGTTCGAAACCTTCGCCGCCATGGCCGACAAACAATTCGGCGGTGATCTGTCAGCCAAACTCGTCGTCTCCGGCGGCATGGGCGGAATGGGCGGCGCGCAACCACTCGCCGCGACGCTGAACGGCGCCGTGTTTCTTGGCATCGACGTCGATCCCGAACGGATCGAGCGCCGCGTCCGCACCGGTTACTGCGATCGCATCGCCATGACGTTGGACGAAGCGCTCGCAATCGTCGAAGACGCGCGCGAACAAAAGCGCGCTGTTTCCGTCGGACTCGTCGGGAATTGCGCCGAAGTTTTGCCGGAGCTGGTGCGGCGCGGCGTGAAGGTCGACGCCGTCACCGACCAAACAAGCGCACACGATCCGTTGAATGGCTACGTTCCCGCCGGAATGTCGCTCGAGGAAGCCGCTGAGCTGCGCGCGTCAGATCCGGCTGCTTACGTCTCGCGATCGACCGAGTCCATGGCCCGACACGTCGAGGCGATGCTCGATCTGAAACGCGCGGGCGCAGTTGCCTTCGATTACGGCAACAACATTCGCAAGCAGGCGTTCGACGCGGGTTGCAAAGATGCGTTCGAGATCCCGGGTTTCGTGCCCGAGTACATTCGACCGCTCTTTTGCGAAGGTAAGGGTCCGTTTCGCTGGGTCGCTCTTTCCGGCGACGCTGAAGACATCCGCAAGACCGACGATCTCGCGCTCGAGCTGTTTCCCGAAGATCGGACGCTCAATCGCTGGCTGCGACTCGCGCGCGATCGCGTCCACTTTCAAGGACTGCCGGCGCGCATCTGCTGGCTCGGTTATGGCGAACGCGCGGAGATGGGCGAAGCAATCAACGATCTCGTGAAGCGCGGCGATTTGAAAGCTCCGATCGCGATCGGTCGCGATCATCTCGACACCGGCTCCGTCGCGTCGCCGTTCCGCGAAACTGAAGCAATGAAAGACGGATCGGACGCGGTCGCCGATTGGCCCATTCTCAACGCACTGCTCAACACCGCAAGCGGCGCGAGCTGGGTTTCGTTTCATCACGGCGGCGGCGTCGGTATCGGTTATTCGTTACACGCCGGCCAGGTGTCAGTCGCGGACGGCACCGACGAAGCCGCAAGACGTCTCAATCGCGTGCTCACAAACGATCCGGGGCTCGGCGTCGCGCGTCACGTCGACGCTGGTTACGAAGCAGCCGAACGAACAGCCCGAGAAAAGGAGATTAAGATCCCCTTGCTATGCGAATGATTGTTCGAGTTCCTTTCGCAACCATCGTCTTACTGATTCTTTGTATCTGTGTTACTGCGAATGGCCGCGTTGAGACTGTTCGGTTCCAAAGTAAGATCGTAGGCGCATCACTGCCTTACAAGGCAATCCTTCCCGCGGATTACAACACCGCTACGACTACGCGCTATCCCGTGCTTTATCTACTGCACGGGCTGACGGGACACTATTCAGATTGGGTATCGCGATCGAATGTCGCGGATTATGCGCGCCAGTACCGCATCATCGTCGTTACGCCCGAAGGTAACGATAGTTGGTACATCGACAAATACGAGAGCTACATTCTTGAAGAGCTAATTCCGGATGTGCAGCAACGCTATCGAACGATCGAAGCGCGTTACGGACGCGCGATCGCTGGACTCTCGATGGGCGGTTACGGCGCAATCAAGTTTGGACTCAAATCGCCTCAGACATTCGCCTTCGCAGGATCGATGAGCGGCGCTTTCGGTGTAACTCGCTTCACGGAAAAAGACGTCCCACAGCTATGGCACGCTTCGTTGAAACTGTTCGGACCACTCGACAGCGAGACGCGTAAAACAAACGATTTGTTCGAGATCGTCAACGGTCTGCCGCCCGCGCGCATCAACTCGTTACCTTTTTTCTATTTCGACTGCGGCACTGAAGATGCGCCGTACATATTCACTTCCAATCGCGACCTCGCGAAGCTGATGTTCGACAAAAAAATCCCACACGAGTTTCGCGAGTTGCCGGGCGATCATTCCTGGGCTTATTGGGACCAGCAGATCCCGCACGTCCTCGAGATCGCGTCACAGAAGATGCGCATGCCGGGAAGGATCAAAATGGGAGCGAGGGCTGCCGGTGCTTAACTTCGCAATGCAGATGGCCCAGGACGCGGGGAACGTTCTGATGCAACGTCTCGGCACGGCGAAAGTCACCAACAAGGGCGACATCAATCTCGTTACGGAAGCCGATCTCGCTTCCGAACAACTGATCATCGAGCGCATTCGTTCCTACCATCCGCAACACGGAATACTGGCCGAAGAGTCGGGCGAGGCCGTCATGGTTGGAGGCAAGCGCAGCGAGTGGAAGTGGATCATCGATCCCCTCGACGGCACGACCAATTACGCCCACGGTTATCCGTGCTTCGCCGTTTCGATCGCGCTGGAACATGAAGGCGTGCTCGAGATCGGAGTCGTTTACGATCCGGTGCGGAACGAGATGTTTGCGGCGGAACGAGGAAAGGGCGCGACGCTCAATTCGCGAACGATTCGCGTTTCCGACGTTGACGAACTGAACAACGCGATGGTCTGCACCGGTTTTCCGTACAACGTCCGCGAGCGGCCCGACTTCGCGCGCGATTTCGCAAACTTCACCATGGCGGCGCAGGCGGTCAGGCGCGACGGTTCGGCCGCGATCGATCTCGCGTACGTCGCGTGCGGACGTTTCGATGGTTTCTTTGAAGATGGTTTGCACCCGTGGGACACAGCCGCGGGTTTGGTGTTGATTCAGGAAGCGCGCGGGCGAGTAAGCAACTTCGACGATGAACCGCTCGACATCTACACTTTGAAAGTCCTCGCCAGCAACGGACTGATCCATGACGCGATGCGCAACGTCTTACGCCGGGGAACCAATCGCAGTTTGTAACACGGATTCAGGGGACCACTGATCGATCGGTCTAACTTCACAGAGTCTTCCGCGACTCATCACGCCCAGGCGATCGCACATACCAAACAGCTCGGGAAGATAAGAACTGACCATCAACACGGCCTTGTTTTGCGCGGCGGAGGCAGCGATCGTTTCGTAGACCTGTGCTTTGCTGCCGATATCGATGCCGCGTGTTGGTTCGTCGAGTAACAGTATGTCGGCGTCCTGATGAAGCAGACGCGCGACGATCACTTTCTGTTGATTGCCGCCGGAGAGTGAGTCCGCGGTTTGCACCACACCACGGGTCTTGATCTTCAGGGCGTTTACGAGTGCTTCGGTCTGTTTTCGTTGCGCGCCGAGGTCGAGCCAGCCGAAGCGCGAACACGATCCGAAACGCGTGACGGTGACGTTGTCGGCGAGGGACTGATTCAGTGTTAAGCCCTCGCCTTTGCGGTCTTCGCTGAGATACCCGAGGCCTTCGAGCAAACGCATCGCCGGCGTGCTTCCACCCTTCGCCTGTTTATTCACGATAACGTTGCCACTGGCGACCCGATCCAAGCCGAAGATCGCGCGCAACAGCGGCGTGCGCCCTGAACCCATCAACCCGGCGATCCCGAGGATCTCACCGCGTCGCAGCGTGAAGCTCGCGTTTTTCAGCAGCGGCGGTGACGCGAGGTTTTGCACTTCGAGGATCGTCTCGCCGGGTTTATTCCAACGTGGCGGAAAAAGATTTTGCTGCGCCCGTCCGACCATCTTCGCGATCAGCTCGTCGTCGCTGACGCTCGCGATCTCGCCGGTCGCAACGCTGCGACCGTCACGCAACACGGTGAACCGGTCGGCAATCTGCCGCACCTCTTCCAGAAAGTGGCTGATGTAAACCACCGAAATGCCCTCGGCGCTTAACTGCCGAATCAGCGCAAACAGATGTTGCACGTCTTCGCGTTGCAGGCTGCTGGTCGGCTCGTCCATCAGGATGATTCGCGCGCGCGCGGCGAGCGCGCGCGAGATCTCGACGATCTGCCGCGCCGCGACGGAAAGATCGCCGACGCGCCGTTCTGGACGGATGTCTGCATGTTGAAACGTTCGGAGCACTTCATTGGCACGCGCGTTCAGCTTCTCGCGATCCAATACGCCCCACTTTGCCAGACGCCGCGACGATTCGATGCCCATCATGATGTTCTCCGCCACGCTCAGATGCGGGCACAACGAGAGTTCCTGATGGATCAACGCCACGCCGTGGGTGCGAGCGTCGAGCGGATTCGACGGCGCGTACGGACGTCCGTCCAGTTCCATCGTGCCTTGATCGGGCTGAAGCGATCCGGCGATGACGTTCATCAACGTGCTTTTGCCCGCGCCGTTCTCTCCGATCAGCGCGTGCACCTCGCCTTCACGCAGTTCGAGATCGACGCCGTCGAGTGCGATCGTCGGGCCGAATGATTTTTTAATTTTCTTTAGCGAGAGACTCGGCATGGGTATAATCCGCGCGTACCTTTTATCATGAGTAACCCAATTTCATCCATTTCGTTTTCAGATCGTGTGCGCGTCCCCGAAGACGTTCTGATTTCCAATCTGCAGGACGAATCGGTGATTCTCAATCTCAACAGCGAACGTTATTTCGGCCTCGACAATGTCGGCACACGAATGCTGACCGTGCTCTCCACCTCGAACTCGATCGAAGCTGCCTATGAATTACTGCTTACCGAATATGATGTTGACCCGCACTTGTTGCGGCGGGATTTGATGTCACTGATTGAAAACCTCGTCGAGCAAGGCTTACTGGCGATCGAACACTGATTAGCGAACACTGATGAGCGGAATCGTCGGCATCGTAAACTTCGACGGCGCCCCGATCGATCGCGATCTGCTAACACGGATGACGGCCTCGCTGATCTTTCGTGGCCCGGATGCACAGCAGATCCTGGCCGAACAAAACGCTGGTTTCGGTCACACGATGCTGCGCGCGACCAGCGAATCTGAAACCGAATCACAACCGCTCACTTTCGACGGCAACATCTGGCTTACGGCCGACGCGCGACTCGACGGCCGCCGCGAGTTGATCGCGAAGTTGGGAAAGACGTTTACGACTCCACCGAACGACGCCGAGTTGATCCTGTACGCCTATAACGAATGGAAGGAGAACTGCATCGATCACCTCATCGGCGATTTCGCCTTCACGATTTGGAATTCAACTACGCAAACACTCTTCTGCGCGCGCGATCATTTCGGCGTCAAGCCGTTCTATTACTCCCACACCGGATCCACCTTCATTTTCAGCAACACACTAAACACGCTCCGTCTGCACCCGTGCGTTTCAGACGCACTCAACGAAGCAGCGATCGCCGACTACCTCGTGTTTGGCCTCAACCAGGACCTCGAGACAACGACCTTTCGCGACATTCATCGCCTGCCGCGCGGACACACTCTCTCAATCTCGAACCGCTCGACAATCAAGCAACGGTATTGGACCCTCACGGCGAATGAAGTCGAGGTCGGAACTAACGACTACGTCGAACAATTCCGGGAGTTGTTAGCTGCCGCCACCAACGATCGGCTGAGAACCAATCGCGTTGGCATTTCAATGAGCGGCGGGCTTGATTCGACCAGTCTCGCGGTGATCACCCGAGACCTGCTGCGCGAAGCTCCCAGTTCATCCATTCATGGTTACACGAACGTTTACGACAATTTGTTTGCTGACGAGGAGCGTCATTATTCGACGCTGGCAGCGGCAGCGCTGGGAATTCCAATTACCCATCTGGCTTGCGATCGTTACTCTCTGTTCGCAGGCGACGCAGTCGAACTGAAGCAACCCGAACCGTTTCTGATCTCGCCTTTCACGGGGCAATTCAACGGTCTCGTACGACAGCTCGCGCAACACGGTCGCGTCGCGCTCACCGGCTATGACGGCGATGCTTTCATGTCGGAACGTCCAAGCACTTATTTTCAGGGCTGCGCGAGGAGAATGGAATTCATCGAACTCGGCAACTCGATGTCCTCATATGCCTGGAACTTCCGCAGTCTGCCACAGGTCGGGTTTCGCTCAGGTGTGAAACGAATGTTTCGGAAACAGCAAGTCGAGACGACTTATCCGGCGTGGATCGACGACGAGTTTGCCGTGCGAATCGATTTACGCCACCGGTGGCGTGAGTGGAACGCTGCGGCTCCCGCGATCGATCAAAAACATGCTGCGGCGCTTTACGCGTTCGAGTCAAAAGTATGGGCGCCGTTGTTCGAAGGTTACGATCCTGGTTCCACCGGATTGCCTCTCGAAGTGCGACATCCGTTTATCGACGTAAGATTGATCCGCTTCTTGTTGTCGTTACCGGTCGTTCCCTGGTGCATCAACAAGCACATTCTTCGCCGCGCGATGAGCGATCGATTACCGCGCGCGATATTGAATCGACCCAAGACTCCACTGGCGAGCGATCCGGCTCTTCATTTAGTTGAGCGCACTAGTGTAAGATGTCTCGACCGTTTTGACGTTAATCCGCAGCTCACGCGTTTTGTTAATTTGAATCGGCGGCGACCAGTTGGCGACGAACAGACTTCCGATGGACGGCACGCCAATCTCAGGGTGTTCGCGTTGAATCACTGGCTGACACACTCCCTGCCGCCCAACGGAGCCATGCGTGATGTACTCGCTCAAACAGCATGACGGAGACCATTAATGCAACCCATCGCAAATACCCAAAGCCCAGACGAAAACGCCGAAACCAAAAAGCCCTACCACAAACCCGAACTGCTCGTTTACGGTAACATTCGCGACATCACACGAAACACTGGTCCCAAGGGAGCCGATGATGGTGGTGGCGGCGCCGCTGCCGGACCGAAGACGGGCTGATCGTCAATTCATGTCTTATCGATGCTCGATCTATGGCCTCGGAATCAGCGCTAACAGACCGATTCCGGGTGTTCCGTCTTCGCCAATTGAATCGATCGACGTCAATCTTAATTTTGGCTCTGTTCCCGGTTGGGTACACGAACTAGAGTCGCCACAATCTCAGCTCTCATATACCGCCGAGTACACCGACAACTCCGGACAACCAGTGCTGCGTGTGTTCCGTCTGCTGGACGGCAAGTATCACCACTTCCGCTACGCCGATGACACTGAGTTTGTCATCGACCAGGCGGGCGCTGAGGTCTGGGCGACATGGAGATCGCCGCTGACGATCGAGGACACGGCAACTTACCTGCTCGGTCCAGTCATGGGATTCGTGATGTTGCTCCGCGGCATCGTCTGTTTACATGCGAGCGCGATCGTCGTGGGTTCGCAGGCACTCGCGCTCGTTGGGCCGGCAGGTTCCGGCAAGTCGACTACCGCCGCCGCTTTCACGACAAAAGGATTCAAGGTACTCGCAGACGACGTGGTGACTTTAGATGATCGGGCCGGCCAGTTTCTGGTGCGACCTGCGTACCCGTGCATTCGTTTGTGGCCCGCTGCAGTCAAAACGCTTTACGGAAGCGAGTCGCACTTGCCGAGGCTCACGCCCAATTGGGATAAACGCTACCTGGATCTGACACCGCGATTTCCCACGAAACCCTTGCCGCTTTCCGCGATCTACCTGTTCGACGAACGGCGTGATGAACCTGAGGCGCCGTTCGTGCAACCGCTCGACCGCACAGACGCGTTGTTGTCGTTGATTGCCAACACCTACACGAACTATCTCATGGACAAAAGCATGCACGCGCGTCAGTTTGATCTGTTGACGCACGTCCTAGCTACTGTGCCGGTAAGACGCGTTACACCTCATACTGATGCGCGCCGCATTCAGCAACTGTGCGACTGTGTGCTCGACGACTTTGCCTCGCTAAAACCGGATTGTTCCAGCCACGAAGATTCGCAAACCGCAGTCCATGTATAGCGTTCATACCTACGGTCGGATGCTCGCCGATGCGCCACGCATGGAGGCGCATGTAGCGGCGTTACGCCGGATAGTGAAACCGGGAGCGGTGGTTCTCGACCTTGGCTGTGGTCCCGGTGTGTTCGCTTTGCTGGCATGTCAGTTGGGAGCGCGGCGCGTGTACGGAGTCGAACCTGACAGCGTCGTCGAGCTTGCCCGTGAAGCCGCAAAGGCAAACGGGTGCGCCGATCGGATCGAATTCTTTCAGAGCTTCTCAACCGAGATCACGCTGCCCGAACGAGCGGACGTGATCATCTCGGACTTGCGCGGCGTGTTGCCGTGGTATCGACAACACATTCCCTCGATCGTCGATGCGCGAAACAGGTTCCTCGCTCCTGATGGAGTTCTTATTCCACGGCGTGACGTTTTGTGGGCCGCCGTCGTTGATGCTCCGGAGCGTTACGAGGAGATCGTCGGGCCGTGGCGGTCCAACGGTTTGGATCTGAGTGCGGCGAGGCACGTGATGACGAATACGTGGCGCAAAACGCGGTTGACGGCGGGTGAACTCCTCGTTGAACCCTTCTGTTGGGCCACGTTGGATTACAGAGAAATCGAAAGTCCCGACGTCAGCGCCGAGATGAGTTGGCAGGTGATAAAGCCAGGTACAGCGCACGGCGTGGCCGTTTGGTTCGACTCAGAACTGGTAGATGAAATCGGGTTTTCGAACCATCCGGGTTTACCGGAATTGATTTACGGCAACGGGCTATTTCCGTTTTCGCAACCCGTCGAGGTGGCTGAAGGCGATCGAATTTGTTTGACGTTGCGGGCGGATTACATTGCCGACGACTACGTTTGGCGTTGGGACACTAACGTTTTTGCAGCGGGCGTATCTGGTTCGCCAAAAGCGAGCTTCAGGCAGTCGACGTTTTTCGGCGTTCCGTTGTCGCCGTCGCAGTTGCGGAAACGGGCGCACACTTACTTGCCGGTGGCGAGTGACGAAGGCGCAATCGTACGGTTTGTGCTTTCGCAAATGAGCGGCGCGAACTCGATCGAAAGGATTGCGACGGAGTTGCTGAAAGAGTTCCCGCACCGATTTGGTGAACTCCACAAGGCCATCGATTTCGCTGCCGATATTTCTGAAAAATACAGTGTTTGAAGAACAACTACTGTTGGCCATTGCGCGGCGTGAGCTTGGGCCGCGCGACGTGGCCGAGCTGCGCGAGTTAGCGCGCGAGCCGCTCGATTGGGACTACCTGATTGCGACGGCGTTCAATCATGGACTGCTGCCGCTGCTCCAAAAAAATCTCGCGAGTGCGGCGGCCGACCTGGTTCCCGCTCACGTCTTATCGCGGTTGAAGCGCGAGTCGGTGGCGAACTCGCAAAGCGTGCTGCATTTGATCGGGAAGCAGTTAGCGGCTTACCGGCTTTTGCGAGATCGAGGAATGCGCGTGGCGATCTTCAAAGGCGCCGTGCTCGCGCAAATGGCGTACGGCGAAGTGTCGCTGCGGCAAGCGGGAGACATCGACATCCTCATCGACCGCGAACATTTCGTCGAGGCGAGACGCTCGCTCGAGTCGCTGGGTTACGAAATGACGCCGCAACTGACGGACGCGCAACTCGCTTCGCATCTCGCGTCTCACTGTGAAATACCGTTCATGCGCGACGAATGGTTCACGATCGTGGATCTGCATTGGGGTTTCGCGCCGCGCAGTTTTGTTTTCGGACTTGCAGTAGATGACGTGATGTCGCGGCTCCGTGAAGTTTCGTTGTCCGGGACGAGGGTCGCGACGTTCTGCGACGAAGACATGGTGCTGTATCAATCGATGCACGGCGCGAAACACCTGTGGCGGCGGTTGGAGTGGATTACATCGCTGGCCGAACTGATTCGCGCCTCACCGGCGATCGATTGGTCAGTTGTTCTCCAGCGCGCCGCAGACGCTCATGCGATTCGAATGTTGGCTTTAGGTTTATGCCTCGTCGAAGCATTCTCTGACGTCTTGATTGAAACACGGATTTTAAGATCAGTGGATCCGCAAGGCGCAATGGAAAGCATGGCAACACAGATCAAAGAGCAGATGTTCACCCTCGCTCGCGTTACCGACTCGACTGAAACTAACCTCTACAACTTCAAGATCATGGACCGCAAACGCGATGCGCTCGTCTCTACCCTGCGCTCTCTCTTCGTACCCACGGTGCCTGACTGGCAAGCGCTCGCACTACCTGCTCCGCTGCATCCTTTGTATTACGCGTTTCGTCCGCTGCGACTGTCGAAGTCTTATCTGTGGTATTTTCTCAACCGTGGTCACCGTCGTTCCTGAGAAAACGATCAAACCGCCGTTGAAATGGGCCGGCGGCAAACGCTGGCTGGTCTCGCATCTCGCGCCGATCCGGGAGCGACACGCATCGCGGCGGTACGTCGAACCGTTCTGCGGCGGCCTCGCCGTTGCACTGGGTCTGCAGCCCAGGCGTGCGCTGCTCAACGACGTCAATCCGCATCTCATCAACTTCTACCGTCATCTCCAAAACGGCTTGGCGCTGCGCATCGAGATGCGCTACGACGAGCAACTCTTCTATCGGCACCGCGCGCACTTCAACAAGCTGATCAAAAACGGCGGCGCGGCCAGCGCCGAGGCGGCCGAGCTTTTCTACTATCTCAACCGCACGTGCTTCAACGGTCTTTGTCGCTTCAACAAGATCGGCGAGTTCAACGTTCCGTTCGGAACATACAGCAGTGTCAACTACGATGCCGATTTCTCTTCTTACCCTGCGGTGCTGCGCGATTGGACGTTCACAAATGTCGACATCGAAAAAGTGGCGATCAGGAAGGGCGACTTTGTGTACGCCGATCCACCGTATGACGTCGAGTTTACGACGTATAGTCCCGGTGGTTTTTCGTGGGAAGACCAGGAGCGAACGGCTCAATTTCTCGCCGACCACGACGGGCCAGTGGTGATCTCAAACCAGGCAACGCCGAAGATTATCGAGTTGTATGAAGGATTGGGGTTTGAGTTGAGTTATCTTCCCGGTCCGCGCCGGATCAGTTGCACGGGTGATCGCACGGCGGCGCGCGAAGTGTTGGCGGTGAAAGAATGAATCAGGCGCATCAGGCTTGGTTACCGGATTTAATTTATACGGATGGACGGTTTCGATCCGGGATCGCGCTGGTCTGCGACAGCCGCGGGAATATACACGGATTAGTCGATGCGGCTGACGCTCCCAACGCGACGCGTCTCGCGGGGCGTGCGATGCTGCCGGGGTTAGTGAACGCGCACTCGCACGCTTTCCAGCGCATCATCCGCGGACGAACGGAATATCGATCGCAAAATGCGACCGACAGTTTTTGGACGTGGCGCGAGCAGATGTACGCCGCCGCCACGAAACTGACGCCGGAAGAAATTTATTCGATCTCGCGAATGGCGTTTCTCGAAATGGCGCTGACGGGGATCACCGCCGTCGGCGAGTTTCACTACCTGCATCATGCGCCTGATGGTTCGCTCTATTCGGATCCCAATCTGCTCGCGCACGAGGTGATTCGCGCGGCGAACGACGTCGGCATTCGCATCGCGCTGTTGCGGGTTGCTTACGCCCGTGCGGGTTATCAAGTCGAACCAAACCCGCGACAGGTTCGGTTCATCGAAGAGTCGCCCGATACTTACCTCACGCACCTGGACCAACTGCTCGCGGTCGTAGATACGAACGACGGAATGGCGTGGGTGGGCGTCGCGCCGCACAGCGTTCGCGCAGTTCCACTCGGGTACTTGAAACGAATCATCGCGTACGCCAACGAGCGACAGCTTCCGGTGCATATGCATGTTGCGGAACAACCGGCAGAGGTCGCGGCGTGCATCGAGGAGTACGGCCGCTCGCCGGTCGCGCTGCTCGATACCGAAGGTCTGTTGAGCGAGACGTTCACTGCGGTCCACGCGATTCACGTGACGCCGAAAGCCGTCACCGCGCTTGCAAAAAGCGGAGCGGGTGTTTGCGCCTGCCCGACGACGGAGCGGAATTTGGGCGATGGTGTCGTTCCGGCAGATTTGTACTTCAACGCGAACGTGCCAATCTCGTTGGGAACCGACAGCCAGGTTCAGATCGATCTACTCGAAGACGCACGCGAGCTTGAATATCACTTGCGATTGCAAAAGACAGCGCGCAATGTGCTGGCCCAGCAAAACGAAACCAGCAAATCCGCTTTGGCCGCACGACTCTTCGAATGCGCGACGGTGAACGGCGCGAAAGCGATTGGATTGAGAGGCGGCGGCAAACTCGAACCCGGCGCGCCTGCAGACTTCTTCACCGTCGATCTGAACGATCTCTCGATCGCCGGCGCATCACCTGACGACCTGCTCGCGAACATCGTCTTCTCACTTTCACGCACGGCGATTCGTGAGGTTGTAGTAAACGGAAAACAAATTAAATGACATCGATCAAAGAAACACTCGCGCAACTCGTCAGCATAAATTCCGTTTCTTCCCGCTCGAACGCGGAAATCATCGAGTATCTCGAACAACGCTGCGCAGCGATGAACTTCTCAACGAAACGCTTCCCGTACCTCGACGAATTCGGCATCGAAAAGATCAACCTCATCGCGCTTACGGGAGCGGAATTTTCTCAAGCTCAATTGGACGTCGAACTAGCGCTCGTCGGACACACCGACACCGTGCCCTTCGATCCAAACTGGTCGGAAGCCACCAACCTGACGGAACGCAACGGCAAACTCTACGGGCGCGGTTCCTGCGACACAAAAGGCTTTATCGCCGCCGCTCTGACTGCAGTCGAAACAATCGATCGCGCTCAACTTAAGAAACCGCTCGCCCTGATCTTCACCGCGGACGAAGAGATCGGACTGCGAGGCGCGAAAGAACTCGCGCAGTCAAACTTCATCCATCCGCGGTACAGCATCGTCGGCGAGCCGACCTCGCTTAAACCGATTCGCGCCGGCAAAGGCTATTCACTGGCGGAGGTCGTCGTGAAAGGACGCGAGGCGCATAGTGCGTACCCCGCGCTCGGCGCCTCGGCTATCACCCGCGCCGCACGACTGATCACGCGCCTCGAAAGGATCGCCGCAAACCTGAAAGACCAACTTCACCCGGCGTTCGATCCTCCGTTCACAACGCTGAATATCGGTCTCATTCGTGGCGGCTCCGCCAAGAACGTCCTGGCCGGCGAGTGCCACTTCACTCTCGAATGGCGCCCAATTCCAACGCAACCTTCGTCGCACGTGCTGAATCTAGTGAAAGCGGCAATAGCAGACGAACAGGGCAACGATCCGGATTTCGAGTGCGAAGTCCACGCGACCCGTGCTGATTTCGGCTTTGAAACTGCCCCCGATTCGCCGCTGATCTCGCTGCTCGAACAAGCAACGGGAATTCAGTCGGGAACGGTCGCATTCGGCACCGAAGCAGCGCAGATGATGTCCCTCGGCAGCGAGTCGGTGGTCATTGGACCAGGCGATATCCGCGAAGCGCATCGCACCGGTGAGTTCGTCCCCGTCGACGAATTGGAAAAATGTGCTGAGGTCCTGAAATTTGCGATCGCGCGGCTCTGCGGTTGACATGAGTCGAGCGGATTGCGCTAATTAGGGCGAAAGAAGGTTCCCCGGATGTACCGCATTCATAAGTTTTTGTTCCCGCTCCTCGTGTCGGCGTTTTTGATCTTTCCGGCGGTCCGGGTATCAGCCCAGGAAAAACCACTCACAAGCCAGGAATTTGTCGGGTTGCTCTACATGCTTCCGCGCAACCCGGATAAGCGCGACGAATTGGTCGAGGAGATCCGCCGGCGCGGGATCGGATTTGTCTTGACCGACGGCATGCGGTCACTCGTCTCAACCAAGAGCGGCAACGACGCGTTGTTACGGCGTACGCTGGAGGAGGCCGAACGCCGGCGCGTGAATCCAACTGCCGCCGCGCTGCCGTCAGAAACGGAAGGACGCGAACTACTCGAACGCACGCGAAACGTAACGCTTGCCGCCGCGAACGCGATGCCCGACTTTTTGGTGAAGCAGATCATCAAGCGCTCGTACGCGTTCGGTAACACCGGCACGTGGAAACCGCACGACAACATCACGCTCGCCGTCGGTTATCGCGCCAATGCCGGAGAGGAATACCGGCTGCTGACGCTGAACGGAATGCCGGTGCCGGATGAAGTCAGAAACAGTAGCGACTATACGAAGTACGCGCCGGGTGCGACGTCCAGCGGCGTGGAGTACGTTTCGTCAGTCGCCAACGTTTTCAAACCTGAATCGCAGACGGAGTTCAAGATCGTCGACACGGACACGGTCCAGAACCGGCGCACGGTTGTTTACGAGTACAGCATTAAGAAAGAGCGCTCGGCGCTGGAGCTGGTCAGCTCGGGAGCGCGGGCGATTGTCGGTTCGCGCGGACGCATCTGGATCGATCGTGAGTTGGATCGCGTGTTGCGCTTCGAGCAGATCGCGACTGAGATTCCGGGCGACTTTCCGATGACTGCCGCGAGCACGTTGATCGATTATGACTGGATCACGATCAACGAACGAAAGTATTTGCTGCCTACTCACTCCGTGGTGCTGATCACGAGCAGAGAGGCACAGCAGATCGTTCAGGACCGGAACGACATTCGGTTTCGCAGTTATCAGAAGTATGGCGCGGAGTTGAAGGTCATCGACGAGGTCGGTGAAGATGACGAACCCGTCGAGCCGGAAACTCCGCCGAAACCGCCTAAGACAGACAAACCCATCCGCCCACCGCAATGACCTTCTTCTCTCGCTGGACTCGCAGTAGCGCTTGCGGGAGGTCAATGAAAGGAAGAATTTCAAAAAATCGTTTTCATGCTGGACTCGCAATAGCGCTATGCGCGAGGCACGCGAGTAGTCTTCTAGCGTAGACAGACGTGGCGGAAAGTGTTTCCACCTGGCGACACGTAATACGCCTTGCAAATCACGAAATCCGTTTAGTTTATTGACTTCCCATCGCTGCGGTCTTTCGGTACACAGCTTGCTCACCCGTCCCAAGGTGAAAGTAGGAGATGCCCAGAAATGAAGCGCAGGATTCTGATCGTAGACGACGATTCGACGATCACTCAACAACTCTATTGGACCTTGTGCGAAGAGTACGACGTCGTCACCGCCAACGACCTCCCTACCGCCATCCGGCGTGCGACGTTCTACAAACCG
>DATANW010000309.1:0-15694 GCA_036266055.1 Pyrinomonadaceae bacterium | reverse complement strand
TTGAACTTCGCTGGTGCTTCGACTATGCTCTGTGCGTACGATGTCGAACAGCGCCCAATCCCTGTCCTTAGAACGCAAGATCAAAATGCACGAAGCGCGCGAGGGGATCATCAACCGCCTCGCCATGACGCTTCCGCGAGCTATTAATCTCGACCGATTTCTCACCGTAATCGTCTCGGAACTCGGGCGCATGATGAACGTCGATCGCTGCGACGTGATTCAACTCAAGTCCGCCAGCGAGCTGCGTATCAGCCACGAGTGGCGCGCGTCAGACGATGTGCCGTCGAGCCTGGGCACCGTCATTCCACTCGACCTGAAACAGCTTTCCGAACACGTCGACATTCGCAAACCGATACGGCTCAACGACACCGCCGCCGCCGGACTCGATCAGAAAGTTAGACTATTAACAGCCAGTTTGAACACTCGTTCGCTGCTCGTCGTGCCGGTGATGCTGGGCGAGGACGTTCTCGGGCTCGTGGGGCTGCACACGACAGGCACACCGCGAGATTGGCTCGACGATGAGGTCTCGTTTCTCGAATCGATCGCCGGGCAGATCGCGATCGGCTACCAGTACACGCGTCTGTACACCGACAAAGAACGCGAGGCAGAAACAAAACGCGCGCTGCTTTCGATCGCGAATGCGTTGAACGCGCGGTCGGACTTTCGCGAGGTCTCGTCGTTGGTTTTGGAACGCGCGATCGCCCTCGTCGGCGCCGATTATTCAGCGCTCGGCGTGCTCGATCCCGCCGGTGGCAAGATCAATTTGGCGGCGTTCAAGGCTGCGCCTGGGACGTCCGTCGATGTTATTCAAGGCCTGTTTGACGAGCACGGGAAATCACTCGACGTGACGGCGTTTCCGGCGATGGTGGAAGTGCTCGCGCAGGGCAAGACGCTGAAACTGCTCGACACCGATTTGCCGTTTCCGATTCGATTCGCTTTCAACTCGCTGCTCGGCGGACGCGCCGCGCTCGTCGCTCCGGTTCGCGTCGGCGGACAGACGTTTGGTTTGCTCGGGCTCGTGTGGAGCGAAGCGCGTGAACGGTTTGAGGAACACGAGGTCGCGTTAGTCGAAGGTATCGCCGATCAAATCGGCACCGCACTCGAGCGCGATCAGTTGTCGGCGGAGATCATGCATCTCCGCACCGCGCTACACGAGCGCTACGGCGGCGATCGAATCATCGGTCAAACATCAGGCATCCGGCGCGCGATCGAGTTGGGATTGAGTGTCGCCGACACGCAGACTACGGTGCTGATCGAGGGCGAATCCGGCACCGGAAAAGAACTGCTGGCGAACCTGATCCATTTCAACTCCGGCCGTGAAGATCAACCGTACGTCAAGCTGAACTGCGGCGCGATCCCGGAGACCTTGCTCGAATCGGAATTGTTTGGACACGAAAAAGGCGCGTTCACCGATGCGCGCGCGTTGCGGCGTGGACGCTTCGAAGAGGCGAATGGCGGAACGTTGTTTCTCGACGAAGTCGGCGAGATGACTCTGTCGGCGCAAGTGAAACTCTTGCGCGTGTTGCAGGACGGCGAGCTGACGCGCGTTGGTGGCAACGAAGTTATCAAAACCGATGTGCGCGTGTTGGCGGCGTCAAACGTCGACCTGAAACGCGCTGTCGACCTCGGCACGTTTCGTCAGGATCTTTTCTATCGTCTGTCGGTGTTTCCGATTAAGTTGCCGCCGTTGCGCGAGCGGCCGCAGGACATCCATCCGCTCGTCATTCATTTCATCGAGCACTACAAACATAAAACCGGGCGTTTCATCTCCGGTATTTCGAAAGACGCGTTGCAGGCGATGATTACCTACGACTGGCCGGGTAACGTGCGCGAACTCGAAAACGCGATCGAGCGCGCCGTGATCATCGCTTCGGGCAGACAGATCGAACTCGAAGACCTGCCAGAGTCGATCAGCAAGATCGCGCTCCAGGAACGCGATCGGATAAAAGTCGAGCGCGCAAAAGCCGCGAGCGAGGGCCGTACCACCTCATTCGAGATCACAGTGCCATCGTCCATGGAAGAAATTGAAAGACAGGCAATCGAGGCCACGCTCGAGTACACGTCCGGAGACAAGTCACACGCCGCTCGTCTTCTCGACATCGGCCGCAAGACGCTCTACCGGAAGCTCGAACAGTACAACGGTGGCCCGAAAGATTAGGCAACCGGAACACGGATTTGCTATAGTCCAACGCCGAAATCATTGATAGAAAGGACCCCAAAATGGGATACGACGATTATCGGAGAGACAGCGGCGACAGCATCTCCACCAGACTGACTTACCTGCTTATCGGTGGTGGCATCGGCGCGATTCTCGCCCTGCTTTTTGCACCTAAATCCGGCCAGGAACTGCGCGGCGACATCGCCGATGCTACGCGCAAAGGCATCGACCGTTCACGCGAAGCGGCCCAGCACCTGAGCGACCGCGCGGGCGAATACTACGAAGCCACACGCGAGCGCGCCGGCGAACTTTACACGCAAGCCGCCGGCAAGATCGGCGACGTGGCCCAACAGGCGCGTGAAGCTGCGGCCCGCCAGGGCGGCACGGTTGCCGCCGCGATCGACGCGGGCAAGAAGGCTTATCAGGAAGAAAAGCGCAAGACTGAAATGTCCGGCCGCGTTGAAGCGCCAAACTTTGGCGGCGAAAAGAGCAACTAAGTGAAGCCGAGGTCTTTGGTCTTTGGCTTTTGGTCTTAAAGCATTAGCAAGGGTAAGCGACTGAACCAAAGGCCAAAGCTCTAAGACCTAAGGCCCAAGACCGAAGACCAAAGTCAGCAACAACATGCCCATCGCACTCTTGCAGATGAACACCAACGATCCGATGTTCTGGGTGATGGTGATTATTGCGGCCTCGTTTCTCGTCATCGCGATCGCCATGGTGGCCATCGCGGTGTTCGTCAACCGCGCCGTAAAGTCGGTCAACCGGATGGAAAGCAAGCTGGAGCCGCTGATCGAACGCGTAGCCGTGATGAGCGAGCAAGGCAAACTGATCGCCGTTCAGGGCAAACTGATCGCCGAGCAGTTCACGGCGGTCTCCGGTCATCTTTCCACGGCGACCCAGCACTTCTCGGAATCGCTGGCGATCGTCAAAAGTGAGGTTACCGAACTGAAGGCCCTCGTGAGCGACACCGCGGTACAGGCGCGAGACAAAGTCGAACTGGTCAGCAACACGATCGACAGGACGCACAGACAAGTGGCACTAACAACCGACTTCATTCAATCGAGGGTGATCGAACCGGCGCGCGAGCTGGCGGCGATTATGGCGGGCTTCCGCCGTGGCCTCGAAGTGCTCGTTGCGCCCATGCCGAAGCCCATAAATCAAACTTACGCTGAGGATGAGATGTTCATAGGCTGACCAAGTCCAAACGGATTACCCGGACCCGAACCATCGCATCCTTGATGGTTCGGGTTTTTTGTTTAAATCCGTGTTTGTTAGTATTGCGAGTTCAAACTTATGTCCACAGAAACCCCACTCGATCTCAAGAAGACAGTCAATCTGCCCAAGACGAACTTCTCGCAGAAAGCCAATCTGGCGCAGAGCGAACCCGCGCGGCTGCAAAAATGGAATGAGCTCGACCTCTACCGCCGCATTCAGGAGTCACGCGCCGGACGCGAAAAGTTCATCCTGCACGACGGCCCGCCATACGCCAACGCCGACATTCATCTCGGCACGGCTATGAACAAGATCCTGAAAGATTTCATCGTCAGATCGCGCACGATGATGGGCTTCGACGCGCCGTACGTGCCGGGTTACGACTGCCACGGGCTGCCGATCGAGCAACACGTCGAACGAGGCCTCGAGAAGAAAGGCAAAAAGAAGAGCGACCTGAGCGTGGAGACTTTCCGCCGCATCTGCCGCGAACACGCAGAGAACGCCTTGAAGAGCCAGACGCGCGACTTCAAACGCCTCGGCATCCTGGGCGAGTGGGACAATCCGTATCTGACGATGTCGAACCACTACGAAGCCGAGACGGCGCGCATGTTCGCGCGTTTCGTCGAACGTGGTTACGTCTACAAAGGCGCGCGTCCGGTTTACTGGTGCATCAAGGACCAGACGGCGCTCGCCGAAGCGGAAGTGGAGTATCACCAGCACACGAGCCCGTCGGTTTACGTGAAGTTTCCGCTGCGCAGCGATCCGGCGGTGATCGATCCGGCGCTGGCCGGACGAAAAGTGTTCGTGCTGATCTGGACCACCACGCCGTGGACGCTACCGGCGAACCTCGGCATCGCAGTGCATCCCGATTTTGAGTACTCGGCGTTTGCAGCGAACGATGAGGTTTACATCGTCGCCAGTGAACTGGTGGAAGCAGTCGTTACGAAATGCGGACTTGCGCCGTCGCCGAACATTCTCGCGCGCTTTCCCGGAAGGGCGCTCGATCGACTCGAGGCCGGACATCCGTGGATCAACCGGCGGTCGCTGCTGATGGTCGGGGAGCACGTCACGTTGGGCGGTGAAGCCGACGCGGAGACGGAGCTCGACGTCAGCGAAGCGCAAAAGAAGTCGTCCGACAGCAAGGCCGGGACTGGCTGCGTCCACACGGCGCCGGGTCACGGGCATGACGACTTCGTGATCGGCAAGCGCTACGGTCTGGACATCTACTGTCCCGTCGATAATGCCGGACGATTTACGCCCGATGTCACGCACTTTTCGGGGTTGAGGGTGTTCGAAGCGAACGAGCAGATCGTCGAATTCATGCGCGAGCGAGGCGTGCTGTTGTTCAGCGAGAAGTACGAACATCGCTACCCGCATTGCTGGCGCTGCAAGAATCCGGTGATCTTTCGCGCGACGCCGCAGTGGTTCATCGCGATGGACCAGACGCACCGCCAGCTCGTCGAAAAAGACGAAGACGGACGCGATCGCACCAACTTCACCGACAACGAAACCGACGCCACGCCACCGCTGCGCGACGCCGCTCTGGAGCAAATCCAACGCGTCAATTGGATCCCGGCGTGGGGCGTCGAGCGCATGAGCAACATGTTCAAGGGGCGGCCTGACTGGTGCGTCTCGCGACAGCGTGTTTGGGGCGTTTCGATTCCGGTTTTCTACTGCGCTCGCTGTAACGAAGCCGTCGCCGATCCGGCGGTGATCAATCATGTGGCCGACATCTTCGAACGCGAGTCAGGCGACGCCTGGTACACGCACGAGGCGAGCGAACTGTTGCCGCCGGGTTACGTGTGCAAAGGTTGCGGCGCGACTGAGTGGACCAAAGAGACTGACATTCTCGACGTGTGGTTCGACAGTGGCGTGTCGTCGATCGCCGTGCTCGAGAACCGTCCGGAACTGCGCTGGCCGGCTGATGTTTACATCGAAGGCGGCGATCAGTTTCGCGGCTGGTTCAACTCGTCGTTGATGGTCGGCATCGCCGCGCATGATCGCGCGCCTTACAACACGGTCATCACGCACGGCTGGACGCTCGACGCGCAGGGCCGCGCGATGCACAAATCGGCCGGAAACGCGATCGAACCCGACAAGGTGATCAAGCAGTCGGGTGCGGAAACGATTCGGCTGTGGTGCGCATCGTCAAACTATTTCGACGACATGCGCGGGTCTGATGAGATCCTGCAACGCGTTACCGATGCATATCGCAAGCTGCGCAACACCGCGCGGTTTGCGCTCGGCAATCTGCACGAGTTCGAACCCGCGCGCGATACGGTGCCTTACCAGGAGATGGAAGAGATCGATCGCTGGGCGCTGGCGGAGTTGGATCGCGTGCTGGCGGAAGTCGCGAAGGCTTACGAGGCTTACGAGTTTCACAACGTCTACCGCGCTTTGTACAACTTCTCGACCGTCACGCTGTCGGCGCGCTATTTCGACATCATCAAGGACCGGCTTTACACGTTTGCGCCGCGCAACAAAGCGCGACGTTCAGCGCAGACGGCGCTGTTGCGAATTGCTGATGCTCTGGCGCGCACGCTGTCGCCGATCCTCGTTTTCACTGCGGACGAGATCTGGGAAAACTTGCCCGGTCGCGCAGAGGCGTCCGTTCACATCGCGGAGTTTCCGGTTGCGGGCGAGCAGAGTCATGAAGATTTGGTGGCGACGTGGGCGCTTTTGTTTGAAGTTCGCGACGAGGTTTTGCGAGCGCTCGAGGAAGCACGCGTTGCGAAACAGATCGGCAGTTCGCTGGAAGCGAAGGTAACGCTGACGGCTTTTCGTGAAACGCTCGAGTTGTTGCGCAAGTACGAAAAAGATCTGCGCTACATCTTTATCGTTTCGCAAGTTGAGATCAGGGAAGGATCGCAGTCGATCACGGTTTCGCGTGCGGAGGGGGAGAAGTGCGAGCGCTGCTGGAACTACTCGACGCGTGTCGGCGAATCGGAAAGGTATCCGACCGTTTGCGAACGCTGTGTCGCGGCACTCGCTGAGATCGAAAACGCGGATTAATGGATTTACAAGCAGATCAAAACAGTAATCTGAGAACACGCTTCGCGTGGCGCGCGGGTTATCTGCTCGCGGCGTTCGGCGTTTATCTCGCTGACCAGGCGTCGAAGGCGTGGGCCGTGAAGACGCTGCGCTTCGGCGAAGACCGCATCGTCATTCGCAACTTTCTTCAGTTTGCTTACACCGAAAACCCCGGCATCGCGTTCGGTCAGCTCCAGGATCACGGCTCGTTTGGCCGCTGGTTCTTCGTCGTACTCGCTGCCGCCGCGAGCATCGCAGTCTTCTACTATTTCATGCGCACGTCGCGGAACGACGATCGCGTGCTTGGCGCGTGCGCGTTGTTGCTCGCCGGCATCCTTGGAAACCTGACTGACCGCGTACGCCTCGGCTACGTCGTCGATTTCATCGTGATGCACGCGGGCGACTATCATTGGCCGACTTTTAACATCGCCGACGCGAGTATCTGCATCGGCGCCGCGCTGTTGATGCTTGACCTCTTTTTTGGCCGGAAGAGACAGACCGCGACGGCGACGTCATCAAGTTGAGCTTTGTACTTTGTGCTTTGTGCTTTGTTTGTTTTTACAAAGTACCAAGCACTAAGATCCAAGCACGTAATATATGTACCCTGAGCTTTTTCGCATCGGCAGTTTCCCCATCAACACCTACGGCGTCTTCCTGGCGATCGCGTTTCTGTGTGGAATTCTCATCACGGCGAAGCTGGCGGCGCGCGACGGGTTGCCGCGCGAACGCGTTTACGACCTGTGCTTGTGGATGTTGCTGGCGTCGCTGATCGGCTCGAAGGTCCTGATGCTCTTCACGGAGCCGGAGTATCGCGAAAACCCGCTGGGTTTATTGTCGTTGGATTTCCTGCGTTCCGGTGGCGTGTTTTATGGTGGACTACTCGGCGCGATCCTCGCGGGTTACTTCCTGATGAAGCGCTACAAGCTGCCGTTTTGGAAGACGGCCGACGCTTGCGCACCCGGAATCGCCATTGGTAACTTCTTTGGTCGCCAGGGATGCTTTGCCGCCGGATGTTGCTGGGGAAAACCGACGTCGCTGCCGTGGGGAGTGCAGTTCAGCGAGTTGGGCCACGAGATCACCGGCGTGCCGATCGACCAGCACCTTCATCCAACCCAGCTCTACGAATCGTTTGCGATGTTGCTGGTGTTCTTCTTTCTGCTCTGGCTGCACAAGCGGAAACGATTCAGCGGTCAGGTCGTGCTCGTTTACGGATTGCTCTACGCGATGATTCGTTTCGCCGTCGAGTTTTTGCGCGACGATCCGCGCGGCGACATTCTCGGCCTGACGACGTTAACCGGACTTTCCACCTCGCAGATGATCAGTTTGGTGATCGGTATCGTCGCCTTAGTTCTGTTGATCTCTCGTAACCGGAAAACACGGATTCTAAACTATGAAGATTCTCGCGCCCCTGTTCGTGCTGGTGTTACTGATTAGCGTTTCACTTGCTCAATCCGACAATCTGCTGCCGAATGAAAAGCACCTGCGAAACATCAAACAGTTG
Organism: Pyrinomonadaceae bacterium; assembly: GCA_036266055.1. Classification (GTDB taxonomy): domain Bacteria; phylum Acidobacteriota; class Blastocatellia; order Pyrinomonadales; family Pyrinomonadaceae; genus PSRF01. Next base: position 7,793 of record DATANW010000309.1, on the reverse strand, counting down.
ACGTTTGGCGGCGAAAACGCCGAAGCCTACTTCTCCTCCGACGGTAAGCAACTCATCTTTCAGTCGACACGCGAAGGTCACGGCTGCGATCAGATCTACACGATGAACATCGACGGCTCGAACGTCAGGATGATCTCGAACGGCGAGGGTCGTACTACCTGTTCCTACTTTTATCCCGGCAACAAACGCGTTCTTTATTCGTCGACGCATCTCGGCGACAAACAGTGTCCGCCGAAACCTGACTTTTCTCGCGGTTACGTTTGGGCGATTTATCCGACGTACGACATCTTCACCGCTAATGCCGACGGCTCGAAGGCGAAACAGTTGACCACGACGCCGGGCTACGACGCCGAAACGACGATCACGCGCGACGGTAAGAAACTCGTCTTCACGTCGATGCGCGACGGCGATCTCGACATCTACACGATGGACGCCGATGGCAAGAACGTGCGCCGTTTGACGAACGAGCTCGGTTACGATGGTGGTCCGTTCTGGTCATACGACGGCAAGCAGATCGTCTATCGCGCGCACCATCCGAAGACAGACAAGGACAAGGCCGAGTACGCCGCGTTGCTGAAAGACAACCTGATTCACCCGTCAACACTCGAGATCTTCGTGATGAATGCCGACGGTTCGAACAAGCGTCAGGTGACGAGCAACGGTAAAGCGAACTTTGGTCCTTACTTTTTCCCGGATGGAAAGCGAGTGATCTTCTCGTCAAACATGGACGATGCGCGCGGCCGCAATTTTGATCTCTATATGATCAACGTCGACGGCACGGGTCTCGAACGGATCACATTCAACGACACATTCGACGGCTTTCCGATGTTTTCGCCGGATGGCAAGAAACTCGTCTTCGCGTCGAATCGCAACGCCGCGAAACAAGGGGACACGAATATTTTTATCGCGGATTGGGTTGAGTAACCGATTATGAACGCAAAAAGATTCTTACAGATCTGTGTTCTACTGCTTGTCTTCACGGTTGCGTTTGCGCAGTCTGAAACCGGGCCAAGCGCTGCGAAACTGCAACAACACGTCAGCTATCTCGCGTCCGACGCGCTCGACGGCCGCCGCACCGGAACTGCCGGCGCGAACGATGCCGCTCGTTACATCGCCGGTGAGTTTGCGCGATTGGGTCTCCGACCGGCGACGAGTGGTCCCGCGACACGCCGCGGCAGCCAGGTCATGGCGCGTTACCTGCAATCGTTTCCGTATGTTTCCGGCGTGGAGCTTGGAAAAGGAAACCAGTTTGCGATTGGGCCAACGCGGCTGACATTGTCGGAAGAATGGACGCCACTCGGTTTCTCGACGAACGCGAACGTTACCGGATCGTTGGTCTTTGTCGGCTTCGGGATCAAGGCGTCTGAGTTGAATTACGACGACTACGCCGGACTTCCCGTTTCCGGAAACATCGCCGTGGCGCTGCCCGGGACTCCGGACGGCGACAATCCGCACGGCAAGTTTTTCCGTTATGTAGACGTTCAGTGGAAAGCGATCGCCGCCCGCGACGCCGGCGCAAAAGCGCTGGTCGTAATTTCCGGCGCAACGAATTTCAAAGACGAGCGCCTCGCGAGACTTCAGTACGACAACATGGCCGGCAACGTAGGCTTGCCAATCATCGTTCTCTCGCAACAGGCACTCGCCAAACTGGGCGCCGAACTCAGCTTCGCCGATTTGCAACGGCTCGCCGCCGGGAAACAACAGTCAACCGTGCAGCCGCTCGCTGGTCCTTACACGCTAACCACCGACGTCATACGCAAAGAGGTTCCGGCGTATAACGTCGTCGGCGTGCTCGAGGGCAGCGACCCGGTGGCGAAGAGAGAAGTGATCGTCATCGGCGCGCACTACGATCATCTCGGACGTGGCGGCAGTGGCAGTCTCGCGGAGCGTTCCGGCGAGATTCACCACGGCGCTGACGACAACGCGTCCGGAACGGCGGGCATGCTCGAGTTAGCGCGTTTGTTTGCGTCGCAGCGTCCACGTCCGAAACGCACGATTGTGTTCATCGGATTCGGCGGTGAGGAGGAAGGGCTGCTCGGATCGAACTACTACGTGAATCATCCGTTTTCACCGCTGACTAACACGGTTGCGATGATCAACATGGATATGATCGGGCGCATGAAGGATCGGAAGCTCGTGATTGGCGGCGTGGGAACGGCGAAAGAGTGGCGCGACATCATCGCCAAAGGAACGGCTGACGCGAATCGGAGTTTCTCGCTGACGTTGAATGAAGATGGGTTTGGTCCAAGCGACCACTCTTCGTTTTACGGCAAACAGGTACCGGTGCTGTTCTTCTGGACGGGAACACACACCGATTATCACAAACCGTCAGACACGTTCGACAAGATCAACTACACGGACGAGGCGCGCATTCTGAATCTAGTCGCGTACATCGTCCGCGACGTCGACAGCACCGAGAAGCGACTCACGTACACGACCGCGAAAACTGAAGCGACTCCCCGTACGGGCGGCTTCCGCGTTTACCTGGGGACGATACCGAACTACGCTGAAAGTGATGACGGTTTGCTGATCGACGGCGTCCGCGACGATTCACCGGCGGCGAAGGCGGGGTTGAAAGCCGGCGACCGCATCATCAAGATCGGCACGCGTGACATTAAGAACGTTTACGATTACACGTATGCGCTGGGAGAGATGAAAGCGGGCGAAGAGTATGTTGTTGAAATAATCCGCGGGACAGACAGACTTAGCCTGAAAATCAAACCTATCCAGAGATAATCTGTCTTACTTTTAAATCCGTGAACCGGAAAGCAGGGGCAGCGAGGGGGAGTAGCTGCCCCGAAGAAACTACCAACGCGGTTCGCGCTCGTAGCGATCATTGTCGCGATCACGACCGCCGCCGTAACCACCGCGACCGCCGCCGCCGCCGCGACCACCACCATAACCGCCTCGGCCGCCACCGCCGCCACGGTCTGTTCTCGGCTTAGCTTCATTAACGGTCAGATTGCGGCCGCCGAAGTCCTTGCCGTTGAAAGCCTCGATTGCTGCTGCTGCCTCCTCGGGGGTTGCCATCTCCACAAAAGCAAAGCCGCGCGAGCGCCCCGTTTCGCGGTCTTCAATCACCGAAGCTGATTCCACTGTTCCAACTGACGCGAAGGCTTCGCGCAGTTCCTCGCTCGTGGTACGAAACGAGAGGTTTCCTACGTAGAGTTTTGTAGCCATTCTACTATCCTTAGTTTGAAGGGAAGCTCGGGCTTGCTGGAAATCGCTGATACAGTTCGGGGGAGACGGCCGATACTTTCGGCGAGCTGCGACGCACCCGGTGCTCTAAATCTCGAGAGCGGCTTCTTAACTATTTAACAACTGCCTCACTCTCTATTCAGCCGAACCTCGTCGCTATACGATCACGGACAGGCGCAATCACCATTGATGCGCGAGAGCAGGTACTGGTACGCAAAAGTATGCAGGACGTGTTCCGAAAGCGTCAAGGATATTTTGGTAGATCCGAGTTTTTAAACCACAGATCCCCACGGATTTTAACGAATTGCCCGTTTTCCGCCTTTCGCGTACTATTCGTGCTTTCTTAAAAAACCCCTGAAAGGCTCTGGAATAATGTCTAACCGCATCCCTATCACTGTCGCAAACGGGGACGGCATCGGGCCCGAAATTATGGCTGCCACTTTGCGCATCCTGGAGGCCGCCGAAGCCCCGCTGGATATCGAAACCATCGACATCGGCGAAAAGGTCTACCTGTCCGGCAACACCTCCGGAATCGAACCCGGCTCGTGGGATTCATTGCGCCGCACCAAAGTCTTTCTGAAAGCACCCATCACCACGCCCCAGGGCAAAGGCTACAAGAGCCTCAACGTCACGGTTCGTAAAGTCCTGGGTCTTTACGCAAACGTCCGCCCGTGTGTCTCGTACGATCCGTTTATCGATACCAAACACCCGGGAATGGACGTCGTCATCGTCCGCGAAAACGAAGAAGACCTGTATGCCGGCATCGAACACCGGCAAACAAACCAGGTCTACCAGTGTCTGAAACTGATCTCGCGCCCCGGCTCTGAAAAGATCGTCCGCTACGCGTTCGACTACGCCCGTCGGAACAACCGCAAGAAGGTCACCTGCTTCACCAAAGACAACATCATGAAGATGACCGACGGGCTGTTTCACAAAGTGTTCGACGAAATCGCCACGGAATACCCGGACATCGAAAACGAGCACTGGATCGTCGACATCGGCGCCGCAAAACTCGCCGACACGCCCGAGGCGTTCGACGTCATCGTGATGCCGAACCTTTACGGCGACGTGCTGTCCGACGTTGCGGCACAGATCGCGGGCTCCGTCGGCCTGGCGGGTTCGGCAAACATCGGCGAGCACGTTGCAATGTTCGAAGCGATTCACGGCTCCGCGCCGCGGCGCGCCGGACAAAACCTTGCAAACCCGTCAGGGCTGTTGCTCGGCGCGGTGATGATGCTGGTTCATTTGGGGCTGAACGAACACGCCGAAAAAGTTCACAACGGCTGGCTGCGCGCGGTTGAAGACGGCATCCACACCTACGACATCTACGACGAAAAAGTCAGTAAACAGAAAGTCGGGACGAATGAGTTTGCATCTGCGGTGATCGAGCGCTTAGGACAAACGCCGCAGATTCTTAAACCGCGGAAATACAAAGCCGCCGATGCCGAAACACTCGTGAGCAAAACTGCGGCCCCGACCGCGACTCCGAAGAAAGAGATGGTCGGCGTCGACGTCTTTCTCGATTGGACGAAAGGCTCGGCGGACGATCTCGGCGGCAAACTAAACGAGCTTAGTGGCGACGGGCTGAAGTTGACGATGATCAGCAATCGCGGCGTGAAAGTGTGGCCTGAAGGACACGCGGAAACGTTTTGTTCCGACCACTGGCGATGCCGGTTCCGCGGCGAGGGCGCAGGCGACAGCGCCGTGTCGCACGCGCAGGTAATCTCGTTGCTGAACCGGATCGCGGGTGCTGGTTACGACTTCATCAAGACTGAAGGACTTTACACGTTCGACGGCGAGCGGGGCTTTTCACTCGATCAGGGAGAATAGGATTCCTTTTACCCGAGGACGAAGTTTCTTTACCCGAAATTCTTCTTAGCGCCTTTGCGCCGTCGCGGGAAAATTTCTTAACCAGACGTTCCCGCAGTGGAGGATTTCTAAAGAGGATTTTTCCCGCAAAGGCGCAAAGACGCAAAGGAGAAAGGCTGAAGAATGGCGAAAAAGAATAAAGGTCAGGACAGCGGTAACAGCTCGCTCGTCGCAGTGATCATGGGCAGCACGTCTGATTGGGACACGATGAAGCACGCCGATGAAACGTTGGAAAAGTTTGGCGTCGCGCATGAGTGTCGGGTTATTTCCGCGCATCGATCGCCGTCGCTGGCGTCGGAGTTTGGTTCGACTGCCGAGGCGCGCGGTTTGGAAGTGATCATCGCCGCCGCCGGTGGCGCGGCACACCTCGCCGGCGTGCTCGCTGCCCACACGACCCTGCCTGTGCTCGGCGTCCCGATGCGTAGCGAGGCGCTCAACGGTATCGACTCGCTGCTCTCGACCGTGCAAATGCCGGGTGGCATCCCCGTCGCGACGCTTGCCATTGGCAAACCCGGCGCGGTTAACGCGGCCCTGTTCGCCGTCGCGATCCTCGCCAACTCCCGGCCGGAGTTGCGCAAAAAACTCCACGAGTTCCGCGAAGCCCAGGAAGCCAAGATCCGCGAAACCAAACTCTGACCGCCGATAACGCGGATTTTCTTGAATTTGGCAGTCCATTAGCGCACAATCCCTCCAGTCATAAGGGGCTGCCAAGTTATCTTCCTTTTTCTCGCAATCGAAGGAACAACATGCGAGCATGATCGGCCAGACAGTTTCTCATTATCGAATTATTGAAAAACTGGGCGAGGGCGGGATGGGCGTGGTCTATCTGGCCGAAGACCAGCACCTGGCCCGTCGCGTCGCAATCAAGTTTCTAACTTCAACCGATCATCACTATCGCGCCCGCTTCATCCGCGAGGCCCGGGCCGTTTCCGGTCTTAATCATCCAAACATCGCGATCGTTCACGACTACGGCGAGACCGCTGCCGGACAGCCGTTTCTCGTGATGGAATACATCAAGGGCAAGTCGTTGAGCGACCTGCTCGACGAAGGCTTGACGCTGCGACGCTCCGTCGAGATCGTTTCCTCAATCACCGAGGCCCTCGGCGAAGCGCACGACTCGGGAATCGTCCACCGCGACATCAAACCGTCGAACGTGCTGATCAACGAGCGCGGCGTCGTAAAAGTGCTCGACTTCGGTCTCGTCAAACATCTGTTCGAGCCGACAACCACGGACGGAGTCGATCTCGACGCGCAAACGATCTACTCGACACAAACTCGCAGCGACGTGATCGTCGGCACGCCGCTCTATCTTTCGCCGGAGCAGGCGACGGGCAAACAGATCGACGGTCGCAGTGACCTCTTTGCACTCGGCGCGCTGCTGTACGAATGTTTGACCGGACAGTCTGCGTTTTCCGGCGGAAGCGTTTTGGAGATCGGCGCGCAGATCATTCACGTCACGCCGGCACCGCCTTCCGCGCTGAACCAGCGGATTCCACCCGAGCTCGATCGGATCACGTTGAAAGCGCTGGAAAAGAAGGTCGAAGCACGTTATCAAAGCGCGGAAGAATTGTTGAGAGACCTGCGGGCGGTCGCGTTGACGCTGAGCGGCAACGGAATTCCCGTAGTGAGCAAGGCGCACCGCCCGACGGATGGATTCAAACGCGGCACGAACGCCTTCGCCACGCTAACCACTCAATTGCGGCGACAACGCTTCTCGCTGGCGACCGTCGTCCCTGCTTTTGTTGTGGCTGCGATAGCGATCTGGGCCGTCATTCACTGGTGGCCGCGTTCCTATTACCAACCATCCGCTGCGGCGCTCAGCTGGTACGAACGCGGAACGGACAATCTTCGTAACGGCGCTTACTTCCAGGCCAGCAAAGCTCTCGCGCAGGCGATCGAGATCGACAATCGCTACGCTCTCGCCCGCGCGCGTTTGGCCCAGGCGTGGAGCGAGCTCGATTACTACGACCGTGCGAAAGACGAACTGCTCGCGGCCACGACGATCGCCGGTGATCGCTCTTCAGTCTCGCCTCGCGACCGGCTTTATCTCGACGCGATCTCGGCTATCGTGCGCCGCGATTTCAAAGAAGCTGTTAACTCTTACACACAGATCGCGCAGTTGACGCCTGACGACAGCCAGGTCTACGTCGACCTCGGTTACGCCTATGAAAACGATGGCAACCCGGACCAGGCGCTCGACAATTATCTCAAGGCGATCAAACTGAACAACGATCAGTACGCGACCGCCTACCTGCGCGCCGGCATCGTCTATCACCGCAAGACACAAACCGCGAAAGCCCAGGAAATGTTCGACGTTGCCGAGCGGCTGTATCGCGCTGCCAGCAATCCGGAGGGCGTGAACGAAGTGCTGCGCCAGCGCGGCATTCTGTTTCGCGACAATGGAAAGTATCCCGATGCGGAAGCGCAGTTTCGACAGTCGCTCGACGCTGCGCGTGCGATTGGCAACGAAGCGCAACAGATCAACGCGCTGATCGAGTTGAGTTACCTCGCGTCTCAGAAAGGGTCGATTTCCGAAGCGGAAAACTTCGCGCAGCAGGCCGTTACTTTCGCGCAACAGAAGCAACTCGAAAACCTGACCGCCGGCGCGCTGCTGGAGCTGGGCAACACATTCAACACGCAGGGCGACCTGAAAAAGGCGGAACAGTATTTCAACCAGGCGATTCAGTTTGCGCAGGCAAACAAGGGACGCGTGCGTGAGGCGCGCG
>DATANW010000308.1:0-7247 GCA_036266055.1 Pyrinomonadaceae bacterium | reverse complement strand
CATTTTTGTCTTCGTCGTACTGCAACGCCTCGGCACCGACACCGATTTCACTTACTCGTTCTCAACCGTGCCGCAGGAGATCATGACCGGACACGACGTCGTTACGTCGGCGCGCGTGGTCGAGTATGCGGGCGAGCGCTTGCAGATTCCCGGTTTGGGTCCGACCTGGCCGTCTGTTTACGTGACGTTATTCACGTCGATGTTCATGCACGGCGGCATCGCGCACATCGGCGGCAACATGCTCTTTCTCTGGATCTTCGGCGACAACATCGAAGACCGGTTGGGCCATGTTAAGTATGTAATCTTCTACTTACTGTGCGGCGTGATCGCCTCGTTGTCCCACGTGTTTGTAACTGCGGCTTTTGCAGGCACGCAGGACGATATGCTCGTTCCGAGTCTCGGCGCTTCCGGTGCGATTTCCGGCGTGTTGGGAGGCTACATCCTGCTTCATCCTTCACGACGGGTTACGGTGATTCTCTTCCGCTTCCTCACGGACGTTCCGGCGTGGGTCGCGATCGGGATCTGGTTCGCGTTCCAGTTGATCAGCGGACTCGGCATGCTGGGCGGAGGCTCGCAAACAGGCGGCGTGGCGTATGCGGCGCACGTCGGCGGCTTCGTGGCGGGATTGGTTTTGATTAAGTTCTTCGACCGAGGTCATGCAGGAACACGGGTTTAACAATCAGTGTCTCGATATTCAATCGACCCCCCGCGCGGAGATGACGCTGTTTCCGCTCGACACCTTTGCGTACGAGTTCCCGGGTCGCGAGATCAGGATCAACTTCGAAATTCCCGAGTTCACAGCCATCTGTCCCTTCTCTGACTTCCCTGACTTCGCGACGATCCGCCTCGAGTACGTTCCCAACGAGCGCTGCATCGAACTGAAGAGTTTGAAGCTGTACATAAACTCGTTTCGCAACGTGAAGATCTTTCACGAGCACGTCATCAACATCATCCTCGAAGACTTCGTCGCCGCGTGCGATCCGTTGAGTGTGGAGATCGAAGGCGATTTTCACGTGCGCGGAAACATCAAGACCGTCGTGAGGGCGCGTTATCAAAAGGCTTGAGCTTGACGAAAGCACTCCCGGGTTGTTGGGCCGTTATCGCCGACTCCCGGCTAACGTTGTTGCCATCGGTCTTGTCAGTCTCCTCAACGATTCTTCAAGCGAAATAATCTATCCGCTACTCCCGATCTTTCTCGCCTCGACTCTCGGCGCATCCGCCGGCGCGATTGGAATAATCGAAGGACTGGCCGAATCGATCTCGAGTCTCTTGAAGTTGTTTGCCGGGCACTTGAGCGATCGACTTGGCAAACGAAAGTTTTTGGTCGTGGGTGGTTATGCGCTCGCCGCCGTGATGCGACCGTTTCTCGCCTTCGCCGGAAACTGGCACCAGGTGCTGGCGATACGAGTCGGCGATCGCGTCGGCAAAGGAATTCGCACCGCGCCGCGCGACGCGATGATTGCCGACTCGGTTCGATTCGAGCAGCGTGGACTCGCGTTTGGTTTTCATCGGGCAATGGACCACGCCGGGGCGGTGATCGGCCCGATCATCGGGTATGTGTTAGTGGTTCTTTTTGCGGCCAATTTCACACGGATTTTTTTGATTGCGGCGATACCGGCTTTCCTGGCGGTGATCGTGGCTATCTTCGTGATGAAGGAATCACCGCGCACGGATGGTATCAAGCCCGTGAAGTTGTCGCTGCGTGGTTTCGACGGTAATTTCAAACGGTTTCTAGTGATTCTCGCGTTGTTCACGCTGTCGAATTCATCCGACAGCTTTTTGATCCTGCGCGCGCGTGATTCGGGTGTTTCGGTGGCGATCATTCCGTTGCTGTGGGCGGCGCATCACGCATCGAAAGTGCTCAGCTCGTTGTACGGCGGCGACCTGTCAGATCGTCTCGGTCGGAAACGTTTGATCGTCTCAGGTTGGGTGCTTTACGCGGCGGTGTACGCGGGGTTCGCATTTGTCTCCAACGCGACATCAGCATGGGTGCTGTTTCTGATCTACGGCCTCTACTTCGGACTCGCCGAAGGAGCTGAGAAAGCGCTGGTCGCGGATCTCGTGCGGCCCGAGCAACGCGGAACGGCATACGGCCTTTATAATCTCGCCTTCGGAATTACGGTGTTTCCTGCTTCGCTGGTGATGGGTATGATTTGGGACTGGAAGGGACCGAGCACTGCATTCCTCGTCAGTGCGGTGATGGGCGTGACTGCCGCGATACTCTTGTTGATATTTGTGCAGCAGCGCACTGAAAATGAACTGGCTCCCGGCGGCCTGAAAACGTGAACGGAAAGGAATTCTGAATGAGACGCAGAGTACTGACTCCTCATCCCGGCTTATCTACGGGCATTGGCTACTATCTCAGTGGCATGGAAGAAGTGCGCTCGCAACTGGTCGCTGCAGTGAAAACGATTCCCGATGATCTGATCGGAAAGCCGCCGTTTCTCGGCGCGCATTCAATCGGTGGACTCGTGTTGCACATCGGCGAAGCAGAATGGTTTTGGATGCAGATGGTCGTCGCTGGACACCAGCTAACCGAAGAAGACCAAAAGGCGCCGTGCTGGGACATACTTGACGACGTCGAACGGGTGGCGCGCGAAGGCTTCACTGCCGAGTTCTGTTTGCAGGAAGCGGAGAAGGTGCGCAACCAAACACGCGACCTGCTCTTCACCTACAACGATAAAGACCTCGAACGCACCATACACTACGAACGACAAGACAAACCGACGGAGCACAACTTGCGCTGGATTCTTCATCACCTCATCGATCACGAAGCCCAACACAAAGGCCAGATTTTGATGTTGAAACGACTCATGGCACTCTAGTCCTCATCAATGACGAATTACCAGGTAATCAAGACTCCGGAAGAACTCCGCAGAAGCATAGAAACAATTTCCTCACAGCCGGTTGTCGGACTCGATACTGAGACCACGGACCTCGATCCGTTTACGTCGCGGCTGCGTTTGATCCAGCTCGCCACGCCCGACCGCGTGTTCATCTTCGACTTCGACGCCTTTGCCAACGGGGGAACCGCGCCCGCGAAAAGCGACGCGCTCGCACCGTTGCGCCGCCTGCTCGAAGCGCCGCGTCCGATCAAGATCGCGCACAACGCGAAGTTCGATGCGAAGTTCATCAAGCACAATCTCGGCGTCGATCTCGGTGGATTGTTTGATACGTTGCTCGCGAGTCAGATAGTCGGCGCGGGTGATATCGAAGAGCGTCACGGACTGGAGACGGTTGCGAGTCGTTACTTGAACGAGTCGGTGGACAAGAGCGAGCGGCTGAGCAACTGGAATTTTGAACTTTCGGAAGCGCAGCTCGAGTACGCCGCGCGCGATGCCGCAGTCTTGTTGCCGTTGCGCGAAAAACTGATTGAGCGGTTGAAGTCTGAGTCGCTGATCAAGTGCGCGCAACTGGAGTTCGAGTGTGTGAACACGGTGGTAGATATCGAGCTCGCGGGTTTTTTCATGCACAAGGACCGCTGGCTCGAACAGCTCGGCATCGTCGAGAAGCGACGCATCGAACTGGCGGAACAGTTGCAGCAGGTGTTGGCGGAGGAGTCGTCTCAAGGATCGCTGTTTGGTGGGCCACAGCGCAACGACATCAATCTCGATTCGCATCAGCAGTTGACGCACGCGCTCAACCGGCTCGGCATTCCGGTGCCTGACTCGACGCGCAACTGGAAGTTGCAGCCGCTGGCGGTCGAGTATCCCGTCATCGGCACGCTGCTCGAATATCGCACTGTGCAAAAAGCGTTGACGAGTTACGGGCAGAACATGATCGAGTTGATCAATCCGGTGACGAAGCGTTTGCACGCTGACTTCCGGCAGATCGGCGCGCCCACCGGGCGGTTTGCCTGCACGAATCCGAACATTCAGCAGGTGCCGCATGCGGTCGAGTACCGGCGTTGTTTCAGCGGGCATCCCGCAGGGCGGAAGTTGATCATCGCCGACTATTCGCAGATCGAGTTGCGCATACTCGCGGAGTTTTCCGGCGACCGCGGGTTTATTGACGCATTCAATTCCGGCGCGGACCTGCATCGCGTGACGGCGTCGCAGGTTTTCAACGCTTCGCTGGATCAGGTGACCAAAGAGCAACGCGATTTTGCGAAACGCTTGAATTTCGGTGTGGTCTACGGCATCGGCGCGCAACGTTTTGCGCTGATGACGGGGTTAACAGTGCCGGATGCGGAGAATGTCTTGCGGCGGTATTTCACGACGTACCGCGGGCTCGACAACTACCTTCGCGATGCGGCTAGCCGCGCCGTGAGCGACCGCCAGGCGCGGACCGCTTCCGGACGGCTGGTGCGTTTCCGTTACGACGAAAATGACCGGCAGCAGATCTCGATGACGCAACGCAACGGGAAGAACACGCCGATCCAGGGTACCAGCGCCGACATCCTGAAACGCGCGCTGCGGTTGATGAAAGATGAGCTCCGCGACACGACTGCGAAGATCGTCAACATCATTCATGACGAGATCGTCGTCGAAGCTGACGCTGACGAGTCGCAGGAGATCGCTGAAAAGGTTGAACGCGTGATGTGCGTCGCGGGTGAAGAGTATTTGAAGACGGTGCCGGTGAAAGTCGAAACTGAGATCGCGGACGAGTGGGTTAAGTAATCCGGGTTATCCGTGTTCTCCAAATCAAGTAAATCGGTATGCCCGTCGCGACTAACAGATACCCGATTCCCGACGTCGACGGAGCGAGAATCGCGAGGTCGATGATAAAAAGCCCTGCCAGCACGATGTAAATGATCGGAACGAGCGGATAGCCAAACGTTCGATACGGCCGCTCGATCTCCGGCGCCTTGCGTCGCATCACGATTACCGCGCCCACCATCAACGCATAAAACACCAGATCGGCCGACACGATGTATTCGAGCAGTTGCGTGTAAACGTTGCCGAACGAATATGCGCCGGTTTGCTGATTCAGCGTCACCGTTCGCGGGAGAACGAGTAGCGAAGCCCAAATTCCCTGCGCGATCAGCGCAACCGCGGGCACGTGATGCGCGTTGACGCTGTCAACTCGTTTGAAGAACAACCCGTCGCGCGCCATCGCGTAATAAACCCGCGCGCCCGCCAGAATCAAACCGTTATTACAACCAAACGTCGAGATCATGATCGCGAGCGCCATCAAGATTTCTCCGCGTGGTCCAAGCACTGCCTGCATCACCGCCGTTGCGACGCGATTCTGCGGCGCCATTTGAATTCCGGCGAGCGGAAGCGTCACGACATAAGCAAGATTCGCCAGCAGGTAAAACGTCACTACGAGACCGCAACCGATCAACAAAGCGCGCGGCAGGTTCTTTCCGGGATCCCGCACTTCTCCGGCAGTAAATGTGACGTTGTTCCACGCTGACTGCGCGAACAACGGCCCAACCATCGCGCGTCCGAGCAACATCAACAGCGCCAGCACGAGCAATCCCTGTCCCGACGGTTCGAACCAGACCTGCCCCGCCGTCGGCCGCCAACCGTTTTCCCACGATGCCCACCACGAGGACGTGTACGCCGCACTCAATCCGTTCCAACCGAGCAACAGACCGATGACGATCAGTCCCAGCAGAGCAGCAGTCTTCGTGAACGTGAACGCGTTTTGAATGACCTTGCCGGTTTTTAATCCTCGCGTGTTGATGAACGTGAGAAACAGGATCATCACGACCGCGACGAGTTGCAACGTGGACAAACTCAGCGCGTAGCCATTGAAAGCCAAGCCGCCCAAGGTAAACGGCTTGATGACGACCAGCGGCGCGATCAGGTATCGGTCGCCCGAGATCCATCCGACGAGCACGCCGGTGAAGTTCGCGAACGCGACGGCAACCGCCGCAATCGTTCCCGTCTGGATGATCAGAAACAATCCCCAGCCGAAGAGAAATCCGGTCGCTGGTCCATACGCTTCGCGCAGAAAGACGTACTGCCCACCGGCGCGCGGCCACATGGCCGCGAGTTCGGCACAACAGAGCGCGCCCGTGATCGTCAGCACACCCGCCAGCGCCCACGCCGCCAGCAACCAACCCGGCGACCCGACCAATCGAGACGATTCAGCCGAAGTGATAAAGATGCCCGACCCGATCATCGATCCGACGACGATCATTGTGGCGTCGAGTAAACTTAATCCGCGGATAAGCCTTGGGGGATTCGTGGGCACCACACGGATATAAATGATCTGCTTGACACTTGTCGATAGTGTTTTCTAGTCTTTCGCCACCATTATGAAAAACGAGTTAATGAGTTTAATTACGAACAAGCAGGCCCAGGCGGGTGTGATCGGCCTCGGATACGTCGGGTTACCGCTGCTCGTCGAATTCGCTTCCAAAGGTTTTCGGGCCACCGGTTTCGAGGTCGACGAGAGCAAAGCGCAACAGATCAACCAGGGGCAGTCGTACATCGGCGACGTGCCCGCGCCGCGACTTAGCGAAATGGTGAAATCGGAGCGTCTACGGGCCACGACGGATTTCAATAACCTCAGCGACTGCGACGTCATCATCATCTGCGTACCCACGCCGCTGCGCAAAACGAAGGAGCCTGACGTTTCCTACATTCTCGCCGCGGCGGAGCAGATTCAGAAACGTTTGCGACGCGGTCAACTGATCATCCTGGAGTCGACGACCTATCCGGGCACGACCGACGAAGTGTTGTTGCCGATGTTCGAAGAGACTGGCCTGAAGCTCGACGAGGATTTTCTGCTGGCGTTCTCGCCCGAACGCGTCGATCCCGGCAATCCACAGTTCATGACGCATAACATTCCGAAGGTAGTCGGTGGCGTCACGCCCGATTCGACGACGGCCGCCGCGCATCTGTATTCGCAAATCGTCAACGACGTTCATGCGGTTACGTCGGCGCGCGTTGCGGAAGCGGCGAAGCTGCTCGAAAACACGTTTCGCGCGGTGAATATCGGCATGGCAAACGAGATGGCCCGGCTTTGTTACGCGCTCAATATCGACACCTGGGAAGTGATTCGCGCCGCCGCGACGAAACCGTTCGGGTTTATGGCTTTTTACCCTGGTCCGGGAATCGGCGGACATTGCATTCCGCTCGATCCGCATTACCTCTCGTGGAAGGCGCGACAACATGGTTTCGACTCGCGTTTCATCAGTCTCGCTGAAGAAGTCAATTCGCGCATGCCGGAGCACGTGGTCCAACTCGTGGCCGACGGGCTCAACGACGAACAGAAAGCCGTGAAAGGATCGAACGTGCTGCTGTTGGGCGTTGCTTACAAACGCGACGTCGACGACGTGCGCGAGAGTCCGG
>DATANW010000307.1:0-2928 GCA_036266055.1 Pyrinomonadaceae bacterium | reverse complement strand
GCCGTCCGCGTGGGACCAGCAGAGGCGATTACGAGGTTGGCCGCCGTTATCTCGAGGAACTCGCGAACAGCACTGGCGGCCGAGAATACCCCGCAGACTCGCTGCAAAACATGTCGTACGCGTTTGCGAATGTCGCGGAGGAGCTGAGACGGCAGTACAGCATCGGTTACTATCCGAAGCGCCTGCCGCAAGCGGGTCAACGGCGCATGATCAAGGTACGCGCCAAGCAGCCGAACCTGGCAGTGCGTTCGCGCGAGAGTTACATCTTCAACCCCGCAAACGTGACGCCGGAAAAGTCAGCGCAATCGAATCCACCGGTCTTGCGCAAGACGAACTAGACGAACTCGTAGCCGCAAAAGGCACAAGAGCTACTGAACCGGAATCGAGCGCGCGATCAGTTCAGCAGACGTAGGTTCAATGGCGGGCAGTACGACGGTAAGTACTGCACCGCCATTTTTGTCTCGATTGCTCGCCGAAACCGTGCCGCCGTGCAACTCAACCAGGTGCCTCACGATCGCCAGTCCCAAACCCAGCCCCCCGTGCTTTCTCGTACTCGACCCATCCGCCTGCGAAAACCGCTCAAAAATGCGCGGTAGAAACTCGGACGGAATACCCGGTCCGGAATCCTCGATCCTGATCTCCGCCAACGACCCGCGCTGTCGCAGGTAAAGATCGACCGTCCCATGTTGCGGCGTGAACTTCACGGCATTCGCCAGCAAATTCCAAAGGACCTGTTGCAACCTCTCGACGTCAGCCCTGACGATCGCGTCAGGCGCTTCGAAGTGCGTGCGCAGATCGATCTCCTTCGCTTCAGCAGCCGGCCGCACCGCGTCGATCGCCGCATGCATCACCAGCAACAGATCCACCCGCTGCGTGTTGATTCTCAACTTCCCGGTGACGATGCGCGACACGTCGAGCAAGTCTTCAATGATCTGGCGCTGCGCCGACGCATTGCGCTCGATCACTTCCAGCGCATGCGCTATCCCGTCTTTATCGAGTTGCCCGCTGCGAACCAAACGCGACCAACCGACGACGGCATTCAACGGCGTGCGCAATTCGTGCGACACAGTCGCCAAAAACTCCTCTTTCAAACGACTCGCTTCCTCCGCGTCTTCGCGCGCCTGACTCTCGCGCTCCAACAACTCCGCCCGCTCGATTTCCGCCTGCATCGCGGCAGTGATGTCCATCGTCACGCCGCGCATCCCGACGGGGCCCGTCTCGTCGGTGATGACCACCGACTGCGCCTCGACCCAAACTTCGCGGCCGTCCTTCCGCAGCCAGCGAAAGCGACTCGTGCCGCCTTTGCCCGACGCGAAGATCGCCGCCGCTTCGCGCGCCGCACGTTCCTTGTCGTCCGGATGAACGATCGAGAGCCAGAAGTTCGGCGTCGACAACCATTCACTCCGGCTGTAACCGAGCAGCTTTTCGACGTGACTGCTGACGAAGTCAATGCGCTGACTGGCAGCGTCAGGTTTTCCCCACGCCTCCCAAACAACACCCGGCACATGCGCCACCATCTCTTCAATGCGACGCCGGTGCATTTCCAGCTCCGATCCGAGCTTCGACTTATCATCCTCCGCTTTGCGCCGCTCGTGCGTAATCGCCGAGACGACCAGCGTCATCAACGAGCTCGTACCGACGAACGTAATCAACAGGATCAACGCCACGTTCGGACTCGCCTGCACCCATGGACCATAACCATGTTTCGCTCCCCAGATCGCAACCCCCGCCATTAACACGATGGCGCCGGAAACAATGCGGAGGTCAAACTTCAACGCGGCCCAAAGGAGAAACGGCAAGGACAGGTACGCGAGCGGATACGTCTTAACTGGTCCCGGAAACCAGCCGCCGAAGACGATCATGACCACGAACAGATGGAACAACAGCAGCACGGCGATTTCGAGCTTGTGCCCGGGGTTCAGCGGGCCGGGCGAACGCCACGACAGGATGAATGGCGCCACGATCAGCGCGCCAAACCCGTCGCCAATCCACCAGGTCAACCAGAGTGACCATAAGTTCGCCCAATCTGCCGCACCGCCAAGACAAAGACTCAAACTTCCGATCGTCGCGCTTACCACCGGCGCCAACACGGCCGCACCGCCGACAAACCGCATGACCTCGCCGACGGAGTCGAACGTGTTTCGCCAACCGACCACGCTTTGCAGCAACCAGAAAGCAACCACAGCTTCGAGCGTGTTTCCAACCGCAATTCCAGCAGCCGAAACGATCGGAATGCCAGTTAACAAGTTGACGGAAAGAGCACCGAGGAAGACGCCGGGCCAAATGCGCCGGCCGAAGATCAGGAGTGAAGCGATGGCGATACCCGTCGGCGGCCAGACAGGCGTGACGTTACGGTGCAGCGAAGCCAGCGACAGTCCCAGCTTGGCAGCCGCAAAGTAGACCAGTGCCAGAAGTAGAATCCGGGCAATCAGGGGAACGGGAACGCGCCTCATTACTAAATCCGTGTATACGGATTCTAATCCAGGACAGAAAAAAGCGCGGCGGTTTTTGCCGTCCGCCGCGCCAACTATACCCACAGGAGGAAAGGGGTATTCAACGGCGGCAGTATAGAGGATTTGACCTGTGGTGGCAACGTGCTGAACCGCACTCAAAATCAGGTCAATATCTCTAAAAGGACGCCAAACAGTGTCAAAGAAGTACTATTTTGCCGAAGGCGGCTGAGTTAGATCTCGCTCCCCATTTGAGGCGCTCAACTATGCTAGAATTCGCCCATCTCCCAACAATAAAGAGTTAGCTCACGGCCTTTGGGCAGCCGGCAGCTTTGATGACCCCTTCGAGCGCTTTAAGCCACTAATCCTGGAGGGCCGGAGGGACGTATGGCGACGCACGACACTATCGTGGTTGGGGCTTCTGCCGGCGGAGTTCAGGCTCTGAGCAGACTCGTGGTGAGCCTCCCGTCAGATCTCC
>DATANW010000306.1:0-1718 GCA_036266055.1 Pyrinomonadaceae bacterium | reverse complement strand
CTTCGCCACCACAACGAGTATTCACTCTGAAGCGCGGTGACCGGCTGCACCGCATGCGCGCGGCGAATCGTCTCGTCTCCCGCTTCAGACAGCCCGAAATGTTTGACCTTGCCCGCGTCGATCAACTCTTTCACTGCGCCGGCGACATCTTCGATTGGCACATTCGTGTCGACCCTGTGCTGATACAGCAGATCGATAACGTCGGTCCTGAGCCGTTTCAGCGACGCATCGGCGACTTCTTTGATGTGCTCGGGGCGGCTATCGAACGAGCTCCAGCGACTCTCGCCCGAGGCAGCAGGCGCAAATCCGAATTTCGTCGCGATCACCACCTGGTCGCGAAACGGAGCGAGAGCTTCGCCGACGAGCTCTTCGTTCGCGAACGGCCCGTAGACTTCGGCGGTGTCGAAGAAAGTAACACCGCGTTCGACAGCAGTGCGGATCAATGAAATACCCTGTTGCTTGTCTGTGGCGGGGCCGTAACCAAAGCTCAATCCCATGCAACCGAGACCGAGAGCCGACACCTCCAGACCATTGTCACCGAGAGTGCGTTTCTGCATCTTCCAACTCCCTCTTTTCGCAAAGGCGATGCTGCAAGTCTACTCCTACTGTGGACATCTGTTAAATTGTGTTCCATGCGACTGTTTTGCTTAGCATTGATTACACTGATCGCGCTATCAACGACTGCACTCGCGCAAACACCCGCGTCGTTGCCGAAGGTCGATCCGGCCGCGTACCTGCCGGCGCGAAAGCCCGGTCCAACGATCACCATTTCGCTAAAAAGCGTTTCCCTGACGGGAACAACCGCCGCACCCGCGCTGCAAAGATTGCGCGCCGTTCGCCAGACTGCGGCGGAGGCAAACGATCTTGGTCTGTTAATCAACGCCGCGAGCAAGGAACTGACTACGCTCGGCGGCGGCACGATCTCGATCGAAGGCGGCGGCTCGATCAAGACGCAGGTCGAGCTGGCGCAGCACACGAAGTTCGACAGCTCTACTTACTCGTGCGACGTTACCGGGATCACAGACTTCGGCTGCTTTCTGATCGGCGACAACGTGCTCGTCGAAGGAACCTACGCGCCGCCGCAAGCTCTGCTCGACTACTTTCGCAAGGGCAAGGGAAGCAACTACCGCGATCCATTTCTGTTGGCCGTTCAAGCACTCACGCCTGAACAGTTGGCAGGAACAGGAACGACGATCCTCGAACCGAATTTTGCAAGCGGAAGAACCCCCGCCGTCGCCGTGTTTCAAGCAAAAGGCGACGCTTGTTGCTCGCACACTGAACGCTCGAAGAACATTGCCGTCGTCGGTTTTCATATTCGCGGCCGGCAACAGGTCTACGACGGTGGCGTCAGATCGACGATTCAGCTCGGCAACTGCGAACGCTGCACCGCGCAGAACAACTACCTCGAAGACACCGCGTCGATCGGGATCAGTTTCGGCGGCTCCGGTCTGGAGAAGAATTACTTCGCGAACGACTGTGTCGCTTATCACAACATCACCAGCGGAGTCGCAGCAGCCAACATCGCCGCGGTTAATTCTGAGAACATCTACGTCTTCGAGAACTACGCGTTTCGTCTCGGACATCACGAGCCGCGATTCGGTGGGGGCGTCTGTGGATTCGATCTCGAAACAAACTCCGCGGCCGATCACTCGAAGAACATTTTCGTCTTCAATAATCTTTACGACTACGAGAGTTCTATTCCGAGTGCCGGGTCGGGG
>DATANW010000305.1:0-19827 GCA_036266055.1 Pyrinomonadaceae bacterium | reverse complement strand
AGGACGCGCTCGACCAGAAGTACAAAGACGATCCCGAGTGGCTCGCGGAAGAGAGCGACAAACTCGAACAGGCGAACCCGTTGCCGCCGCTTCCGATTTCGAAGCTGATCGACCACTTCGATCACATCGTGAAAGTCGCAGGAATCGACCACGTTGGCATCGGCGCTGATTTCGACGGCGCGAACGATATGCCTGAAGGCGCGAAAGACGTATCGATGTTGCCGAACATTACGTACGAGCTGCTGAAGCGTGGTTACGGCGAAGCCGATATCAGAAAGATTTTGGGCGAGAACTTGTTGCGTGTGATGGCCGAAGCCGAACGCGTATCGCGCTCGATGAGTAAGTCGATCAGTGGTGACGGCAGTACGCGCCGGATAAAGTAAAAAATATCCGTGTCATCGGTGAAACCACGGATGACACGGACCTCAATTCAGAAGCAGTAAAGAAGAGAGTTATTTGTTATCGGTTCTGCCCACCTTGCGGCGTTCGGCCCATCTGTCCTGAGCCGCCCTTGCCATAGTCGTCATCTTCCTCGGCGCCGAGGCCACTCTCCTTGTTCTTCTGACCCGCGCCTTTTTGTCCACTCTGCTGATCGTTCGGATTGCGTCCCGGTGTCTGCCGGCCGAAGTCCTGGCCGCCAAGATCCTCATCGCGACCCGATTGACCCATGTTCCTGTCGAGATCGTCGTTGGTCATTCTGTCGTGTGCCATCTATGTATCCCTCCATAATGGTGACTTATTTTGCCGTTTAATCGACAAACAAGATTCGTGCCAATTTCAAAACTGCGCGGATCGCCGGCTATGAATGTTCTATGAGTTCGGAAACCGATACATCCGCACGAACGAATTAATTACAGTGCGTGTTATTATCGGTTGAAAATGAAATGACTCACGCAGGGTTGTATATCCACATTCCATTTTGTCGTTCGCGTTGTTCGTACTGCGACTTCGCTACCGGGCTTTATCAGAGCGAACTTTCGGAGCGGTATGTTCGCGCGCTGGTTGATGAGATCGTGCGATCGCGAAACGCGGGCGCGCACGTCGATACGGTCTACTTCGGTGGCGGTACGCCTTCATTGCTGACGGCGGCCCAACTGGATCTGATTCTTTCAGCGTTGCATCGTCAGTTTCAGATCGACAGCGGTTCTGAGATCACTGTCGAAATGAATCCGGGGACGGTGACGAGCGATCAACTGCGTGCCTTTCGCGCGTTGGGTGTCAATCGCGCGAGTTTTGGCGCGCAGACGTTCGACGACGCTGAATTGGCGAAGTTGGGCCGTTCGCATTCGACTGCCGACACCTTAAAAACTTTTCACGAGCTGCGTGCGGCGGGTTTCGACAACGTGAGTTTCGATCTGATCGCCGGACTTCCCGGACAGACTCTCGCCGGCTGGCAAAGAAACATCGAACAGTCACTGGCGCTCGAACCGGAGCATCTTTCGTTTTACCTGCTCGAGGTCCACTCCGGAACTCCGTTGGCCGATCACATTCGCCGTGGCTTGCAACCGGTGCCTGACGAAGATCGGGCGGCGGTAATGTATGAATGGATGATCGAGCGCGCGGCGGCTGCGGGGTACGAGCATTACGAGATCTCGAACTTGTGTAAGCCTGGGTTCAGTTCGCGTCATAACACGAAATACTGGACCGGCGCGCCGTACTACGGCTTCGGTTGTTCGGCGCATTCGTTTGCCTCTGGCCCTTTTGGCGACGCGCGACGGTGGTCTAACGAACGCGACGTGCTGCGATACGTTGAAGCGATCGAACAGGGCACGTCGCCCATCGTCGAAGAGCAGGAGCTGACGGCGGCTGATCTGCGTGCGGAAGCGTTGTTCCTGGGAATGCGAATGATGCGCGGCGTGGACGTGCGCGAGTACAACGAGTTGTTTGGAGTCGACCTGCGGGCCGAACACGCGTCTGATCTCGATCGCTTTCGCGAAGCGGGGCTGGTCGAGTTCCACGGCGATTTGATTCGGTTGACGCGAAACGGCGCGTTGATGTCGAACGAAGTCTTTGCCGCGTTTGTGTAGAGAGTCACGATGATCATCGCCATTGACGGTCCGGCCGGATCCGGCAAATCCACTTTGGGTCGCATGCTGGCGAGAGCTTTGAAACTACTCTACATCGACACCGGATCGATGTATCGGGCAATCGCGCTGGCGACGATCGAAGCGGAGCTCGATCCAACAAACAAGGACGCTGTCACTGACCTGGCCCAACGCGCGGACATCAATCTCGACGGCGATCCGGATTCATTGCGGGTCTCGCTCGCCGGACGCGACGTCACCGAACGGATTCGCGATGACGACATCACCGCCATGTCGTCGGTCGTCTCGACGATCCCCGGCGTCAGACGCGCCATGGTGCTGCGCCAGCGCGAGATGGGAAAACGCGGCGCAGTCCTGAACGGCCGCGATATCGGCACGGTGGTTTTCCCGGACGCAGACATCAAGTTTTTTCTCGATGCGGCGCCGGAAGAACGCGCCGAGCGCCGTTTCAACGAAGACAAGCTGGTGAATCCCGGCACTTCGCTCGCGCAAACCCTCGCGGAGATCAACGAACGCGATCGACGCGATTCGACGCGCACGGATTCGCCGTTGAAGATCGCCGAGGATGCAATCGTGATCGATTCCACGGGCCTCTCAATTGAAGCGGTGTTGGAGCGGATGATGGAACATGTTCACCGGAATCATTGAAGAACTCGGCAGCGTGCGCAGCATTGGCATGCGCGGCGAAAATGCGCGCATCGTCATCGGCGCCAGCATCGTCACGAAAGGGACGAACCACGGCGATTCCATCTCCGTCAACGGCGTCTGTCTTACGGCGCTCGACATTCAACGGGATTCGTTCGCCGCCGACGTCTCACGCGAAACACTCGCGCGCTCGACACTTGGCAACCTGAAACCGGGAACGCTCGTCAATCTCGAACGCGCGGTCACGCCTGCGACCCGGCTGGGCGGTCACATAGTGCAGGGACACGTCGACGCCCGCGGGATATTTACGGACGTCGAGGACCATGGCGAATCGTGGACCATTCGCATCGGTTTTCCCATGGAGATCGGGCGTTATCTTGTTTACAAAGGTTCGGTTGCGGTTGAGGGCATCAGTCTGACAATTGCGAAGCTCACGGACGAGTATTTCGAAGTCGCGATCATTCCCAAAACCTGGGAGGTCACCAATCTGTCGCACCTGAAGCCCGGCGACGGCGTGAATCTCGAAGTCGACGTCATCGCGAAGTATGTTGAACGCCTGGTTCAACACAGCTAACTCGGATGGTTTATCAATTTCGGGCTTTCGGTTAACATAACTTTCCAATGGCGATTGCGACCATAGACGAGGCTGTTCGCGACATCCGCGACGGCCGCATGATCATCATCATCGACGACGAAGATCGGGAAAACGAAGGCGATCTCGTATGCGCGGCCGAGAAGGTCACGCCGGAGATCATCAACTTCATGGCCCGGCACGCCCGCGGCTTGATCTGCATGCCTCTGACCGAGGACCGTTGCGACGAGCTGCACCTGACCACTCAAGTCGCCGACAACACTTCATACCTCGGCACGGCGTTCACCGTCTCGGTCGACGCGCGCAAGGGAATCACGACCGGAATTTCGGCCGCCGATCGCGCGACGACGATCCTCTGCGCGGTCGATCCGCGTTGCCAGCCGAAAGACCTGGCGCGGCCTGGTCACATCTTTCCGCTGCGCGCCAAGAACGGCGGCGTGCTCGTGCGTCCCGGTCAAACTGAAGCCAGCGTGGACATCGCGCGCATCGCCGGTCTGAATCCGTCTGGTGTGATCTGCGAGATCATGAACGAAGACGGCACGATGGCCCGTCTTCCGCAGCTCGAACAATTTGCTGCGCAACACAATCTGAAGATGATCACGGTCGCGGACCTGGTGCGTTATCGCATCAGCAAGGAGACGCTTGTCCGTCGCGTCGTCGAAGCGGATCTGCCGACGGTGTACGGCAGGTTTCGCGCGGTCGCTTACGAAAACGTAATCAACGGCGACGTGCATCTCGCGATGGTCATGGGCGACGTCAAGACGGAGGATCCGGTGCTGGTTCGCGTCCACACGGAAAACGTCACCTGCGATATGTTTGGCTCATTGATCGACGACACCGGTTTTCAACTGCACACGGCGCTCGAAAAGATAGCTGCCGAAGCGCGCGGCGTGGTGCTTTACCTGCGCCAGCGCGAGCATAGCCTGGATTTGGTCAACCAGTTGCGTACGTACAGCCTGATGCAGGAGAAGGGCGTCAGCAAGCGCGAGGCAAGTTTGGAAACAGGTTATGGAGTTGATCGCGACTACGGCGTGGGAGCCCAAATACTCCACGACCTGGGGTTGCGGCGGATATTACTGCTTTCGAATCATCCCCCCAAAGTAGCAGCTTTGGAAGGTTTTGAGCTTTCTGTCGTCGGCAACGTGCCGCTTGGCGAGCCCGCCTCTTTGACGGACCAGCAGGCGGCCGCAGTCGACAACAAAGAGCAACGAACCTGAGCGTTACGGCCATCCGAACTTGGTGGTCCAGGATTTAAAATCCGTGTGAAGCGGTGCAGTACAAAGCTGACACCTGTTCGGTCTCTCCCTCTAAGCATTCGAAGTTCCCTGAGTCGCGTGGCGGCTGTGTGTTA
This sequence comes from Pyrinomonadaceae bacterium, assembly GCA_036266055.1. Lineage (GTDB taxonomy): Bacteria > Acidobacteriota > Blastocatellia > Pyrinomonadales > Pyrinomonadaceae > PSRF01. The sequence continues at coordinate 15,194 of DATANW010000305.1, read as the reverse complement.
TGAGTGTAGACGATCCTAACAACACGGATTCCCGGCAAGATCTCCCTCAGCCGGAGCCTGAGAAGCCCTCGGTCGCACGGCGCTGGCGCTACTTCTCGCGGCGTCACGCGATCCTCGCGGGCCTGATCATCGCGGCCGTCGCGATCTTTGTAATCCTGCTCGCGTTTTTCCTTTACCGGCTCGGTTACGTCGACCGCTACATCGCCGGCCAGATCAAGCAAACATTCGCGAACTACGGCATCCGCGCGGAAATTCGCGAATTTCACGCCGACGTCCCACCGCAGACAGTGAAGATGTCGGGCGTTGAACTGTACGACGCGGCGACCGGCGAACGACTCGGCAAGATCGATCAGCTCGACGCCACGATCAGAGTCGAAGACCTCTACGCGCTGAACCTGCGACGTAACATCAACCTGAAAGATCTGAAGATTCGCGGGTTCGAAGCATGGGTCACGTTCGACGAACAAGGACGGTCCAACTTCCGCAACATTCGCATCCCGCCGCCTGAACCGAACAAGCGCATTCTCTTCGCGTACTCGACGGCCAGCGTGCAAATTACAGACGGCGTGATCCACTACGGCGACGCGCGTCACGAGATCTCCGGCGAAGGACGAAATCTGCAGATGACAGTCCAACCCGACGATCCGAACGCGCCGGCAGACAGCCGCATGAACACCGTCACGCTGAATCTGAAAGATTCGAACTTCACTTACGACGGCCGCACTGTCAATCAGATCGACGTGTACGCCAACGCTCGCGTGAACCAAACGCGGGCTGAGATCCAGGAGCTCACGCTGAAGTCTCCGGTCGCCGAAGCGCGGATGACGGGAACCATGGACGACTGGCGCGCGCTCAGTTACCAGATGCAGATCACGTCGTCAGTCGACCTGACCCAACTCTCTGACGTGTTGCGACCCGACGTGGCGCTGCGCGGCGGTGGGAGTTTCTCGGGCACGGTCACCGGCCAGGGCGATCAGTTCAAGCTCACGGGTGAAGTGAAGTCCGACGCGCTTGCGGCGGACGGCGTGCGATTGCAGGGTCTGAATGTCAGCGCGAGTGGTTCCGTCGACGGCCGTAGCTACGACATCAACGGCAAAGCGGTTGCCGACCTGCTGAACGCGGGCGAGTTTAAGATCGATTCGGTGCAGTTGATGGGCCAGGTGATGGGCACCGGCACCGATTTTCGTTGGGTTGGTGAACTGCGCGCGGTTGCCGAGCGAAGTTACGGCACGACGCTCACGGGATTGATCCTGCGCGACGCGCGCGCCGAGATGAACAATGGGGTGCTGACGGCGTCGTCGCGTCAGTTCAACGCAAACGGGCTCGTCGCTTCGGGCGCGAAAGTCAGTGGCATCACCGCTTCGGATCTGCGTGCGCGTAAAGAGAACGATGTGACGACGGCGAGCGTGGCGAGTGTCAAGACCGGCGATATCACCGCGTCAGGCGCGCGCATTAAGGGTGTGACGGCAAACGATATTACCGTCGACGATCGTGGCGGCGTGACGAGCGTTAACGTGAAGAACGTGGCTGTAGGCGCGACGAGTGCATCGGGCGCGGAGATCGGCGCGCTGAATATCGCTGGTGTTCGTTTGTCCGTGCGTAATCGACGGATTGAAGGAGCGACAGCCGACATCGATGCGGGCACGGTCAAGGTCGGCGACGGCCAGGTGGAAAACGTGAAACTCGCGAAACCGGTGTTTGTCGTCGAGCCATCCGGGAGTTATCGCGCGAGTGCGGATCTGAGCATCGGCGGCGGCGTGTTGGGCCAGATGAGCCTGGGCCAGGCGCGCGCGTCCGTCGTCGCGACAAATCGCGACATCCAGTTCAACAACTTCACCGCCGACGCATTCAACGGCCGCGCCAGTGGTAACGCACGCATCGCCCTGAACAAAGGCGGCACGTCGCAAGTCGCCGCCGATTTTAACAACATCGATGTCTCTGGACCACTCGCCGCAATCGCCGGCAGTGCAGTTCCGCTGACAGGCCGCGCGACCGGCAGAGTCGATCTGACTTTCCCCGGTACGGACGTCAAACTGGCGTCAGGCACATTAACTACGCGACTCTCTGCTGAAACAGGTGAGACTAGCGCGGACCGGATTCCGATCAACGGCGAAGTCTCAGTGCGCGCGAACCGCGGACTCTTCGATATCCAGGCCTTGAACCTGCAAACACCCGCGACCAGGTTGAATGCTTCCGGCCAGTTCGCATTCGAAGGCGATTCGAACCTCACGGTCGATCTTGCTTCGACGGACGCTGCCGAACTTCAAACCGTGCTTATTTCGTCGGGATTGCTACCCGCAGCCGAACGTGAGTTGGAGACGTGGGACATCGGCCTCGCCGGACAGCTCGCCTTCAACGGCAACATTCGCGGCCGGCTGGAGTCGCCGGACGTCACGGGACGCTTCTCGCTTGGCTCGCTGATGATGAAAGGAATTGAACTTGGTTCGTTGTCGGCATCGCTCACGATGAACAGCAAAGAGATCCGGATTCCCGATGGCCGTCTGACGGAGCGAGACGGCGGCGGGATGCAGTTCGCACTCGTCGCGCCGCGCAACGAAGACAACAAGACCTCGATCGACGCGACGCTCGATCGCATGAACGCCGCCTCACTGCTCGCACTGTCGCCGTCGAGCCATGCTTTGCCGGCGGGCAGTGAGCTCGCGTCCAACACTCAGGGCGATCTGTCGGGCCACATCAAGATCGACGGCATTCCCGGCGCGATGAGCGGCAGCGCCGATTTGCGTCTGGGACCAGGCAAGCTTGGCGGCGAGCCGTTGCAAGGGATGACCGCGCGCGCCACCTTCAACGGCGCCGACGTCAACATCGAGAACGTCGATATTCGGCTGGTGGCTGGTCACATCACGGCGAGCGGCAAATTCAACACGGACAGCAAGAACTTCGAGCTTCAGGGCAATGCTGAAAACGTTCAGCTCGAGCGTCTCGCCGCACTCACCAGCCGGCCCGGAATGCCGGCCATCACGGGTGTCGGCAGCTTCAACGCGCAGGTCAAAGGCAACTTGAATGTCGAAGGTCTCAAAGGCTATCAGATTGCGCTTGACGGCAGCGCGCGCGACGTGACGATCAACGGCCGCTCGGCAGGTACCGTCGCACTGAAAGGAACAACTGAGAACGATCGGCTCAGTCTAACGCTCACCTCCGGCATACTCGGCGCGCCGCAGATCGTGAATGCGCAGGTCGATTTGGCGAGCGACTATTTGACGTCGAACATCGAAACGACACTCACCAATGCGGATTTGACGAACCTGTTCGGGATCATCATGCCGGGCGCGGGCGTCACGATTTCAGGACGCGCAAACGGAACCATTTCGGCGAGCGGCAACCTGCTCGACGATTACAAGGAATTTTCACTGGCCGGTTTGTCAGGCAGCGCAAAATTTTCCGAACTCAGTTTTCGCGTCGAGGACATTCAACTCAACGCTACGACTCCGCTCGAGATCGCCTTCAAACCGAACGAGATCAACTTCAAAGAAACGCGTTTTACCGGACCCGGAACAAACATCGTGATTGACGGCACGATCGCCAGCGGCGCCGGCGGTGCGCAGAACCTGACTGTCAATGGAAGCCTGAATCTCCGAGTCTTGAACGGCATATCACCCGACTTCTTTTCGTCAGGCACGGCGCAGGTCGCGGTCACTATCCGCGGCACCTACGAAGACCCGCGCGTGAGCGGTCAGGCCTCGCTCGACAACGCCTCGGTGTCGCTCCTGCTGCAAAACGATCGTTGGACCGTCGCGAACTTGAAGGGCGGCGTGAGGTTTACAGCCAACCAGGCGCAGATCGATTCGCTTACCGGCACACTCGGTGGTGGCCGCGTCGAAGCTACCGGCGGCGCGTTGCTCGACGGCTTCACAGTTTCTGCTTTCCGCATCAGCGTTCACGGCGACGACGTCACCGTTCCGTTTCCCCAGGACTTCCGTTCGACGCTTGACGCAGACGTCGAGATTCGCGGCTCGTCACGTGAGCAGTTGATCGGCGGCGTGGTAACTCTTCGTCGCACTGAATACACGCAAGACATCGAACTTGCGGACTTGATCAACCAGCGGCGCGGCGAGTCGATCGAGGAAGGCGCGGAGGTCGAGCTGACGCGAACGGCGCTGTTTGCATCGCTGCGGGTCGAAGGCCGAAACGCGCTCGTGGTGCGAAACAATCTCGCGGATCTGGTCGGCTCGGTTTCCCTTCAGTTGGATGGGCCAGTCAACGATCCCACGATCTCCGGCCGGATCACCGCGACCAGCGGCACGCTCAACTTCCGCAACGATCGTTACGACATCACGCGCGCGTTGCTGGATCTGCCCCCGGCGCGAAACGCGGATCCGATCGTGAACATTCAAGCGGAATCGACTATTCGAGGTTATCGCGTGATCGTGAGCCTGACTGGTCCGCTGTCGCAACCGCAGGCGGCGGTGCGTTCCGAACCCGCCTTGCCGCAGGCGGACGTGGTTTCATTGATCACCACCGGACAACTTTCTTCCGGTGACACGAACGCGTCCATTCTGGCGCAATCAGAAGTGGGCGCGGCGACGAGTCTGCTGACGGACGCGTTGATCAACGCCCCGGCGCAGCGCGCTACCAGCAAACTCTTCGGTCTGACGCGTTTCGAGATCAGTCCCGTGATTGGCGGTACTGCGGGTTCGACGCCGGCCGCGCGGCTGACGCTCGGACGACGCATCAGCAAGGAGGTCACGGTCACTTACTCGACCAACGTCACCTCCGATCCGAACCAGATCCTGGCGGTCGAGTATCGTGTTTCCGACCGGCTATCGTTCATTGCGCAGTATGAACAGGCTTCCACCCGACGGTTAAGTGCGCGCACTAACAACTTCAATTTTGAGATTCGTTTCAGAAAGAGATTTTGAGCAAGGGGTGGAGTTCGTCATTGTTGCGACCGATGTCTAGTATCCGCGTAGCGCCGATCATTCTGCTCGTTTCTTTGTTTATTTCGAGAGCGCACGGCGGAACTCTTAAAGAAGTCAGGATCGAAGACTACGAAGGCCGGCAGATCGCCGCGGTCGAGCTCGTGTTTGAAGGCTCGCGGACGTTTCCGACGGTGCAGGCCGAGTTCATGACGTTGCTGCGCGTGGCGCCGAACACGCCGTTTTCGGCCGTGCGTGTGCGCGATTCGTTGCAGGCGTTGTTTGACTCTCAGCGAGTGGCTAATGCGCGCGTTGAAGTCATCGAGGAGTCGGGTCGCAGCGGTCCAGTGAGGTTGCGGTTTGTCGTCCAGCGACAAGTGCAGATCAGCGACGTACGGATCGACATCACGCCCGCCACGGCCGAGATGATTTCCGCCGACGAGATTCGCGCGCGCTTGAATTTTCTCCAACCCGGCACTCGTGTAACCAAACAACTTATCGCCCGCAACGCCGACGAGATTCAGGTCTACCTGCGCGACCGCGGCTATTTCAACGCGACGGTTGAAGGCGTCGAGGAGGTCGATCGCAGCGGCATACGTGAGACCGTGACGTACCGCATCAATGCCGGCGAGCAGGCCCGCGTTGAAGGGTTCGACATCCAGATCGCGGGTTTCAACCCGGCTTCTGTGCGGCCAACCCTGGGGTTGCAAAACGGCACGACGTTCACCCGCGACGAACTGGCCGCTGACGTGAAGAAAATTCGTGACGCATTGATCGCCGCGGAGTTTCTCTCGCCGGTGTTGGAAGATCCGCGCGTCGAAAGAGATCCGGACAAGAACTCGGTCAAGATCACATTGAAGGGTGTGCAGGGGCCGAAGGTGCGCGTTGCCGTTACGAACATCGAGCTCAGTGAGAAGAAACAACGCGAGCTGTTGCCGGTCAAACGCGAAGGCAACATCGATTTCTCGGCGATCGTCGAAGGCGCGCGCCGGATCAGAAACGATCTTCAGGAGGACGGTTACTTTTTCGCCGAGGTTACGGAGACGTGCACCGTCAGCAATCCTCCCGCCGACATCGGCGTCAACGGCACCCAGGAAACGTGTGAGAACCTGAATCCGCTCTCGTTAACCGGTAACACGATCGAGATCAAGTACGACGTCGAGCGAGGCAGGCGTTTCCGTCTCAACGACATTCGCATCACCGGCACAAACAAGCTGACCTACGACGACATCGCGCCGAACCTGAAGAGCCAGAAAGCGAGTGCGATCGGTTTGATTCCGTTCCTCGGTTATGGCCGCGGCTTTACGAGCCTGACGCTGTTGGAGCAGGACCATCGCACGGTCGAAGCCTTGATGCGCGACCTTGGTTACCGCAAAGCAAAGGCGACGCCGTTGCAGGGCGTTTCAATCAACGGTGACGATCTGATCATCACTTTTCAGGTTGAGGAAGGTCCGCTGACGCGTGTGGCCGGCGTCGAGGTGAAGGGCAATCAGATTCATAGCGAAGAGGAGATCCGGAAGGAACTCGGCACGGTGATCGGCGCGCCGTATTCGCGTTCGCAGGCACGTGCTGACGCCGATCGCGTTTCGGCGTTGTACGCCCGCGAGGGTTACGTCGATGCGCGAATTGATTTTTCCGTCGTCGAGCTGCCGAAGAAAGGCGACGACGAACAAGTGCGCCTCGTCTATGCGATCTCGAACGAAGGCGACAAAGTATTCATCAATCAGATCATCATCAACGGCGTCACCGGCGATCGAAATACGCGGCGCAAGAAGCGCGAGGCGATCATGCGCGCGATTCCGATTGCGGAGAACGACGTTCTGCGGGCGGATCGCATTTCGGAAGCGGAACGAGAGCTGTACCTCACCGACGCTTATCGCCAGGTGATCATTCGCACCGAGCCGGCCGGCGAAACCGCGTCCGGTTATCGAAAACGCGACGTGCTCATCGACGTCGAAGAGAAACAGCCGAACGTGATGGACTACGGCGGCGGCTATTCAACTGACGCCGGCGCGTTGGGCCTGTTTGAAATCAGCAACGTCAACTTGATGAACAGGCTGCGCCATGGCGCGTTGCGTTTGCGCGCGAGCCGTTTACAGCAACTCGTCAGGCTCGAATATCTCGATCCGCGGTTCGCGCGTTACAACAAAACGGATTTTGCGCCGCTTGCTGCGTCCATCGAGTACATGCGCGATTCGACGGTGACCCGCTTCTTCCGCTCGGCGATCGATCGCGGCACGATGGGCATCGTGCAACGGCTCGACGAAGAGGGAAATCCGATCAACATCTTCGGCGAGCGAGTGAACGAGCCGACGATCAATCGTTTCACTGCCACACTCGAATCGCAGCGAGTGCTCGATCGCAAAACGCATACGATCGTTTTTGGCCGCGTCAGTTATGAAGACGTGCGGCTCTACAACCTCGAAAGTCTCGTCCTTAGGCCGATTCTCGAACCCGACAAGAAAGTTCGTATTGCGCGCATCGGCGGGTCGTTTGTGCGCGACACGAGAGAACGATGCGAACGCGGGCTGCTGCCTGTTCGCTCGGCGGACGACGACGATGAGCGACCTGGCGCGCCGGGAGAAGTTTGTCGTTACAACCAGGTAGATGCGACGCGCGGCGGCTTCTTTAGCGTCGACTACGCCGTCGCGCTGCGACAGCTTGGCGGAAACATCTCGTTCAATCGTTTCCAGACGAACTACCGGCGTTACTACAAGATGCAGGCGTTACGCAACACCGTCTTCGCCGGGAACATGACGCTGGGTCTCGCGAACGTTTTCAACCCGCGCGATCGAAATGAAAACGGCGTGATCGACGAGATCGATCTCACGTTGCCGATCAGCGAGCGTTTCTTCTCCGGCGGTTCGACAACGCTGCGCGGTTTTAGTTTCGAAGAGGCAGGCCCACGCGAAGTCGTCATCCCGCTCGGTCCGTTTCGCGACCAGGACAAGAACGTTGTGTTTCTTAATCCGTTCACGGTGCCCGTCGGTGGCAACGCCCTCGCGGTACTGAACCTGGAGGCGAGGATTCCGCTGACGAGAACGACGCAGGTGGTGCCGTTTTACGACGGAGGCAACGTCTATCGCCGCGTCGGCGATTTATTTGGCAAGGAAGATACGACGCCGATCGCGCCGGGCGATATTCTGACGGAGATCAGACGAACGAACCTGAAGACGCGTTGGTCCAACACGGTCGGGCTCGGCTTCCGCTGGACGACGCCGTTTGGCGGCGCGTTGGCAGTTGACTATGGTTTCCTGCTGAACCCGCCGGAGTTTTTGGTTCCGCAACGTGGTCCGGGCGGAGTTCTTTTTGACGGCACGCCCGCGGTGTTTCGGCTGCACCAGGGCGCATTACATTTTCGCATCACGCAGACATTCTGAGTATGAAACGATTGGTATTCATCGGAGTTGTAGTTCTGGTTTTGGCGACTGTTTCGCCGTGCGCGGCGCAGCAGGTCGTCGACAAGATGGTGGCGACTGTGAACGCAGGTGTGAAGACCGACTTGATCACGTATTCGGATCTGATGTGGCAGTTGGCGTTGCAGCCGAACACGCCGCTCGATAATCCGAATTCGGCGGATCTCAATCGGGCGCTGCGTTTGTTGATCGATCAGCGGTTGATTCTTCAGGAAGCCGAGAAGTTACCGACGATCGTGCCGACACCGGCTGAGATCAGGGCGGCGCGCGATGCCCTGGCGCAGAATTTTCGTTCGCAGGAAGAGTTTGTCGAGCGGTTGCGGCGCGTGGGTCTGACGAGCGAGAGACTCGACGAGATCGTCGAGCAACGTCTGAAGATGGAAAAGTATTTAGACTTTCGCTTTCGTAATTTCGTAGTGATCAGTCAGAAAGAGATTGCCGCCTACTACAACGACACTTACGTTCCGCGGTTTAAGGCGCGTTTTCCGGGGCGGATCGTTCCGAACCTGGAACAGGCGAAGGATGAGATCGAGAAAACGCTGGTGGAGTCTAAGATTGAGTCTGACACCGATACGTTTCTCGACACGGCTCGCGAACGTGCAGAGATCGTGATGCTCAGTCCGGTCTAAACACAAAAGGCACAAACGAGCACAAAAGGCACAAACGAGTTAGGGTAAAGACAGAAGACCAAGGACAAAAGACCAAAGGCCGAAGTACAAAGTACAAAGGACAATCAACAAAGCGCGCGTCAATGCGAACATCCAGCCACCCAACCATCGGTCTTGCGTTGTCAGGCGGCGCCGCGCGCGGCATCGCGCACGTCGGTGCGCTGCGGGCGCTCGTCGAGAGCAAGATTCCGATCGATTACATCGGCGGGACCTCGGCGGGATCGATTGTGGGCGGTGCCTACGCGGCGGGAATGCCGATTGACGAGATTGCTGAGTTTGGACGCTCGTTGCGCTGGCGCGACATCGGACGGATGACGATGTCCCGATTGGGCGTGCAAAGCAACGAACGTCTAGAGCAGTATTTGCGCGAGCGTTTGCCGGTAACTCGTTTCGAAGATTTGAAGTTGCCGTTGGCGGCCGTTGCGACCGACTTGAAGACAGGCAGCGCGGTCGTGCTGCGCGATCGCGGCGATGTGCCGTTTGCGATTCGCGCGAGTTGCGCGATTCCGGGTTGGTACGTGCCGGTCGCGGACGAAGAAGGCCGGCAGTTGGTTGACGGCGGGTTGGTGGCAGTGATTCCCGCCACTGTAACTCGCGAGCTCGGCGCTGATCTCGTCATTGCAGTTGATGTGAATTCCGCAGGTGCGACATTCCTCGGTCCCACTAGCTCCATAATCGGCGTCTTATTGCAATCGATGCTCGTCGTGCAAAGGACCGCCTCGCGTTATCAACTCGCCTCCTCGGATTTGGTGATCACGCCGCAGGTCGGCCACATTCGCTGGGACGAAATGGGCCGCGCTGAGGAGTTGATGGATGCCGGCTACAAAGCCGCGATTGAAAGGATCCCGCAGATTTTTGAGCTGCTCGAATCCTCGTCTTTGAAATCCGCCGTTCTTTAAGCGTTTATACAAATCACACGAAATTAGGAAGCACTGAAGGTTGGTTGTTGGCACTTGTCAATGTCAATCGAGGTTATCTCTGTACCCGATCGGCGCCGGATCCGTCTGCGCTTCGTGCCGGTCTGCGTCGTTTTACTGCTGGCGATGTTCGCCTTTGCGGGCGATGGGCTGATTCGTTCCTACACCTATTACGCCCAAATCATCGACGCTCGACTCGCCGGTGGTTACCTGACGAGCCGGCCGGGACTTTACGCTGCGCCGCGCGTGCTTCAGGTTGGTGAGAAATTTTCCGTCGAGAAACTGGTTGCGACGCTGCGCCGGGCGGGCTATTTGGAGTCGACGGCGAGTGGTGTTTGGAGTGGGAGTTTTACTGCGAATGACGCCGTGGTGGAGATCCGGCCTAACGGGAACCAGCTTCGTTTGGTGCGCGTGACGTTCGCCGGCGACCAAATCGCGGAACTCAGGGGCGATGGCATTGCGCTCGAGTCGTTTACGTTGGAACCGGAGATCTTGTCGAACGACCTCTCGTCGAAAGCCGGGAAGCGCGAGGTGCTGGCGTACAACGAGATTCCGCCGGTGTTGGTCCAGGCGATTCTGTCGATCGAAGACCGCCGCTTCTTCGAGCATTCGGGCGTCGACGTTAACGGCCTCGCCCGCGCATTCATTCGCAATGTCAGCGACGAACGGATGGGCCAGGGCGGATCGACGATCACGCAACAACTCGTCAAAAACACATACCTGTCGCCGGAGAAAACTCTGCGCCGCAAATATGCGGAGGCGATGTTGTCGGTTGCGCTCGAGCAACGATTGTCGAAGCAGGACATTTTCGCGCTGTACTGCAATGAGATCTACCTGGGCCAACGCGGTGCTGTTTCAGTTCGCGGCGTGAAAGAAGCGGCGCGCGTATTCTATGGCAAAGAGCTGGACCAGATCTCGCTTGCCGAAGCGGCAACACTCGCTGGAATGATTCAAGGACCCGCGCGCTATTCGCCCGTACACCATCCCGAAGCCGCGCAAGCGCGTAGAAACACCGTGCTCGCTGCGATGCAGGAGAACGGGTCTATTACCCACGATCAGTTGACATCGGCGTCAGCGGAACCGGTTGCGCTCGCGCCGGATCGCAGCCTGGACAATCCGCTGGCGCCGTACTTTGTTGATTACGTAAATCGCGTCGCGCGATCCGAGTTTGAAACGTCCGGAGACGTGCAACGAATCTACACGACGATCGATCTGGAGTTGCAGCAGCTCGCCGAACAGGCGCTGCAGCGACAAATGGATCGTCTCGATAAGATCTATGCGGGACGTGGTGCGAAACCGCAGGCGGCGTTGGTCGCGCTCGATCCGCATACGGGCAACGTGCTCGCGATGGTCGGCGGGCGCAGTTACGCCGAGTCGCAACTCAATCGCGTCACGGATGCGCATCGTCAACCCGGTTCTACGTTCAAGCCGTTCGTCTATGCAGCCGCACTTGAAGACGGTATGTCGCCGGTGCAGACGTTCATGGATGCGCCGCGTGAGTTCAATTACGATCGCAACAAGACGTATCGCCCTGCCAACTACGGGGGCGGCTACTCGATGCGCGAGGTCACGTTGCGGACGGGATTGGTCAAGTCGCTCAACGTGGTGACCGTCGACGTTGCGTTGCAGACGGGTCTCGCACGGATCGCGAACCTGGCGACGCGATTTGGTCTGCCGAAACCGGAACGTTATCCCGCGCTGGCGTTAGGGACCGAAGAAGTGACGCCGCTTGAATTGGCTACGGCGTATTCGGTCTTCGGAAACGGCGGATTGCGAATCTATCCGAAAGTGATCGCGAGTGTGTCGGAGCCGCCGGGCACGCACAACTTGCCGCCGACGGAGCAGGTGATTAGCCCGACGACGAGTTACATGATCACAAACATGCTGGCGGCGGTGATCGATCACGGCACAGCGCGCAAAGCTCGCGGGGCGGTGCCTGGGACTGCGATTGCAGGCAAGACCGGCACGTCGCGCGATGGCTGGTTTGTGGGTTACTCCCCGAACCTCGTGTGTGCCGTTTGGATCGGTTTTGATGATAATGCGCAGCTTGGTTTGACTGGCGCTGATGCGGCGTTGCCCGCGTGGGCTGAGTTCATGAGGGAAGCTGTGGCTGTCAGGCCGGATCTTGGTGGTGCGAACTTCGAGTGTCCTGAAGGGATCAAGTTTGTCGAGATTGATTCGTCGAACGGGTTGATTTCGACGGTGTCGTGTCCGCTTCGTGAGTTGATTGCTGTGACCGAGCGAACTTCACCGCATCTCGAGTGTTACTTCCACGGAAACGTTCCGCTCCGCCCAAGCCCGTTCGCTGAAGATTAAGAAATCCGTGTTAGCGTTCCAGCACGACTTGCGCGATCGCGTGCTGCGTTGTGTGCGACATCGACAGGTGTGTTTGCGTTGCGCCAAATTTTTCGAAAACTTCGAGCACGTGTCCAGTGAAGATGAGAAAAGGCGCGCCGCTCTCGCGTGCTGAGATTTCCACGTCCTGCCAACTGATTCCCCCACGCCAACCCGTTTGCAGTGCTTTCAACGCCGCTTCTTTCGCCGCAAAACGCGCGGCATAATGCTGCGCCGACACGGCCCCGCGACTGTCGCAGTAAGCACGTTCGCGTTCCGTGTAGACGCGTTCGACGAACCGCGGTGTCCGCAGGAGCACTTCGCGAATTCGCGCAACTTCGATAATGTCTATGCCGATGGAAACGATCACGAGTAATAACCAATCAGCCGGACTTGGGTTCTACTGGCGCGAGCTCGACGGCGTGCGCGCGCTTGTTTGTGCGCCGCTTGAAGACGTTGGATTTGTGAATGGCTTTTCCACTCGTCTCGGCGGCGTCAGCGACATGCCGTCGAATGCGTTGAGCCTCGCCGGATTCAACGACGATCGAGCGGAGAACATTCTGGAGAATCGTCGCCGCTTTCTCAAGCTTTTTCCGGGCGAATGGTCCCTCGCCGGTTGTTGGCAGGTGCACGGTGCGGACGCTCGCGTTGTGAATTCGATCGAGGAAGCAAAGCCCGCGGAAGACCAACTCGGCGACACGATCTACTGCGACGTGATCGTCAGCAACACGCCTCATGTTCTGGCCGGGGTCAAGACTGCGGATTGTGTGCCGATTCTGATGGGCGATCCGGTAACTGGTGGATTTGCGGCTGTCCATGCGGGATGGCGGGGGACGCTGGCATCTGCGGTGCTTGTCGGGGTGCAGCGGCTGAACGAGGAATACGGAGCGAAACCGGAAGACTTGCGCGTCGCGATCGGCGCGTCTGCTGGTCCATGTTGTTATGAAGTCGGCAGTGAGGTGATTGATGCGTTCACGAAGCGATTCGGCGAAACTGGATTATTCACAGCGACACGGCCCGGTCACGCCAAAGTCGATCTCCTGAAAGCCAACACGGATCAATTGATATCGGTGGGAGTCTTGCCCGGAAGAATTCACGTCGCGCCGATCTGCACGATGTGCCGCACGGACCTTTTCTTTTCCTATCGCAACGAGAAGAGCGTGAATGGAAAAGTCGGCCGGCTGATGGCAATTATCGGCCGGCGTTGATTGTTATTCGACGTTCAGCCACATCTTCACTTCGCGTGTGATCGGCGGAAAGCACGAATCGTCGTTGCACGCCTGAAACCGCAACTTGCCTTTGATCTCACCTGAACCACCGCTGTAATTAGCCGGCACAGTCACCGGGAATTGAATCGTCGTGCGGCCTTCGTAAACCGCCACTTTGCTTTTCGAGAACTTCAGATTCCGCATCACGGCGCGCGGGTAAACGATCGGTCCGACTGTCATGCCCGATGGCGTTTCGACGTCGAGCTTTGTCGGGATCAGGAATTTGTCGAGCGGTTTATTCGATTGCACATGCAGTCCCTGCGGGATGTCCATCACCACACGAGCTTTGACCACGCGGCCTTTCTTGATCTTGTCGGGAGCGATCGAACCGCTGATGTTCACATCGCTGGCCGACTGTGGGCGCGGTGTTGAATAGACCGGGATCAAGAGAACTGCGATTAGCAGGGCAGCCTTGGAAAGGGATGAATTTTTGATCATCTGTGTGTGTTCAAGCTCCGATCGAATTGATGTTAATAGGTGTTTCCTGGCGGGCCGCAAGTTGCCCGCACGCGGCAAAAATGTCGCGGCCGCGCGGGCGTCGCACGTAAACGTGAATGCCCTTGGATTCCAGAATGTTTTTGAAGCGTTCGACAGTCTGGTCCAGCGAAGGTCGATACGGCAACGGCTCGGCTGGATTGTGCGGGATCAGGTTGACCTTCGCTTTCAAGCCGTGGCGGTTCAGCAGATTCGCGAGTTGCCTGGCGTGTTCGTCGCCATCGTTTACGCCTGCGAGCATCACGTACTCGAACGTCAGACGCTCGTTTGGCTTCAACGTCTTTTCAAACTCCTTGCAGGCGTTGAGCAACTGCTCGAGCGGCCATCTTTTGTTGATGGGCATCAACTCGTTGCGCAGTTCGTCACTTGGCGCGGCGAGCGAGATCGCGAGATGCGGTCGATCGGCGACTTTCGCGAGTTCGAGAATGCGCGGGACTATGCCGGCGGTGGAAATCGTTACGCGATTCGGGACGATGTGCAGGCCGTGTGGATCGGCCATCACGCGCAACGCCTGCAACAGCGAATCGAAGTTTAGAAAAGGCTCGCCCGCGCCCATGCCGACGAGGTTGGTCCCTCGCGGTGTTTTTTCGCCCACGCCATAAGCGTCGTTGAGCGCGATCACGATCTGTTCGACGATCTCGCCGGCGGTCAGTGAACGCAACAAGCCGAGTTGGGCCGTCAGGCAGAAGGTGCACTGCAACGGGCAGCCCGATTGTGACGAGAAGCAGATCGTGTCGCGGCGTTCTTCGGGAATGAAGACTGTTTCGACGGGGAAATCGTCATGCGTTTTCATCAAGTAACGGCGGGTGCCGTCGTCCGAAAGATAGCGCGATTCGACGGTTAAGGTAGAGGCGCGGGCCACTTCGTTTAGTCGAATTCGCAGGTCCTTCGGCAGGTCGGTCATCTCGTCGAAACTGCGCAGCCGACGGTGCTGCAACGCGGCGAAAATCTGCCGCCCGCGGTATCCGGGCTCGCCCATCGTCTCGACAAACGAAACGAGCTGCGCCTGGGTCATTCCCGTCAATTCTGCCGCTTCTTTAGCCACGGATTTATCTTAGCATCTGCGTCGGCAGGTCGCATTTCCGGGCCGATGGATGGAACGTCCAGCTACAGTTTCCGTTATACAGACCATGGTCACTCGTGAACGATCAATCGCGCTCACCGTCGCCTTGCTATTTGGAATGACCGTTTTTGTCTTTGGAATACGGTGGATGGAGTGGTT
>DATANW010000304.1:0-3328 GCA_036266055.1 Pyrinomonadaceae bacterium | reverse complement strand
GCATTTGGATCAGATCGTCGAGGAGTTTGGTCCTCACCTGCATGACTCGCCGCACGGTGGCTGGCGAGCGGATCGCGTGATCGATCGCGTCGTTCCAACTCACTGCCCGTATTGCGCCGTGCAATGCGGCATGAACCTGCTCGTCGAAAACGATCATGTCGTCGGCGTTGAGCCGCGTTACGACTTTCCTGTTAATGAAGGACGGCTTTGTCCGAAGGGCGTGACAGCGTACTTACAAGTCCATCATCCCGATCGGCTGCTGTATCCGCTGATCAAACGTAACGGTCGTTTCGAACGTGCGACTTGGGACGAAGCACTGGACCTGGTCGTCGCGAAATTCAAAGAGCTGCAAACAAATCATGGTCGAGATTCGATCGGAGTCTATTCAGGTTCTTCTTTGACGACCGAGAAAACATACCTGATGGGTAAGTTCGCGCGTGCGGGACTCGGTACTCGTTACGTCGACTACAACGGCCGGCTTTGCATGGTGTCGGCGGCAGCCGGAAACAATAAAGCGTTCGGCATCGACCGCGCCGCCAACCCCTGGAGCGATATTCCGCTCGCCGAAGTCTTGCTGATCGCCGGATCCAACTGCGCTGAGACCTTTCCGGTTCTGAACAAGTTCCTCTGGCAGCAACGCGACAACGGCGGTCGCTGGATCATCGTCGATCCACGTGAGACGGCGACGGCGCGCCAGGGAGATCTGCATCTTCAACTCAAGCCGGGAACTGACGTCGCGCTCGCCAATGGAATGCTGCAGGTTCTGATCGAAGAAGACTTCATCGATCAAACTTTCATCGACTCACGCACGAACGACTGGCAAACGACTCGCGAACTCGCACTCCGTTATTCGCCCGACGTCGCCTCGCAGATCTGCGGCGTGCCGGCTGAGAAGATCATCGAAGCTGCTCGACTCTACGGTCGCGCCAAAACAGCGATGGTGATGCACGCTCGCGGCATCGAACATCACACGAACGGCGTCAACAACGTGCTCTCTTACATCAACCTCGTGCTGGCCACAGGCAAGATCGGCGCGCCCGGACGTGGTTACGGAACGATCACCGGCCAGGGCAACGGACAAGGTGGACGAGAGCACGGTCAAAAAGCGGATCAGCTTCCCGGACAACGTTCCATTTCCAATCCGGAGCATCGCAAACACGTGTGTCAGGTTTGGGACTTGCCCGAAGCTGAACTACCGCAAGCGGGAGTCTCCGTGGTCGAGATGTTCGACAAAATGCGCGCAGGCGAGATCCGCGGCTTGCTGTCGATCTGTAACAACGTGATGGTGAGTCTTCCCGACATCAACGAAGTTCGCCGTTCGCTCGAAGGTCTAGATTTCTACGTTTGCATCGACTTCTTCATGTCGGAAGGATCGCGTTACGCGGACGTCGTCCTGCCCGGTTCGGCGTGGAGCGAAGATGAAGGGGTCACCTGCAACAGCGAGGGACGCGTCGTCAAGATCAACAAAGCCAACAATCCGCCAGGCGAGGCTCGCGCTGATTGGTGGATCGTGCAGGAGATCGCCCGGCGCATGGGCCGAGAGAAATATTTTCGTTTCAACTCATCACGCGAAGTGTTCGAAGAGCTGCGGGTTGCTTCACGCGGGGGCAACGCCGACTACTACGGCATCACGTGGGAGAAGATCGAAAAGAACAACGGAATCTTCTGGCCGTGTCCAACTGAAGATCATCCGGGTACGCCGCGACTCTTCGAAGATCGTTTCTATCATCCTGACGGCAAGGCGAAGTTTCACGCGATTGAATACAATCCGCCTAACGAAGTTCCCGACGAAGAATTCCCTCTGATACTGACCAGCGGACGCGTCGTCTATCAATATCTTTCCGGCAATCAAACACGGCGCATTGGTTTTCTGGTCGAGCAATGTCCCGAACCGTACGTCGAGGTCCATCCCGAGACTGCGGCTGCCTTGAAGATAAATGATGGAGAACGTGTGCGTGTGGTTTCGCGGCGTGGCGACGGCATATTTCCGGTGTTGGTGGTGAGGACAATCCGTCCCGACACGATCTTCATCCCGTATCACTGGGGCGAACAATTGGCGGTGAATCAGTTGACGAACCCGGCGCTGGATCCCACTTCAAAGATTCCTGAGTTCAAGGCGTGCGCCGCGCGGATCGAAAAGATTCACTCGCGGCAGTTACCGATTCTCGGCCGGCAACGCAAAGGCGCATCGGCCAGCGAGGTGAAAAGGGGATAGCGGATGGAAGAGACGATGTTCATCGATCCGCAACGTTGCATCGGCTGCCGGGCCTGTGTGGCGGCGTGTCGTGAGTGCGCAACACACAAAGGGTATTCGATGATCTTTGTCGATTACCTCGATCGCGCCCAAACAACGGCGACGATGCCGACCCTTTGCATGCACTGCAACGAGCCGACGTGTGCACTGGTCTGTCCGGCGGACGCGATAAAAGTTTCGGATGACGGCGTGGTGATGTCAGCTCTTAAACCTCGCTGTCTCGACTGTCGCAACTGCGTCAACGCCTGTCCCTTTGGTGTGCCCAAGTACAACACGGAGATTCACCTGCAGATGAAGTGTGACATGTGTTACGAACGTTCATCGGAAGGATTGAAACCGATGTGCGCCAGTGTTTGTCCGACGGGTGCGATCTCTTTCGGCAAGTACGAACAGATCGTGCCATTGCGCCGGACGAAACCCGTGAATGTGCACGTGTTTGGTAATCAGAAAGTGGAGACAAAGGTCTACTTGATGCTGCCGACTGACGCTGACGAAGTAAAGGTCGATGGCTGCGGCGTGTTCGAAGGAATGTTAACGCGCGCGGCGGAAGTTGAGACGGCTGAATCATGGATCGACACGCAAGTTGAACACTCGGACAAGAGCAATGAGTTCTAAGTCAAATCTTTCAGAGACAATCAAACGGGTCGTCGCCGACGAAGCGCTTTCAGATGAAAGCGACGTTCGCGCTGCCACCGCGCCGTTTCAATCAGAGTTTCCTTACGAACGAGATGAGGAAGCTCAGGTCACCCGTCGTGAGTTCTGCAATTTTCTTGGGCTCACTTCCGCGGCGCTGTTTCTCGGCGCAACCGGCTTCGCGGCGAAGGCTGCACTCGATGCCCGTGAAGCTGAAACGTTGCCGGTCACGCGGATCGAAGGGGCGGAAATTCTCGGGCCGAACAGCAGTTTGAACTTTAGTTATCCGACTGAACGCGACTCCGCAATCCTCATTCGCGCAGCAGACGGCTCTTACCACGCGTACGGCCAGAAATGCACCCACTTGAGTTGCCCCGTTTATTACTCGCGCGACCATCAGCGACTGGAATGTCCGTGTCATGAAGGCGCGTTCAATGCACT
>DATANW010000303.1:0-2191 GCA_036266055.1 Pyrinomonadaceae bacterium | reverse complement strand
GGCTTCGTCGACCCGTGTGGCGGTACGCCGACACCAACGCCTACTCCGACACCAACTCCGACGCCAACTCCAACGCCGGCGCCGGTGGGAAACAAAGCGCCGACGGTCAGTATCACTGCAAATCCGACTTCGGGAGCTGCTCCGCTGTTAGTAGCATTTCAGTCAAGCGGTAGTGACTCCGACGGTTACATCACGTCTTATCAGTGGAATTTTGGCAACGGCGTTACGGCGACGGGCCAATTTCAGGATGTTATGTACAAAGCGGCTGGCACTTACACCGCAACAGTGACGGTGACTGACAACGCCGGCGCGACGGCGAGCGCTGCGATCCTGATAAACGTTGGTTCGTCGACGACGCCAACTCCAACTCCAACTCCAACTCCAACTCCAACGCCAACGCCGGCTCCGGCGCCACCACCAAGCGGTGGCTCGCTTCGCGTGATGAGTTGGAACTTGTCGTTCGGAACCGGTACTGACAGCGTGAATGATATCAACCGCACGACGACGTACATCGCGAACTTCAATCCCGATATCGGCGGTTTTTGTGAAATGCCGTCTGAGTACATCAGCACGTTCATCAACCAACTACAACAGAAGACGGGACGGACGTGGTACTGGACGTTCCGGCAGAAGTACGAAGGGACTACCGAGGGCAATCTGATTGTTTCGAAGTATCCTTTCTCGAGCACGAGCTACCGCTACCTGAGTTACCAGCGTTCGGTGGTCCAGGCCACGCTCTCGGTTGGCGGTCGCACGATTAACTTCTTCGCCACGCACCTCGATGATGCTTCATCAGGAGCACGCTACCAGGAGGTCGGGGAACTGCTCTCCTTCGCGTCGGGATATTCCGAGTCGCGGATCATCGTCGGAGACTTCAACGGCGGACCGGACACGTCGGAGGCGATAGCCATGACCGGTACTTTCTACGACAGTTGGATGCGCGCGATGAATGCGGGTACGGCGAACGCTTATCCCGATAATCCGGTTTACATGCACACGCGCACACGGCGTGGTCGCATCGACTACGTTTGGTACTCGATTTCGACGGGGAATTTGGTGCTTCAGAGTACGCAGATTCCGGACGTGCGCAACCTGAGTCAGACAAACGTGACGGTGTATTTGGGGACGTTGGATGACAAAGGAGTGCGACCATCGGATCACAATCCGATGATCGCAAACTTCACAATTCAATAATCTGAAATCTCAACTCTGAGATCTCGGCTCATCTAGGGCCTGGCGGCCTTGAAGTTATCGAAGACAACCGTTCCCGGGTTGTTGGCTTCAGTTCGCCAGGTCCCGCCTTTTAGCTCAAAGCTCACTGAAGTCAGCGGCACAGCCGACGTGTTCCACGCAGCCGAGGCCAGGATGGACCACGCGCCCGGTAAGCTTCCGTTTGCCGGCGCTACCTCGAAGACAATTTGTCCGCTGACCGCGTCATGACGCATGCGCCAGAACGCGTGGTTAGTCGGGTTGAACGCGACCTGCAAGAGCGTCACTTTCGCAGCGCCGAGCTTGCTCTGGACGACGAGGTTCGGACCCTCGAGATACATGCGATAGCAGTTATCGACGTTCAGGCCCAGCGTGAAGAACGCATTGGCCAGCGTAGTCGCAGCGGGCGCCTGCACGATCTGCACGTACGAGTAACCGCCGGTGAAGTTGAACGCATTCGCGGACTTGATGCCGTTGTAATGCGAGCCGTCAACGTTCTGTTTCAATGGACCAATGCGGAACTGAGTTGTCTCCTGCAACGCGACTGACGGATCAGTAAAGCCGCTGAAGAGATTGTTCGAGATCCACTTGGAACCATCGATCGCGCTGTCGTTGAAGTCATCGACGAGCAGCACGGTTTCGCCGGGCGTGGTGTAGGTGTAGCCGCTGACCAGCGTTCCACTTTGGGCGTCGGGATTTTGGACCGTGACGTTTACCGTTCCCGCGGTATGAGCGGGAGTGGTCGCGGTGATCGTCGTGCTGTTCGTCACGACAACGTTGGTCGCCGCCGTCGAGCCGATGGTCACGGTGGCGCCGGAGACGAAATTCGAACCGCTGATCGTTACCGAAGTTCCGCCCGCAGTAGTGCCGGAAGTCGGGTTGATACCACTGACTGAAGGCGCTGGTAACGGTGCGGCAGCATAAGTAAAGCCGTTCGTCTTCGTTCCTGACTCGCCGCCCGGGTTGGTGACCGTAACGTTGA
>DATANW010000302.1:0-21758 GCA_036266055.1 Pyrinomonadaceae bacterium | reverse complement strand
CTTTCTTGATGTCGTTTTGCGTGATGCCGATGATCGCGGCGAAGATCGCGGTCGCCATACCGATGAGCGCCACGACGAGCAGCAT
Organism: Pyrinomonadaceae bacterium; assembly: GCA_036266055.1. Lineage (GTDB taxonomy): Bacteria > Acidobacteriota > Blastocatellia > Pyrinomonadales > Pyrinomonadaceae > PSRF01. The sequence continues at coordinate 21,673 of DATANW010000302.1, read as the reverse complement.
CGTTTGCGAGTGCTGGAAGATGACGTTGGTGCGGGTCACCATGTAAAGGCCCGCCGTCACCATCGTCGCCGCATGAATCAGGGCGGAAACTGGCGTGGGTCCGGCCATCGCGTCGGGCAGCCACACATGCAATGGCAGTTGCGCCGACTTACCACAGGCGCCGATGAAGAGTCCGAGCGCGATCCACGAGAGAATGCCCCAGTGACCGAGCAGCTCCATTGGATAAGCCTTCGCCTGATTGAAGACTTCCGTGTACTGCGCGCTGCCAAACGTCGCGATGATGCCGAAGATCGCGAGCGCGAAACCGAAGTCGCCAACGCGGTTCGTGATGAACGCCTTGCGCGACGCGTTCGCGGCTTCCTGTCGATCGAAGTAGTAGCCGATGAGCAGGTAGGAACAGAGACCCACACCTTCCCAACCGACAAACATCATCAGGAAGTTTGAGCCCATCACGAGCACGAGCATCGCGAACATGAATAGTCCCATGTAAGCGAAGAAGCGATAGAAGCCGGTCTCGCCGTGCATGTAACCGGTCGCGAAGATGAAGATGCATAACCCCACGCCGGTCACGATCAGCATGAAGATCGCCGAGAGCGGATCGAGCTGATAGCTCCACTCGATATTCAGCAGTGCATAACGAGGCGAATCGACCGTCATGTACGCTTGCGGCTTATGCTCTGCTCGTTGTTCAGGCGTGAGCGACGCATCGTGTTCCGCGATCTGTCGTTCGAGATCCATGTCGCGGCGCGCCGCTGAACCCTGATTCACGCTGACTGCGCCGCCGGGAATCCAGGTGAAACCAAATCCGTCCTGACTGGTGACATACGCATTGGGCCAATGCGAATGACCGCCAAAGCCGTACGAATACACAGCCGCGACGCTGATCAAAAAAGCCAGCGCCACCGATCCAACAGCAATTCCACCGATCAGTTGTTCTGAAAAACGAAACCGCCGGCCTAGTAAGCCGTTAATGGCCGCGCCGATCAGTGGTAGCAGGGGAACTAACCAGATGTATTTGTACATTTCACCATTTCAAGAGGTCGATCTCGTCAACCCAGATGGTTTCCTTGTTTCGATAAAGCGCGATCACGATGCCCAGACCGATCGCCGCCTCCGCCGCAGCTACGACGATCACAAACACCGCGAAGATCTGTCCCGCCACTGCGTTCATGTTGCCTGTGTCCTGCAGGTAACGCGAGAAGGCGATGAAATTGAGGTTCGCGGCGTTGAGTATCAACTCGATCGACATGAAGATGACGATGATGTTTCGTCGGGTCAAAACTCCCGCGACACCGATGATGAAAAGTAACGCGCCGATTACGAGAAACTTCGAGAGATCGGGATGTGCGGCGGCTTCCCAGGTGCGGGCAAAGCGGCCTTGCTCCGCCTGCTGAAACAAGAACGCCAATGTTGGAATGAAAGAGTTCAGCATGTTATTCCGAGCGAGGCTTCAGCTTCGCGAGGTCGGGATCGAGTGCTATTTCTTCCTGCAAAGTTTCGGGATCGACGTCGTCAGCGGAGGCTTCCTGCTTTAGCGTGCGCGCCAACATCACCGATCCTATGATCGCCACCAGCAACAACACGCTCGCAATTTCAAACGGCAACGACGCGTACCGATAGAGACTCCCGCCGATTTTTTCCGTGTCTGTTGTAATGCGGCTCGTGCCTGTCGCACCTTTAGCCAGCGCTCGATTGCGCGCCACCTGCTCGGCGGCCGCTGCAAGAGGATCGGTTTTGTTGTGTGCCTGCAATGCCGGATAACCCTGACTCACCGCGTACAGCACGCCGCCGACCAGCAACAAACAGAAGATCAAACTCGCCGTGACCTGTCGCTGGTTGTTGAAGATCTCTTCGCGTCCCTTCTCTTCAGCACCGACGTTGACGAGCATGATCACAAACAGGAAGAGCACCATCACACCGCCGACATAGACCAGTATCTGCACGCCGGCAATAAACTCCGCGCCCGAAAGCACAAAAAGTGCCGCGACCGAAACCAGCGACGAGATCAGAAACAGCGCGCTATGGACAGCATTGCGCGCCATCACGGTCAACAACCCCGCGAAGATCGCGGCCAGCGCGAAGATCCAGAAGAAGAGGGCCTCGTAGCCGGAGAGAGTCATGATCGATTGCCGATTGGCGATTGCCGATTGCCGATTGTAGTCACGCTAATGATCGCTTCTTTGCTGTAATGCGAGAACTGGCCATTATTTTCGTAAGCTCGTTTGCTTCGTTGAGTAGCGGACTAACCCGGGCGCGTTCGAGGAAGGAGCCTTCGATAATTAGTTCCAACCAAAATGCGCTTTCGTCTGCTTCCTCCTCAACAACGCCAATCTTTGCGGCAAATTCGGCGCGCGAACGACCGCGACATGCTGCGCGATAGTTGGCCCCGACCGCAGTACCGGCCCTAACTAACTGCCCCCTGATGATGTTGCCTTCGATCGTCGGCGGCAGCGCCGCTGATAATTTCAAAATCCTCAGCGCAAACTGCTTCGTTCGGTTCTTTAACTCGTCTGCATCCACAACGTGAGGACTCCATGAATGCTTCCGCAAAGCGCCAATCGGCAATTGGCAATCGCCAATAGGCAATGTCTTAGCTTGTGTACTTCACAGTCTCGCGGCCCTGCTCGAGCATTTCCCGGTTCCAGACGAATCCGGCGCGCGAGTAGGTCGCCAATTCGAAGTCCTGCGTCAGTTCCAGGCACGACGTCGGACACGCTTCCTGGCAGAGTGCACAGAACATGCAGCGCGACGTGTCGAAGATAAACTCATCGAGCACTTTCTTGCGCCGGGGCTTACCGGCCACGACGATCTCGACGTCCATCGCGATCACGTCGATGCAGTCTTCCGGACACGCGATCGCGCACAGGTTACAGGCGATGCAGAGCGTGTCGTGCGTCTCCGGATCCATGTTCAAACGCGGCGCACCGTGAAAGCGCGGCGCCACGTCGGGACGGACCTTCGGATACTGTTCGGTGTAAATCCCCTTGCCGGCGACCGCGTCTTTATCGGTGATCGCGCCGAGGTTGTACTTCAGCGTCAGCCCCATCCCCTTGAGCAGATCGATAAAGAAGAAGCGTTTGAGCTTCTGCACGAATGTTGGTTTTGGGGTTTTAACTAACGGCATTTGTCACCTCGTTTCACGCCGCCCGTGCTGGTTTGCCCTTAGGCACGTTCACCAATCTGATATTGCGACGCTGCGTCTTCAGATTGAAATCACGCGAGCGCCAGTTGATCCGCGCCAGCAAAGCGCCGGTGATGAACAAGCCGGCGACGCCGAACGCGATCATGATGCCTTTGCCAGTCGCGGTCAGATTCAATCCGCGATCGAGCGCCTCGATCGTCGTCATCCCTCGCCAACCATTTAACGCCTGCACAAAGAACACCGCAAACGCCGAGAGCACAATGTTGATTAGCGCGGACGGGATCAGCCACTTCCAACCGATGTCCATCAACTGGTCGTAACGAAAACGCGGCAACGTCCAACGCAACCAGAAATAGATGTAAAGAATGATCGACGCTTTAACCAGAAAGACGAGCACGCTCACCAGCACGAACAAGTTGTGATGACCACTCTCCTCGAGACGATGAACGAACGGGAAGTACCAGCCGCCGAGGTAAACCGTCGTCGCTACAGCAGTCACAACCACCATCGCGGCGTACTCGGCCATAAAGAACAACGACCAGCGCATCCCGGAGTACTCGGTGTGAAACCCGGCAACCAGCTCCGACTCCGCTTCCGGCAGATCGAACGGCGCGCGATTGTTCTCGGCAATACCACTGATCAGGAACAGCAGAAAACCGGCCGGCTGATAAAGTATGTACCAGATCGAATCCGACCCCTGCGCGGCGACGATTCCGGAAAGCGACAGCGTGCGCGCAAACATCAACGCGCCGATTAACGCCAATCCCATCGCGACTTCGTACGAGACCATCTGCGCACTCGACCGCAGTCCTCCCAACAACGCGTACTTCGAGTTTGACGACCAGCCCGCGAGTATCAACGCCAGTACGCCCACACTCGAAACGGCCAACACCAGCAACAGGCCGATGTTGACATCGGCAATCACGGCCCAATCGGGTCCAAACGGAATGACCGAAAAGACGATGAACGCCGAAGCAACGGCGATGTACGGGGCGAAAAAGAAGATCCAGCGATCAGCTTTTTCGGGAATGAAGTCTTCTTTGGTTAATAGCTTGAGACCGTCGGCGATCGGTTGCAGCAGTCCCCATGGTCCAACACGCATCGGACCGAGCCGCGCCTGCATAAACGCTGATATCTTGCGCTCGAGGTAGGTCGCGTAGGCGACCCACAGCGCGACAAGCGTAACGACCAGGCCGATTTGAATCAGCGGCCAGACGAAATACTTGATCGCTTCGTCGCTGAAGAATCTCAGCAGAAGATCATTGAGTACATCTACCGGGGCCAGTAACAACATTTTTGGTCTTTGATCTTTGTACTTGGTGGCTTTGGCCTTTGGCCTTTGGTTTTTGGTTTTTGGGCTTTGTTCTTCAAGACCTAAAACCCAAGACCTAAGACCCAATACCAAAAACAAAGAACTAAGCACAAAGCACTAAGTTCAACGCTTTACCTATCGATCTCTCCTAAAACAATGTCGAGCGTTCCGATAATTGCGACTACGTCGGCGACGAGATGTCCGATGCACATCTGCCGCAACGCCTGAAGATTGATGAATGACGGCGGCCGCACGCGGACGCGCCACGGTTGCGCGGTGCCGTCCGAAACGAGATAACAGCCGATCTCGCCTTTCGGTCCTTCGATTGAATGGTAGTAATCGCCGACGGGCGGCTTAACGATCTTTGGTAACTTCGCGTTGACGGGTCCGTCAGGGAGTCCCTCGAGCGCCTGATCGATGATGCGACGCGACTGTCGCATCTCTTCGAGTCGCACGAGATATCGATCGTACGTGTCGCCGTTCTCGCCGAGTGGAATGTCGAAATCCATGTCGGCGTAGGCAGCGTACGGTCGTGATTTCCGCACGTCCCAGGCAACGCCGGAACCACGCAGGGCCGGACCTGACAGTCCGATCGCGATCGCTTCTTCGGCGGAGATGATGCCGATGCCGACTGTGCGGCTCAACCAGATGCGGTTTTCGGAAAGGACCGTTTCGTATTCGTCGATACGCGTCGGAAAATTGTTGACGAACTGTTTGACGTCTTTATGAAAGTCGTCGTAGGCGTCGTTCGGCATACCGCCGACGCGCCAGGCGTGGCAGGTCAACCGCGCGCCAAACTGCCGTTCGAAAATCTTGAGAATCTCTTCGCGTTCGCGCAGTGCCCACAGCAGGACGGTGACGGCGCCGATGTCGAGTGCGTGCGTGGCCAGCCAGAGCAGGTGCGACGCGATGCGGTTGAGTTCCGTCAGGATCGTGCGCAGGTAGTGGGCGCGGGGCGGAACGTCGAGTCCCATCATCTGCTCGACAGTTTCAACCCACACGAGACCATTGGAAACGGCGGCAATGTAATCGAGCCGGTCCCAGTAAGGCGCGATCATCGTGTACATGCGGTTCTCGGCGATCTTCTCCATACCGCGATGGAGGTAGCCGATATCGCAATCGAGATCGATGACGGTTTCGCCGTCGAGCCGCAGGACAACGCGCAGCACGCCGTGTGTCGACGGGTGTTGCGGGCCCATGTTCAGCACCATCTCTGGGCTGTCGAGCAGTGTCTCCTGGGTTGTCGCGATTTCTACCTGATGCATTCGTGTTTATTCGTGATGGTTCGTGGCTTTATAACAACCGGTCACACGCCAGGGTTCGATAACTAGACCGATCTCTTCCGCTTCTCCGCTCGCCTTTTTTTGCACGAGCTTCAACACGATCGCGCTCGCGGCGCTCGCCTTGTTCCACACGTTACGCGGCTGCGCAGTCTCGCCTAATTCAAACCCTGCCGTTTTCGCCGCGTCAGGCGAATCGAAGACTTTGGCGTCGTAATGGGCGGCGATCTCTTTCGGCGTCATGAGCTTCGCTGAACTTTGTACTTTGTGCTTTGTGCTTTGTTCTAAGAACCAAGTTCAAAGTACAAAGATCACTTGTCCTTCGGCATCACTTCTTTGCCCCCGCGGAAAATGTCGCGCATCATTCGTTCCTGCGGCACTGACAAAATCTCGAGACCGTAAGCGCGTCGCTGTTGCAGTTGCTCCACTTGCACTTCCGTCATCTCCGGCAAGTGTTGTTCGGTCCACGCGTTCTCGACAAACTCCAATGGAAAATCTTTGCGCAACGGATATCCTTCCCAGTCCGGCGGTAACAGCAGTCGTCGCAGGTCAGGATGATTGGCGAAACGAATTCCAAACAGATCGTAAACTTCGCGTTCGAGCCAGTTCGCCGCGGGCCACACGCTGGTGACACTGTCGATGCCTGCGGCCTCGTTTGTTTTCGCTTTGAGCCGGACGCGCTCGTTGGTCGAGATCGAAAACAGGTTGTAGACCACTTCAAACGGCGTGTCGCCGCGGTCGGGATAGTGGACGCACGTCAGGTCGGAAAGATAATCAAACGGCGTCTTCTCGTCGGTCCTCAGGAAATCGCAGACTTCGACGATGCGTTCGCGCGCGACGTTCACCGACAGTTGACCGATAAACTCCGACGCATCGCCGACAGCATCCGCAAATTTCGCTTTCAGTCGTTTGACGAGCGGATGATCTGCGGCGTCTGTTGGTTTTGGTCCTTCTTCTTTCTTCTTGACTGGAGGCTTGGGCGCGCCTGCATCCGCCGGCTTTTCCGCCGCCAGAGACTCTTTCACAGCCGCGACGCGCGACTTGGCCTGTTCGACCATCGCCGCCTTTTCGGCGTCAGCGCCTGCGAGTTCACCTGCTGGTGGAATAGCGGAGGGAGAGGGTGTCCCGGACGAATCGGATACCGTTCCGTCCGGCGTAGTAGGCCCCTCAGAGCCAGGCTGTTTGGTGTCTTCCGACATAGGCAGTGGCGCGTTTACACTTACACTGCGATTTCAGTGATCATCGCCCCGGGGCCTTTGAAGCCACACAGATTCGACAATCGCACTGGAATAACGCACACAGTGTTACTGCTAATGAGAGAAAGCTGACTGACGGGCGGATTATAGCAAGCGTTCTCATTACGCGCCACGGGTATTAACTTTATCTGTAAAATCCGTGTTCCCACTGGTTAACTTGACGCGTCTGCGTAGCGAACCCTATCATATCTCGTTTGTTAACGAGGCTCGGACCTCGACAGGAGATACAGGAAGCAATGAAACCAGGAATTCATCCGGAATACGTCGAAATCACCGTTAGTTGCGCTTGCGGCGAGACCTTCAAGACTCGCTCAACCAAAAAAGGCGACCTGCACGTCGAAATCTGCTCTGCTTGCCACCCGTTCTTCACTGGTAAGCAAAAGCTGGTCGACACCGCCGGACGCGTTGATCGGTTCAACAAGCGCTATGGCAAGAAACCGGCAGCCGAGGCCAACGCCCAGTAAGCCAGTATCCGTCTTTTAAAAATGGTTTTCCGAAACCAGCATTAGCAATAGCAACTCTTAATCGCCGGCGTAGTCGGGTCGGTCGCTTCTCCTGCATCAAAAGTAGAAGCGACTCCCAACCACAGCCGGCGTTAGTGTTTTCGCGGCTCATTCAGGACTTCGAACTATGAGTACACCGGAACGAGATCTGATTGTCGGCGGCCAGGCCGTTATCGAAGGCGTCATGATGCGAACGCCCAACGCCTACGCCATCGCCGTGCGTCGAGCGGACGGTTCGATCGTCAACACCGCCGCACCGCTGCCGAAGTTGAGCGACAAGTATCCGCTGCTGAAACTGCCGGTATTACGGGGTGGGGCAGTGCTGATCCAGTCGATGGGGCTCGGCATCAAGGCGCTGAACTACTCCGCGAACGTCGCCTTTGCCGAAGCTGACGAGGCGGAAGCGAAAGAAGTGAAGGTTGCACTTTCGCCGGCCGTGATCGAAGGCGAAGGCGATTTTGCCGGTTTGACTGGCGCAGTTCCCGGTTTGTTTCCAGTGCCGACACAGAAGAAGTCGAAAGACGAGTTGAAGAACGGCACGACGGCAGCCGCCGCCGGTTCGATCATCTTCGCACTGATCTTCAACGTGCTGCTGTTCGTCGCTGCGCCGTTGTTACTGACGAACGCGCTGTTCATTGCTGCGGGTTGGGCTTCCGGTCCACCGGCAGTCACCAGCACAGCAGCACCAGCGCCTGCTGTTGCCAATCCGGGAACAGCGGAACCAACCGCCGAGCCGGCGTGGTACACAGACGCCTGGACCACCGTGCGAACGTATCTGCATCCCGTGCGTCCGTCAGTCGGTTTCAACCTGATCGACGGTCTCATCCGCATGACGTTCTTCCTGATCATGATCGTCAGTTTCTCGCTGTTGAAGGACATCAGGCGCGTCTTTCAATACCACGGCGCGGAACACAAGACGGTGTTTACGTGGGAAGCAGGTCTGCCGTTGACGGTCGACAATGCGCGCCCGCAACCGCGACAGCATCCGCGTTGCGGCACCAGTTTTCTGATGGTCGTAATGTTGGTCGCGATCGTGCTGTTTTCAGTAATTAAGTTTGATTCGTTGTTGCTCAACTTCCTGATCCGCTTGGCGCTGATGCCGCTGGTTGCCGGTCTCTCATACGAGATCATTCGCTTGTCGGCGAAGAAAGAAAGCAGTTGGTTCTTTAAGTTGTTGACGCGGCCGGGCGTGTGGCTGCAGAACGTCACGACGAAGGAACCGGACGATCAGCAACTGGAAGTCGCGATCGAGGCGTTGAAGGAGTCGTTGAAACTCGAACCGCCCGCCGGCGAGCCGCAACCAGCACCGCTTTCATAACCTGGGCGTGAGGGTCGTATGTTAGATAAACTCGAACAAATCGAAAATCGTTACGCGGAGCTGACGCAACAACTCTCGTCGCCCGAGCTGCTTTCGAATCCTTCCGCGTACGGCAAAGCGGCGAAACAACATCGCACGCTCGGCGAAGTCGTGCAGAAGTACCAGCAGTGGAAAGGTCTCAAGGCCGAACTCGAAGGCGCGCGCGAGTTGTTTGATACCTCCGACGACGACGAGATGCGCGAGATGGCGCGCCTCGAACTCGAATCGCTGCAAACGCGACTCGACGAAGCCGATCGCGAACTCAAACTCCTGCTCATACCCACCGATCCGAACGACGAGAAGAACGTCATTCTCGAAATTCGCGCGGGAACCGGCGGTGATGAAGCGACGCTGTTTGCGGCCGAGATGGTCCGCATGTATTCGCGTTACGCGGAAAAGCAGCGTTGGAAGTTTGAAGTGCTGGAAGCGTCTGAATCCGGCATTGGTGGGTTGAAGGAAGCGATCGTTCTGATCGAAGGCGATAAGGTCTATTCGCGGTTGAAACACGAATCGGGAGTGCATCGCGTGCAGCGTGTGCCGCAAACTGAAGCTAGCGGACGTATTCATACCTCGGCGATCACGGTTGCGGTGCTGCCTGAAGCGGAAGAAGTCGACGTCAAGATTGACGCGAAGGATCTGCGCATCGATACGTTCTGTTCGTCTGGTCCAGGCGGACAGTCTGTGAACACTACGTATTCAGCCGTTCGTTTGACACACTTGCCGACGGGCGTCGTCGTTTCGATGCAGGATGAGAAGTCGCAGATCAAAAACCGTGAAAAGGCGATGCGCGTGCTGCGTGCTCGCTTGCAGGAACTCGAAGAACAGAAACAGCACGAGGCGCAGGCGACCGAGCGGCGATCGATGGTCGGCTCAGGTGACCGCTCGGAAAAAATCCGCACGTACAACTTCAAGGAGAACCGTGTTTCCGATCACCGCATCGGTTTGACGATTCATCAGTTGGACCTGGTGATGGAGGGCTACCTCGACCCCTTCATCGACGCGCTCGTCGCGCATTATCAGGCCGAGAAGTTGAAAGCAGACACTGAGACCAAGGAAGATCCAGTAGTGGCTTGATCCACGGATTCATTCGTGTAATCTGTGTTACCTCATGCCGCCCCAACCAACGCACGTCCTGCTCATTCGTCACGGTCAATCGGAAGGCAACGCTGAACGACGATTCGGCGGTCACACCGCAACGCCCCTTTCATTCCGCGGCCGCAGACAAGCAGTCGCCACTGCGGAAGCGCTCAAAAATGATTCGATAACCGCGATCTACTCGAGCGATCTCGCGCGAGCCGTCGAGACCGCCGAACCACTTGCGAACATGACTCGTCTTCCCGTCAACACCACCGAAGCGTTTCGCGAACGCAGCGTCGGCGTGATGGAAGGTCTCACGTTCGAGAACGCCGCGCAGCAACATCCGGAAGAATATGCTGCACTCCTCCGCCGTGACTTCGAACGCGTGCTTGCCGGCGGCGAGAGTTATCGCCAACTCCTTGACCGCGCGCGAAATAAACTCGACGAGATCATCTCGGCAAATCGCGGCGGACGCATCGTGGTCTTCAGCCACACCGGCACCATCTGCATCCTTGCCCTTCACCTCATGGGCGCCCTCGACGCGCCCGAACTCAAACCCGTGTGGATCTCCAGTTCAAACTGTGGAATTACAAGATTCGAATTGCGACCGGATGGATTTGTGAGGGTGTTGACGGTAAACGATACCAGGCATCTTTAACGCACGCGCGCCACGAGCGGCCTACTCGTTAGCGTTCGACTCCAAGCGGCTCTGCCGCCTGATGTGCGGCGAGGCTCTGCCTCGCCGACTGACCGCACCAAAAGGATGGGGCTTCGCCCCCGGTCCGGGCTATGCCCTAGTGGCTTGGGCCAAAGGCCGGACGAAGGGCGAAGCCCCAAGAGTAGTAATGCGTCCCGGCGAGGCAGAGCCTCGCCGCACATCAGGCGGCAGAGCCGATTCGCATCCAACGCTGACACTGCAAGATCAATAATGCTCACACGCAAAAACAATAATGCTCACACGCAAGAACAATAATGCTCACACGCAAGAACAGTCTTGCGCAAACGCTCTAACGCACACGCGCGCGTTCGGCGCTGGCCCATTCACAAAGCACTCTCTTGTCTTCGTCACTCAACTTCGCCGCGGGATGTAACGGAGTGTAGGAACTGAGCGGCATCCACCCTTCGGTGACGAGTTCGCACAACTGACCAAGCTGTCCTCTCCTGTCGTTGCTGCTGTACTTACCCCACTCCGAAAAATTCAGGTCTCTGCGACCTTCGTTCACGTGATCGATCACAAACCACGAAACCGGCGCGACGTTCGCGTACCACGGCCAATGCGTTTTGTTTGAATGACAGTCGTAGCAGGAACGGTTGAGAATCGCTGAGACTTTCGGATCGAGCTGCGCGTACGCTTCGAGCGTTTGGGCCGGGTCGACCGCGGGATTCGTCTTCGCCGACCGCTTCAACTGCGCTATCACCAACAAACACGCGACCACGACCGCGGTCCATTTCAATATCTTCAGCAACCTGGCTTTCATGATGCTACTTCTTGAGCACGTCTTTTAACGGCGTCGCAGACCATCCTTTCAACGACTTCTCGACCTGCGGAATTCCTTTGCCGCCGCTTCCCCAGGTTCGCTCGAGCGCAACTCGCCACTGCTCGAGCATCTTCTGGTCCAACGTCAGCACCCCTTCACGCGTAACTCCGGTTGGCGGCGGAGCAAAGGCCGTTATTTTCTCGTAAACGCGCACTCGCTCCTCGTCGTTAACACGCGGCAGTAGATGCCACAGCGTCAGTGTGTCGCGCGGGCGCGATTGATTGAGCATCGTCGTAAGCGCGTCCGCCTTCGCCGTTGGATCTTGCGAGAAGTCGATCGTCTTCAGCGCCTGGCGAAACTCCGGCGTAGAATCGTCAAAAAACGGTGTGCCGGGACCAGTTCCGAGTTTTGTTTCACACGATGCTTCGGCCGGAACGATCGACTCGCGCTCCTTCGTCTGCAACGCCACCCAACCCGAGGTCACACTCAACCGTCCATCGCCCTTATCGTCGACTTCCAGCGTGTACGCGCAACCAAGATCCGCTGCCACCGCCGAGGGCGTGTCGACGAAAAACAATCGCGGCGGCGCCCAAATCCGCGCACTCATCCTTCCGCGCGCTAACTCGAGTCGATGCTCCGTCGGCTGCGTTTCAACCAACTTGACGCGCGTGTTCTCGTCGATGTCGACGTTGCCGATCGTTCCCACCGCGATCTGCGCGCGCGAATTCTCGTCGGTCTCCAACCACTGTCCGACGGCGAGCGAACCTCGCGAGGAAATACCCGACGATCCGATCTTCGGCGTTCCACCAAGCCGCGTTACTTGCCACGCGTTCGCAGAACCACTGCGCGGGCCTGGTTGAGTGTTGTAGAGCCACACGCCAACACTCACAGCGAGAATCACCGCCGCCGCAATTGCCACTCGCGCACGCCACGACGATGACGGTCTCATGTAAACAACGTGCGCCGATGTTTCAGTTTGTCTCCCGAGTGCAGACTCAATCTCAGACCACAACGAATCCGGCGCGGTCAGTTGCGGCAATTGTTCTGCCAGCTTGATCCCGAGCTTGATCTCTTCAAATTTCGTTCTACACCTGACACACGAAATAATATGTTCCGCAAACTGCTTCGAGGCCTCACTCGAAAGCTCTCCATGACAATAGGCTGATATATCTTTGCTGACGTGTTTTGAAAACATCATTCACCCCACAGCGCGGGATTGTTCAAGTGCGACAGTCGCTTCGCCAACTGACTGTGACCGCGATTCAGCCGCGACGCAACGGTCCCCTTCGAACATCCCATCACCTCGGCAATCTCCTCGTACGACAATCCCTCGATGTACTTCAGCAGGATCGGCAGCCGAAACTTCGGCTTCAAGTCTTCGATCGCGACGCGCACCGCCTCCGCTACTTCGAGCCGCGCGTACTGCCGTTCCTGCGGTTTCTTTTCACTCGGATTACTCATAGCAACGGTGGTGTCCCAGGGCAGCAGTCGCCGGCGACGGCGTCGCTCGTCGAGACACGCGTTGACCACCAGCCGGTATAGCCAGGTCGTAAACTCCGAGTCTCCACGAAACTGGCGAATGGCTGTGAACAACTTCAAAAAGACCTGTTGCGTCACGTCTTCCGCCAACGCGCGATCGCCGCCCGACGAGTAGACGGCAATGGAAAACACCTTGTCTTTGTAAGCTTCGAACAAACTCTGAAAAGCGTCGCGGTCGCCCTGCTGGCAGGCTTCGATCACCTGTCCGTTTATGAGCTGTTCAGCCATTGCCGCGCGCCGCTCCATTCGGTCCCCCGCTAATCACATCAGTAATCCTTAGACGCCGGTAAATTCGAGTTTCTTCCAAAAAACAAGGCCGCGGATGCGCGGATGGCATCCACAGCCTGGTTGTTTGTGAATCCGTGTTACCGCGTTACGTGGACCAGCATCTCCGTGCCGGATTCGATCTTCAACTCCTTGCTTCCCTTCACGGCCAACGACCCGGCGCCGCCGGCGCCACCCACGATCAAACCGATCGCCGCGCCTTTGCCGCCACCGGCGATGCCGCCGATGATCGCGCCCACGCCGGCGCCAATGCCTGTTCGCTTGACGGTCTGATTGGTCCGGCTACCTGACTGGATGCCGCCTTCGTTGTCAGCTTTTCCCGCATCGTCGCCGTAAACACGCGTGACGTATCCGTGCAGCACACCCCGGCGTCCGTCGCGCAACTGAACCGAATCGAATGCGAGGTTCATGCTCGTCCGGCCTTTTACTTTGCCTGACTTCTGAATCGAGCTGATATGACCGGAGACGGTTGCTTCGTCGAAACGACTCGGATCGATCACGGTGGCGGTAAAGCGATCGCCGACGCGATTTTCTTTGCTGGAAAGTGTGTCGTTGATGCGGATCTTCAGGTTGGTGCCGACCGGAATCAACGGCGCGGCCCGCTTGGTTGTGGACTTTTTGGTTTGCGCGCTTGCAAGCGACGAAACGCTCACAAGCGCAAAAATGGCCACGAGGGCCATCACGACGGGCGATATTTTTCTCATAATTATGCTCCTCGAAAACAAGTGTGAACTGGAGGATCAGGACTCAGAGGGGCAATGCCGCACGATCGGATTCGGCAACCGCGCCCGGCACGGGTTCGTCGTCAAACGCGCGCTGGCGGTGGACGGTGCCGTCACTTTCAAAGATATACGCGGAGGGGGCTTCCCGCATGATGATGTCCTGTAACCGCATCAGGCCGTACAGGAGAGCTTCGGGTCGCGGCGGACAACCTGGGATGTAAACGTCGACCGGAATACAACGATCGACACCCTGCATGGTGGAATAGGAATCGAATGGCCCGCCGGTCGAAGCACACGCGCCCATTGCGATGGCCCATTTCGGTTCCGGCATCTGGTCGTACACGCGACGGACGACCGGGCCCATCTTCAAAGTAACGGTGCCGGCGATAATGATCAAGTCACTTTGTCGTGGACTGGGCCGAAACACGCCCGCACCGAAGCGATCGATGTCGAAACGTCCCGCGCCGGTGGCAATCATCTCAATCGCGCAACAAGCGAGGCCGAAAGTCATGGGCCATAACGCCGATTTGCGCGCCCAGTTGACGACCGGCGCCGCGATGTCGACCGTCTTCGCGCCGACGCTGCGTCGAATCGAGTTCATGATCGAATCGACGGTGGTTAGTACAAATCCTTCTTCGTGTTCAGCCATAAAGTATTGCCGATTGGCAATTGCCGATTGCCGATTCTCAAATCGTTTCGCGATCTGCCTCTTGCTGGTTTAGTGCTACTGACGCGAAAAGCCAATTGGCATTTGGCAATCGCCAATCGGCAGTGTTTTCACGCCCACTCGAGCGCGCCCTTGCGCCATGCGTAATAGTAACCAACGATCAGGATCCCGATGAACACAAACATCTCGATCAGCGCAAACTTGGTAAACGAAAAGTCATCTCCCATGAAGATGATTGCCCACGGCAGGAGAAAGATCGTCTCAACGTCGAAGATCAGAAAGAGCATCGCGACGATGTAGTACCGCACCGTGAATCGCTCGTGCGCCTCGGTCGTCGGATCGATGCCGCACTCGTAAGGCCGCATCTTGTTTTTCTCATACTTGATCGGCCGCAGGAACCGTCCGAGCACGATCGGGAGCACGGGAAAGATCACGGCGACGACAAAAAACACCATTACCGGCCAATAGGCTGTAATAGGGCTGCCGACTGTCTGAACTGTAGTAGTCGTAACTTCCTGAAGAAGCATCGTCCTCGTTTGCAGGAAGAGCGGGAGAAGTTTATGAACGGGAAAATAGTAAGCGGCGCTCGAGATTATTGTCAACGACTACCACAAAAAGCACAAAGAATGTCTGTTCACACGGATGTAATCTCGCAGCAAGACAGAATTAAGGCAGCCGTCATATGCTACGGCGTTCTTCCGAGACCATCAAAAAACTAATCGAGGATTCCGATGATGAAATCGGCGTTACTGCTCGCGGTTGTCGCGGTTATCGCATTGGCCTGCCACCCGGCGCTGGCTCAGGAACAAATCAAACCCACAGATCCTGCGGATTCCAGCGTCGCCGAGCGCATTCGAGTTCTCGAAAGCGAACTGGAACGCCAGAATTCCAAGTTAGATCAGTTACAAAAGACCATTGCCGAGCAACAACAGGCGATTCACACGTTGCTCGAAAAACTCTCCGCACAACCGCTCGCCGCGACGGTCAAAGAATCGGAGGCGACACCAAAGGCCGCGCTGGATTCGCGGACGATCGCGGCAGCCCCAGCACCGGCGCAAGCCCAAGCGCCCGCGCAAGCGCAAGCGCAAGCGCAAGCGCAAGCGCAAGCAAAGACGCAAACGGTCGAACAGCGAGTCGCGCAAGTTGAAAGTGACGTCAAGAAGATCGGACCGATTCGCCTGAGTGGCGACTTCCGGCTCCGCTTTGACGGCATCTTCCGCTCCGCCAGTGAGCCACCGGATCCACCGCTCGAACACGTGCAAAACGCGCGTGCCCGTTATCGCTTTCGTCTCAACTTCGACGCCAACATCTACGAGAACCTGACGTTTCACGCACAACTCGCGACCGGCCCGGTCAACAATCCGCTCTCGACGAATCAAGACTTCACTTCGCTTGGCGCACGCCCGCCGTTCTCGATCAGCGAGATCTGGGTTGATTATCGACCAACCAAATCTATTCAGCTTCAGGCGGGCCGCGTACTGGACGTCTTCGCCGATAACTCGCGTTTTCTGTTCGACGACGACATTCGCTTCAACGGTTTCAACGAACGCTTCACGGTTCCACTCAATCACAATGCTTTCAAAGTGACGAGTTTGGAATTCCGTGCCGGCCAGTACATTTTGACGAACCCCGTCGTCGCAGTAGTTCAGCCGAACAGCGCCCTCGCACGGGCCGGCGCCGTCGTCGGCTCGACCGGGCGATCCGCAAACCTGTTCCATCAGGGCGTGCTCGCGAACCAAACGTTCAACGATCGGTGGTCCAGTCAATTCGGCGGCGATGTTCAAATCTACCGCCAGCCTAATCAGATCCAACTCGCGTCGACACTGGAAGGTCTTGTCCTGCTGATCCAACCGGGACTCGGCCTCGCACTCTCAGGGCCACTGCCCGGCACCGGTAACGCCACCACAACTCCCGGCGGCGCAATCTACACGGCGCCAGGTTTTCAGATCGCCCGCGCCACTTATCGTCTCAACTACTCGGGCTGGAAGTATGGAACGCACGACTTCCCGGTGCGATTTGACGTGCAGCTCGCGCGCAACGTCGCTACCGGTCTGAATGAACGAGACGCAATGCTCACCTCGCTGCAACTGGGACGAATCGCGAAACGCGGCGACCTAATGTTTCAGTACGTCTTCGCGATCAAAGGCGCCAATGCCCTCATCTCACAGTTGACCGACGACGACCTCGGCACAAACACGGGCGTCAACATCCGCACCCATCATTTTCGGTTTGATTACGGTATCTCGCGGAGGGTGACTTTCCAGAACCTGATTTACATTCAGAGCTCGTTGCGGCGCAGCGGACAGTATCCAAACTTCTTCGTGCCGCTCGGCGACTTCGCGCCGACGACGTACCGCTGGCAGCCGCAACTCGTGTTCACGTTTTAGCGACCGCTGCTCACGAGAGGCCGCGAACCAGTCGTGAAAGTCCGCCAAGCAGGTCATGCCCGCTGGGCACGGGTAGACCCATGTAGTGCATGACCGCAACCACGACCGCGCCAAGAGCGACGCTGGTTGCGACGGCTTTCACTGCTGCTCCAGCCAACCCATTAACGAACGGCGATACAGAACGAACGGCTCTTCGAATTCGTGGCATATTCCTCTCCCCAGACGACTAACTGATTTGAGGTGAGTTGGGGCGTCGGGGACTGTTTCGGAGGCAAGAGTGCGGACGCATTATGGCAAACCTCGCCACCATTGACAACATTGTTTTACACCTTATTTGAGGACGCAAAAAATTGATGTTTTATGAGCGTTTTGGCAGGTGGATGGTGAAAATCGTGCCTTTTCCGAGCTCAGAATCGACCGTCACCTCGCCCCCGTGAAGCAGCGCCAGGTGTTTGACGATCGCGAGCCCGAGACCTGTCCCCCCCATATCTCGCGACCGCGCCCGGTCGACCCGGTAAAAACGCTCGAAGAGTCGTTCCACATGCTGCGCTGGAATACCGTCGCCGTTGTCTTCGACGACTATCCGATCACGCGATCCTGCTTCATGGCGAATCGTGACGGTACCACCCTCGCGACTGAACTTGATGCCGTTGTCGATCAGGTTCGTAAGCATCTGTTCGAGACGCCGGCCGTCGGCGTAAACCATCACGGCAGGCTCGACTTGGTTGACCAGAGATACGCCATGCGCGGTCGCCTTCGCCGCAAACGACGCGCATACCTCCGCCACCAGCTCATGCAAATCCACACTCACCGCACGCAGCGTGACGTTGCCGCCTTCGATTGCAGTGAGTTCGAGAATGTCGTCGATCAGACCATGCATTCGCGAAGCATTCCGGCGGATGATCGCGAGAAACCGTTGCGCGCTTTCCGGATCGTCCATCGCGCCCGTTTCAAGTG
This sequence comes from Pyrinomonadaceae bacterium, assembly GCA_036266055.1. Taxonomy (GTDB): domain Bacteria; phylum Acidobacteriota; class Blastocatellia; order Pyrinomonadales; family Pyrinomonadaceae; genus PSRF01. Next base: position 3,711 of record DATANW010000302.1, on the reverse strand, counting down.
TTTCGACAAAGGCGAGGATCGCGGTCAGCGGCGTGCGCAGTTCGTGCGACACGTTGGAAAGGAATTCCTGTCTGACGAGTTCGAGACGTTCGGTGCGCGTGATGTCGAAGAAGACGCCGAGCGCTCCTTCCGGTCCCTTGCCGTTGCCGCCGATCGGCACGACGCGAAGATCGAACACCTGCCGTTCCGGTCCATGCGTCTCCACTTTCACGCCGCTGCTTTCGACGCCTTTAAGACCGTCGAGAAACGCGCTGTAGATCGCCGGGTTGCGCGTCAACTCCGTCAGGCGTTGCGAGTTCAATCGCGGCAGCGACGGATTGAAGAGTCGATGCGCCGCGGAGTTCGACGCCACGACCCGCATGTCTTTGTCGACCACCAGCAAGCCTTCGCGCATGCTGCCCATCGTCGCTTCGAACAACGAGCTGACGGCAAAACTCTCCGGTGATTGAGTCAGATCCGGCGCATCCGTTCTACTCGTGTTGCTCCGGCGGCGGAAGATAGACTTAAGAACCTCAGACCACACAGATCAAAAACCAATATCCTTTTCAGTTGGTATGACAACCAACGAAGCGATAACCAACGCCAACCACGGTCTCGATGCAATCGCCGCACTTGTCGAGTTTCTGGCGCAGGCGGCGAATGTGCACATCGAGCGTGCGCGCATCGCCATAATAACTGTAGCCCCAAACGCTATCCAGCAACTGCTGACGCGTGACGACGCGATCGGCGCTACGCGCCAGGACCGAAAGCAGCGTGAATTCCTTGTTGGTCAGCTTGATTCGCGTGCCGTCGCAACTCACGCGGATGTCATCGAAGTCGATGGACAGATGATCGTCTTCATAAGTCTTGCCCATCGTCTCGTCGGCACGACGCATCACGGCGCGAACGCGTGCCAGTAGCTCACGGACCGAGAATGGCTTCGTGATGTAGTCGTCGGCGCCGAGGTCGAGACCAGTCACTCGATCGGATTCGGACGCTTTCGCGGTCAGCATGATGATTGGCGTGCGTCTCGTCGCCGGTTCACGTCGCAGGCGACGACACAATTCGATCCCGCTCATTCCCGGCAGCATCAGGTCGAGAATTATGAGTCGCGGTGGTTCGCGTTCGTTCAGCGCGGCCGCGAGTCCCGCTTCTCCCGTGGGCGCCGTCACTGCCGCCAATCCTTCACGTTCGAAGTTGTACTTCAAACTCTCCGAGATGTCGGCATCATCCTCGATGATCAGGATTGGACGAGTCATAACTAGGTCGTGTGTTTGATGAACGCCGCTTCCGCCATGTAAACCGTTAATTCGCATATATCGGTGACGTAATCGCCGATCCGCTCGAGGTGCTTCGCGACGAACAACAGGCGCGCGTCACGCGTCGCCGTTGCCGGCTCAGTCACCATCAACTCGATCAGACGATGAAAGGTATGGTTGTAGAGATCATTTATTTCCTGGTCGCTCTTGATAACTTCACGTGCGGCGATCGCGTCACTCGAGGTAAACGCGTCGAGGGCGGCGCGCAGCATCTTCAGCGCGTGATCGGCCATGCGGTTCAAGTCGATGACCGACTTCAGCTCCGGTTCGTTGTTCAAATCGATTGCCGCGCGGGCGATGTTGCAGGCGTGATCGGCGATTCGTTCCAACACGGGCGCCATCTTTGCGACCGATATCACGAAGCGCAGGTCGCGGGCAGCGGGTTGGCGCAGGGCGATGATGTCGATGCACTGGCGATCGATCTCCACTTCGAGCTGGTCGACCTGATCGTCGTGGTCGAGCACCTCTCGCGCAACTTCGCTGTCGCGCTCACCGAGAGCGAACATGGCGCGCGCGAGGGCCTGCTCCGCCTCGCCGCCCAGCAGCAGGACGCGATCGCGTAGTGAACTCAGTTCGTCGTCGAGATGACGGTGCAAATCCATAGCTTAAATCCGTGTCTAGCCAAACCTTCCGGTAATGTAGTCTTCAGTTAACTTTTCATTGGGGGCCGTGAACATCTTCTCAGTCGTGTTGACTTCGATCAACTTACCCAACAGGAAGAAAGCAGTGGTGTCGGAAACGCGCGCCGCCTGCTGCATGTTGTGGGTCACGATTACGATCGTGTACTGCTTCTTCAAGTCGAAAATCAGCTCTTCGATCTTCGAAGTCGCGATCGGATCGAGCGCCGAAGCGGGTTCGTCCATCAATAGTACCTCAGGACGAATCGCGAGTGCTCGCGCGATGCACAAGCGTTGCTGTTGGCCGCCGGACAGACTCAGCGCCGACATCTTCAAACGATCCTTCACTTCGTTCCACAGCGCCGCGTCCTTCAGCGCCTGCTCGACGCGGCCCGCGAGTTCCGAACTGCTGTTTGTCATGCGGTTGATTCTTAAGCCGTACGCGACGTTGTCGAAGATCGACTTCGGAAACGGGTTCGACTTCTGAAACACCATACCGACCTTGCGTCTCAACTCGACGACGTCCGTTCCCGGGGCGTAGATGTCGTGATCGTCGATCAGCACCTTGCCGTTCACGCGCGTTGCGGGTATCACGTCGTTCATGCGGTTCAGGGTGCGCAGGAACGTCGACTTGCCGCAGCCGGATGGTCCGATGAACGCCATGACGATGCGTTCGGGGATCTCCAGCGAGATGTTGTGAAGCGCCTGCGCACGACCGTAAAAGAAGTTGAGATCGTTGACGGCGACCTTCACCTTGCTGGATCGTTGCACGGCGGACCATTCATCGCGTTTCTCCGGCAGTTCGATTTTTGGCGCTACTGTTTGCATGCTTCCTGGCTTGCGTTTTTTTGTGCCTTTTCGTGGCTAAAATCTTTTTCGCGTTAAGAACCGAACGATAATGTTGATGCCGAGCACCAGGGTCATCAGCACCAAGGTCGCGGCCCAGGCCTGCGCGTGCCATTCGTCGTACGGCGAAATCGCGTAGTTATAAATCTGCACCGTCAGCGACGCGATGGGTTCGTTCAGCGAGGTCGGAAAAAAGCGGCTGCCAAACGCGGTAAACAACAGCGGCGCCGTTTCACCCGAGACACGCGCAATCGCCAACATCGCTCCGGTTGCAATGCCGGGCGCCGCGGCGGGAATGATCACCCCCAGCGTCATGCGCCACTGCGGCGCGCCCAATGCCAATGCGCCTTCGCGCAAACTGTGCGGTACCAGCTTCAGCATCTCCTCCGTCGTGCGGGCGACGATCGGGACCATGATCATCGCCAACGCAACGCCGCCCGCGAACGCCGAAAAGTGCTTCATCGGCAACACAAGAACGGCGTAAACAAAAACTCCGGTCACAATCGACGGAATGCCGGTTAGCGTGTCGACGAGGAATCGCACCGCGCCGGAAAACCGTCCCGTGCCGACTTCCGACAAGTAAACGCCGACGGCGATTCCGAGTGGCAAGCCGATAACCGACGAGATCGCCAGCAGCACCAACGAACCAACAATCGCGTTGCCGATGCCGCCGCCCTCGCCCACCGGACGTGGTCGATCGATCAGGAACTGAAGGTTGATCGACCCGATTCCCTGCCACGCGATGTACGACAGAATCGTCAGCAGAGCGCCAACCGCGAGCACCGTGCACAGCGCCGTCAACGCAGTCATCACCGCGCTGGTCGAACGTCGCAGTCGATCGCTGTTCGTCATTTACGCCGCCCTGCCCACGCCGCCAGTCTTTCTCGTGACGTTCCACACGAGCAGCCGGGCGATACCGTTCACGATGAAAGTGACGAGGAAAAGAATCA
>DATANW010000301.1:0-2620 GCA_036266055.1 Pyrinomonadaceae bacterium | reverse complement strand
TCGAATGGCTCTTCCGCCTCCTGCCGCGCCATCTTCTCTACCTCGACCAGTCGTTCTTGTTGAGACAACGAGCTGAGATCTATCAGCGGAAGCTCGAGGTGAAGCGATGGATGGACCACCTGCTCCGCCAGCCCGCCGCTGCTGGTAAACGTCGTGCGAAGAACTTCATGACGACGGACGATCTCGTTCAACGCGCGTTCGAACACAGCCGCATCGATACGCCCTCCGACGAGAAGCGCGAGACTGATGTTGTAAGCTGACGTGCCGCCCGCAAACTCGTTGAGGAACCACAGGCGCTGCTGCGCGAAGGAGAGCGGAGCGCGCTCGCGCCCCGTGCGCCGCGTGATGCGCTCGGCTGGAGCGAGTGTGATTCCCTCTTCTTCCAGCAGGAAAGCTACGAGTTCACGCTTTTTGACTGCGTCCTTCACTCTCATCTAAACCTCTCTTTTGTCGGAGGGCCTCGGCAAATTCTGCTTCCGACATACTCTCGATTTTCAGCAGCGCCTGCGCGATTTTCTCGCTCTGCCCGGGCACCGCTTCGTTCTCGAGGACGGCCTGGGCCATCTGCTCAACCGTCATACCTTCAAACATGATGCGCAAAGGAAGATCGACCTGAAAATCTTCCTGCACGCGTGCGAGCACCTGCGTCGCGAGCAGCGAGTGCCCGCCCAACTCGAAGAAGTTGTCCTGCACGCCGACACGCTCAACGCCGATCGTCTCGGACCAAACCGTCGCGAGGATCCGTTCCAGCGCTGTGCGTGGTTCGACGTAAGTCTCTTCCCGACTCCCCAGGCTGAGTCCGGGCATCGGCAGCAGGTTGCGATCGATTTTTCCGTTTGGAGAAAGCGGCAGCGCGTCCATCACCACGAACGCCGACGGCATCATGAAGTCCGGCAAGCGCTCCTGCAGGAAATGACGGAGCGTGGCAGTCGACGACTCCTGATCTCCGATCATTACGACGTAGGCGACGATACGCTTGTCGCCGATCACGTCTTCGCGCGCGATCACGGCCACTTCCCGCACCGCTTCGTGTTGGGCCAGCAAGACTTCAATCTCACCCAACTCGATGCGATAACCACGAATCTTCGTCTGCTGGTCCGTGCGGCCGACGTACTCGATTTCACCGTTCGCGAGGAAACGCGCGACGTCGCCTGTGCGATACATTCTCTGTCCTGGCTCGGACGCAAACGGGTGCGGAATAAAACGTTCAGCCGTGAGATCGGGTCGACCCAGATATCCACGCGCCAACTGCACACCGCCGATGTAGATCTCTCCCAAGACTCCTGCCGGCACCGGTTGCATGTACTTGTCGAGCACGTAGATCTCCGCGTTGTCGATCGGACGGCCAATCGGCACGGCGGCGGAGTTTGTCTTCTCGTCTGCAACTTCATAGACGCAGCAGCCGACCACTGTTTCCGTTGGACCATACTCGTTGATGATGCGAGTTTCGGGTGCATGCGTGCGCCAGAAGTCCACTGTCTCGTACCAGAGCGCCTCGCCGCCGACGATCAGCACGTTGGTTGTGCCGGCGATGTCTTCAGGCGAAACCATCTGGTTCAGCAGTTCGAGATGCGAAGGTGTGAGCTTGACGAGGCTGAGGTTCTTCTCCTGGCGCAGGATCGCGTTGAAGCCTTCAAGTCCCTGTGACTCGGGAACGAGTGCCACACTGCGTCCGACCAGCAGCGGCGTGAAGATGCTTGTCACCGTCAGATCGAAACCCAATGGCGAATGCACGGTCGCTCCGCGCCCTTCCGATACTCTGTAGTTCTTGATGGCCCAACTCAGATAATTGACGAGACCGCGGTGCGGAATGACCACGCCTTTTGGCTTGCCTGTCGAGCCCGAGGTGTAGATGACGTAGGCGGCATTCTCCGGCGCTGCTCCGCCGTCAGGTGTTTCTTCGCTCTCGGCCTCGATCATCGGCCAGTAACCATCGAGCGGGAGCACTGTCGCTTCCGTGTCGGGGAGTCGTTCGGCGGTGGCGTCTTGAGCAAGGACCACCGAAACGCGTGCGTCTTGCAACATGAAGGCAAGACGTTCCTGCGGATACGTAAGATCGAGCGGAACGTAAGCGCCACCCGCTTTGAGCACGCCGAGCATACCGACGAGCATTTCAAGCGAACGCTCCATGTAAATTCCGACGAGCACCTCCGGTCCAACGTCGAGGGCGCGCAGGTAGTGGGCCAGTTGATTAGCGCGCGAGTGCAGTTCCGCGTAAGTCAACTGTTGATCTGCAAAAACGACTGCCACGTCATCGGGCGTCCGCGCGGCTTGCTCTTCAAGTAGTTGGTGAATCGTTTTGTCGGACGCGTAATCGGCGCGCGTGTCGTTGAAGGCAAACACCAGCCGCTGATGTTCGCTGTCGCTGATGATTTCCAGTTTGCCGATTAATGTTTCCGGGTGCTCCGTCGCGCTGAGCAGCAACTGGTTAAACTGCTCGCAGATACGACGGACGTCTGCTTCACGCAGCACGGACGAGTCGTAATGGAAATCGGCTAGCAGCGAATCGCCGCGCCGGGCGCAGGTGAGCTTGACGTTGAAACGATCGAAGCAAGATCGCAGCGCACTAATTGAGAAAGAGAGTGCATCGTCGCGGCTTCCGGTATCCAGGTCGACAAAC
>DATANW010000300.1:0-4322 GCA_036266055.1 Pyrinomonadaceae bacterium | reverse complement strand
GTCTCCGATGAGACCCGCGGAGTTGATCGCGGTGATGCCCAACTCCCTGATTACCGAACAGACGTCCTCCCAGTCTTTCGTCGACATGGGTTGGCGCGGTTCGATGCTGTTGGTGGTCCAATCGATGCGGTAGAAAGGCGGTTTCGAGTTTAAGACGAACGGCGCCGAGTGTGGATCGCTCGCGCTTTGAACCGTTGACAGCTCTAACTCCTTCCAGTCTTTGAAACCGCAGAGTTGCGCGACCACAAGTTGCGCATCGATGAGCGTGAAATTGTCGATGCGTGTTTGCGTGTCGGGAGCATTGAACAGCTTGTCGCGAATGAAATCGCGAATCTGTTCGACGTCGAGCGCGCTGTGGAACAGATCGTTCAGGCGGGTGGCGGCTTCCGCATCGGCTGAGTTGTAGACGCGTACGAGATCTTCAGCAATGCGGCGAGATTGTTCGAGCTCTGAAGGTTCGGCTGACTGAAAGTGATAAACGAGCCTGGGCCAACTCTCAAAACCGTGTTCGCGAGCGATTACAAACTGCGCGTCCGCCAGAATCGGATCGGAAACGTTTGCTTTGTATTTGCGAAGACGTTCAGTAGCGGACGGATCCGCATCGCGTAGTTGTCGCAGCAATTCCTTGGCACGTTTTCGAAGTTGTTCGAGCGAAGGACGATCGGGCAGACGAGGTGTGGAATCAGACATTTTGATCTCCTTTCGTTATTGCCTGTGTCCGCACGCAGGCCAAAAGAAGATCGAGTTTGTAGAAACAGAAGTCAGGTGGGCTCAGCCCTTTCCGCGGACGGGTTGCGGCCTGTTACGCAGCGCGAATTTTAACTCGCGCCGCGTGAGGCCGGCAATCATCTTCATGGCTTTTGCGTTCGGGGCGTATCAGATCGGAGACTATTTCTTGGAGCCTTTCATGCCTCCCTGGACATGGTCGGCTAACGTTCCTGCTTTTTGTTTTTCCAACAACTGATCCATCAACGGTAATTTCGGCTTTGGTTTCGCGGTCTTGATTGCCTGCCACGTGCAGCTTCAATTACTTTTCTTCTTCCTGAACTCTTCCATCGTCATCAGGTAATTCACCGTTCCATCAGTTGCGATCAAGAAGACGTACTGCTTTGTCCCCACGTATTGCGGCACGGAAGGACGTCGGGAGAGGACGTGGAAGACGTCGGTGTCTTCGGGTATGTCGTCCAGGACCGCGATGTGATAGCCGGCAGCAGGCGTGTTATCGGGCGGAAAGGAGAAGTCGATGATCGCTTTGTGCAACTGACGTTTTTCGATGATCTTTGAACCGTCCGCTGATACCAGGTAGCGAACGTCTCCACCCAGGGGAAAGACATTCTCTTTCGTTTGTGCCGGAATGACATACACGTGAAACTGGTTCGAGGGAGCAGGCAAGACGGCGACGTTGTACGTTCGTTCCTCACCTTTGAATTCGGCCAGCGACGTGTCGATCGCCTTTGCCGCTGAAAGAAAGAAGCCGGTGTCTTCCTTCGCCGGATTGTTTTTCTTGACGGTGAACTCTTTCGGCGTTGCGCCTTGCGTGGCTTCAAAGGCGATGAGGAACTTGTCGCCCGCATCGTTCAAGCGGCCGAACATAACGGTCCACCCGTCGCCTTCTTTCTTCGCGATGTATCGCTTCACTAAACCTTCTTCCGGTTTCGTTGCGACTACGGCATCCGTCGCATACCAGGCAGCGACGTCGTACTGGGCCAACTGCCGGCCACGCTCAGTGATCTGCGCCAGTTCAGCTTTTGAAGGCGGTGAAGTGCGCTGGGCCATTGCGGCGTTGCTGAACAAGACGAGGGCAAGAATCAGAATTGTTAATTTCATGGTTCTCCTTGAGTAAGGGCCGTTTGGAACGACGGTTGAGAAAATACGTGAGCGCGACAGGAAAAGCTATTCTCCTGAATGCGTGTTGACTTTGTCGGAAGTCGCCCATAGGGTTTACGCGCTCTGTTCACTCCCAAACTGAGGTTTTCTATGTCCAGAACGTTTTTAATTGTGACCACTTGCGTTCTCGTTGCGTTGTCGTCGCTGGCGAGTGCTTGCCAAACGAAGACTGTGGCCGATACGCGCGCCGCGGACGAAAGCACTTTGAGAAGTCTTGACGCCGCGTGGTCTGAAGCCGCCGGCGCGAAGGACATCGATAAGACGATTTCGTTTTACTCGGACGATGCGCTGGTGATGCCGTCGAACAGCCCGGTGTTGAAGGGCAAAGCGGCCGCGCGCGAAATGTGGAAGGGAATGTTCAGCCTGCCCGGTTTTGGCGGCGGCTGGAAGGCGACGAAAGTTGAAGTAGCCAGCTCGAGCGATCTGGGTTACGTCACTGGAACCTACGAGATCAACGAGACCGATGCGAGCGGCAAACCGAAGACCGACAAAGGCAAATATTTAGAAGTGTGGAAGAAACAGGCTGACGGCAGTTGGAAGTGTGTGGCAGACATATTCAATACAGACCTACCGGCAGCGCCTGCACCGGCTGAAACGAAGGCGAGCCAGACGAAGTCTGCACACTAAATTACGTCCTCATCCTGCGCGTTACTGCTTCGCGGACTTACGTTCGCCGAGTGCGTAGATCGCATTTTCACCACGCACGATCAGCATGTCTTGTGAGAGGGCCGGCGTCGCCATCAGCGGCTGGCCCATCACGTTCCGCGACAACAACTCATATTGTCTGCCCGTCTTCACGACAAAGACGTCGCCATCTTCGCTCGCAAGATACAGTCTGCCGTCCGCCGCAACTGGCGATGCACTGAACGAACTCGGCAGTCGCTGTTGATAGATCAGTTCGCCGGTCTTTGCGTCGTAAGAGCTGAGCACGCCGTTATCGGCCAGCGCGTAGAGCTGATCGCCGTAGATGAGCGGCGTCGGTGTGTAAGGACTGCCGTTGCTGGACCGCCACGCGATAAAGTCGTTCTTCTCTTCGCCTGACTTGAGTGAGATATCGCCGACGGCACCGGGACGAAACGCGTACATCGGGCGTCCCGGTGGATAGCCGCCCGTGATGTAGATCAGATCGTTCGCGACGAGCGGCGCCTGCATTTTCACTTGCGTGTCGTTGTCGGCAAACCGCCAGAGCTCCTTGCCCGTCAGCGGATCGTAGCCGCGAATAAATCGTCCGCCGTTGGCAATTATTTCCGTACGATTTGCGCCTTGATAGATCGTCGGCGTGGACCATGAAGTGATCTCGTCGCGTTCTACGCGCCACGCCTGCTTGCCGTCTTTCAAGTTGAAGGCGGCGATGAACGACTGTTTGTGACCGTCTGCCTGAACGATCACAAGGTCGCGGTAGATGATCGGACTGCTCGAGTGTCCCCACGACGACTCTTTGTCGTCCCAAAGACCCGGATTCAAGACGCCGAGGTCCTGTTTCCACAGCAATTTGCCTTTGAGGTCGTAACACGCGAGGCCTTCGGAACCGAACACTACCGCGACGTAGCGGCCGTCGGTTACCGGTGTGGAGTTAGCCTGCGTTGCTTTGACGTGACGCTTCGCCCGCGGCACGCCTTCGTAAGCAGTGTTGGACCAAAGCACCTTGCCGGTGCGTTTGTCCAGGCCGTAGATCATCCAGGTGTGTTTGACGTCGTCGACGGCGAGGCCGATACCGCGATCTTTCGCGACGAATGTCGGCTTCGGATTGCTGCTGACCGCGGTGATTACAAAGATGTAGTTGTCCCAGACAATTGGGCTCGCGTGTGAAAGACCCGGAATGCTGGTCTTCCACAGTACGTTCGTTGCTTTTCCGACATCCCAGTTGACCGGTGGTTTCGATCCGTCCGCAACACCCGAAGCGTTTGGTCCACGGAACGACGGCCAGTTTTGCGCGTTAGTTGTTATCGATGAGAGACTGAGAATTAAAAACAGCAGCAGTGAAATTGTTCGACGATCCATGTGTCTGAAGACTCTTTTCCGCAACGCAAGGTGATTTAGGGCGGGCATTATACAGGATGATGTTTGGAGAGTTGTTACGGCGACTTCTATAAAAAACGTCTCAAACCCTGAGCTTTGCGTTAACATCGCCTCACGTAAAAATGTTCGCGAGGATTGTCGATTTCGGCGGTTGCCGGTCGACTTAACAATGAAGAGTCGAATTCTGCTTTAAGTTAACTAAAGAAGGATACGAAAAGATGAGCAATGTAAGAGTACTCGTGGGCACCCGCAAGGGCGCATTTATTTTGAACTCCGACGGAAAACGTGAGCAGTGGGACGTGAGCGGGCCGCACTTCGCCGGCTGGGAGATTTATCACTTAAAAGGATCCGCCGCCGATCCGAACCGTCTGTACGCGTCGCAAAACAGCGGCTGGTTCGGACAGATCATTCAACGC
>DATANW010000299.1:0-4210 GCA_036266055.1 Pyrinomonadaceae bacterium | reverse complement strand
GATCGGAAGACTCTCGGTCTCTGGGACCGCGACGTTTGCGAGATCTTTCTGGCGCCCGATGCGGCGCATCCGGAACGCTATTTTGAGTTTGAAGCGGCGCCGACCGGCGAATGGCTGGACCTCGGGATCCTTGTGACACCCACCGGACGAGAAACTGATTGGGAGTATCACTCGGGCATGCAGGTCGCCGCGCGCATCGAACCGCAATCCGTGGAAATTGCGATCCGCATCCCGTGGAGCGACGCAATCCCGAAACCCGTAAAAGCCGACGTCTGGCGCGCCAATGTCTTTCGCTGTGTTGGACCAGAGGCGCCGGAACGTTATCTCGCCTGGCGGCCGACGAGGACGCCCGAACCGAATTACCATGTTCCGGAAGCGTTTGGGATGCTGCGATTCGAGTGAGTATTAGCCACAAAAAGGCTAATCGGCCGGGGCCCGCTTTAGTAGCTTGGCAATGTAACTGTCGAAACTCGCGCGGTCCTGGTCCGACATCTCCGCGATACGCGCGCCGATGAGGTAACCCGTCTCGTCGCGGCTTTCTTCCAGACTCTCGTACCTCACCGTCGCCACTTTCATCTCGACTGGTCCAGTAGGAAGATCAAGCTTAACGTGCAGCTTGCGATCCGCTCCGGCGAGGTAGTGTTCGCCAATGCGAATCGCCGGGACGATCAGCGCGAGGCCCGTGCGACTGATGTCGAGCGTGTGACCGTTGAGCGCCGGCAGACGGCGCGAACCGTTCGAGTTAACTCGCGGATCTGAAATGCTCAAGGTAAACGTCAGACGCGTCTGCACACGCTTGCTGTGGCGCCGGTTGCCAATGAAGCGACGTAAACTCGACACGATTCTGCGCGGCAGTTCCGACATCTTGTGAAACCACTAAGTAGCTCGGACCAACTGAGGTGGGGCATCGCCGAAGAGGCGGTCGGGAGAAATCGCCTGGTTTGATTCTAGCAAGCGCGAGACACATGGAAAAAGAAAATTTTTAAAATCCTCTTTCTCGCTGACCTCCCGCAAGCGGGAAACACACGTAAAAGAAAACACAGATAAAGCGAAAGCCTAATTGTTCTTGATGCTCAACGGTTTTCCGCCTGCGTCGCCACTGCGCACACCTGACGCGTCGAGATAGAACGAGAGTCGCCCGGTGCGGCCGTACTCGACCGGCTCGGCGGTCGCATACCATGATTTTGCGTCAGCCGAACGATTAATCTGGAAGCGATAACCGGTGCTTTCAGTTCCCTCGATGTCCTTGGGAATCACGCCGGCGGCAATCAGTTCAGCCATATTTCCGAAGCTGCTGTTATGACTCTGGCTGTAGAGCACCTGCGCCAGCGAGATGCGCGTCATCATGTCCTGGACGTCGTTGTGATGGGCGTTGACACGCGCTTCGAAAAAAAACTTCTTGCCGGCCTTCTTGACGAGATCGAGGCTTTCCTTGTCACCGACGACCCAGCCGGTCGGTGTCTTGATTAGCGCCGCGGGTTCGATCCTCTCCTTGCCCTCGGCGTCGAGCACTTTCACAAACACAGTCGCCATGTCGCCGCTAATCTGCTCCCCGCTCACGTCGATGGCCGCGGGCAGCTTCTCGATGAGCGCCTGCGCCATCTTGTCGAAATCGGGGCGCAGGTCTTCAAACTCCGGCGCCGAGAGGCCCTCCACGGCAGGCTGGTAGATCGAGAGCGCAAAGGCCTCGCGATACTTCTTCTCACGCAACATCGAGTAGAACGCACGCGTCGTTTCGGTGGGTGTACGCGGCGGATTTTGCGCGAGGGCGGTCGACCAGGCCGCACTTGCGATAACGAGCAGCAGGCAGACGGCTAGACTTCTCTTCAACATGCCTCAGTTATACCACTGTTCCTGAACGTTGCTACGTCTGTTTCCGTCGCGGCGCCAGGAGTACTTCACGGCCGACCAGATAAAGAATTACCACCAGCACCATGAACGGTATCATCGAAAGCAGGTCGGACCAGTCTCCCTTGAAGAAGGGATTGTGAACTTTGGCCCAGTTTTCGATGGCCTCGCTCCGCTCTTTCCAAAGACCGGCGAAGAAGGCGATGAACACCGCCGCCAACGCGCCGCCGGCGATGTAACCTGAGGCCATCAGCACACCCGGACTCTTGTCTGTCTCGGCCACAAACTCCTCTTCCGTGAGTTTCTTATTCCGGAATTTCACGCGCAGATACTTGTCGACCAGCCAACGGACCATGCCGCCGATGAAGATCGGACTCGATGACGACAACGGCAGGTAAACGCCAACCGCAAACGCCAGCGACGGAATGCCCGACATTTCCAGCACGACCGCGATCATGACACCCAGCAGCACGAGTCCCCACGGCAGTCTCTGATTGAGAATGCCTTTGATGATGTAGGACATCAGCGTCGCTTTCGGTGCGTCGTACTTGGTCACCGAAGAACCATCAGGCGCCTTGCGATGCGTGCCGTTGATGCCGGGATCGACGTAGTACACCGGCACGCCCTGGTCGTTCACGAGGTATTTGCCGGGAGGTCCATTCTCCTCCGGGATCTTGTGCCAGGTCTTGTAACTGTTGGTGTCAGGCACGGCGAGTCCGGCTTTCGGTTGTTCCGCCGGACCAAGATTCGACATGTCGGCCCGCAAATCCGCCGGGAAGTTGCGCTCGACCTTGTGGACTACGCGACCACTGTCGTCGACGAGGTATTCGCCCGGTTCAAGACCGGCGACTATGTTCGGGCCGGCTTCGTTCTTGAGCAGACGGAAGTTTCCACCGCCCGGCGGACGCGCGGCTTCCGCGAACTGCGGCAGGGCTGCGACTGACGCCGGGTTAACGTTGTGCGTCTCTTCGAGTGCCCTGAATGAGGTTTGCGGCACATAGACGGTGCTCTGGTCATTCAACCGGAGCAGGATTGGCCCAAGGATCAGGGCCGAAGCGAGTGCGCCGACGAGAATCGCGATCTGTTGATACTTCGGAGTCGCGCCGACAAGGAATCCCGTCTTCAGGTCCTGCGACGTGGTGCCGCCGTTTGAAGCGGCGATACAAACGATGCCGCCAATCGAGAGCGCGGTGACGTAGTAACTCGGCCCGCTCCAACCAACAATCAGAAAGATCAAACAGGTCAACAACAGCGTCGCGACGGTCATTCCCGAAATCGGATTCGACGACGACCCGATCTCGCCGGTCAGGCGCGAGGAAACAGTCACGAACAGGAAACCGAAAGCGATGATGAGTATCGCGCCGAGCAGGTTGAACTGCAGATGAAGCTGCGGCAACGCCATGATCATCGCCAGCAACACGATCACACCGCCGACGACGACCTTCATCGAGAGGTCCTGGTCCGTGCGCGGCACGTTCGACGCCGCTGTCTGTCCGCCGCGCAGATCGCTGAGCCCGCCTTTCAATCCGTGCCAGATCGTCGGCAGCGAGCGAAACAGGCTGATGATTCCGCCCGCGGCAACGGCGCCGGCGCCGATGTAGAGCACGTAAGCGCCGCGAATGTCGTCAGGCTCCATTTGACTGATCGGCATGGTGCCGGGCGGGAGCGCCGTCGTCATACCTTCGCCGAAGAACTTGATAGCCGGAATCAGCACCAGGTACGCCAGCACGCCGCCCGCGCACATGATCGACGCGATGCGCGGCCCGATGATGTAACCGACACCCAACAACGCCGGCGAAATCTCCGCCGAGACTGAACCCGCCTTGAACGGCGAGTCAAAAATCTTGCTGGGAGTGTCTTTCCAGCCCTTCAACGCGGCCATCGCAACTTGATAGACGAGCCCGATGCCAAAACCGGTGAAGATCGTCTTCGCGCCCGAGGCGGCGTCGTCTGATTCAGCCGCTCGGGCTTTATAAACTGGGTCGGCCGCGGCGCGAGACTCCGGCGAGGCGCCGGCCTTCAAAACTTCAGCGCAGGCCGTTCCTTCCGGATACTTGAGGATTCCGTGCTGTTGCACGATCAGGGCGCGACGCAGCGGAATCATCATCAGGATGCCGAGCAGTCCGCCCAACGTCGCCACGAGCATGACGCGCGTGAACTCGAGGTCAAAACCGAGAATCATGATCGCCGGCATCGTCACGCCGACGCCAAATGCAATCGATTCTCCCGCGGAACCGGCAGTCTGAACGATATTGTTTTCGAGAATCGTCGCCTCTCGTATGCCGACTTTGCCCAGCAGGCGGAAGAGACTGATGGAGATCACCGCGACGGGAATAGAAGCACTGACCGTCAGTCCGACCTT
>DATANW010000298.1:0-14375 GCA_036266055.1 Pyrinomonadaceae bacterium | reverse complement strand
ATTGAGTCGCGCGAGTTGGATCATTGAGTTTGTCTGTCTCGCGGTGATCGCGTTGACGACCGCCGTGGGCCATTGGTGGATCGCCGCGCGGATGCGGGCGTTGCGCATGGCGATGGAGTTGCCGATCGACCAGATCAGTGTCTCCGATCCGCGGCGGATCGAGTTCAACTCACTGCACGGTTATTCGGTGAAAGCGCTCGGGATTGCTATGATTGCCGGTCTTGTGGCGCTGGTCCTGATGGGCCGCGGCGTGCGACATTGATTTCGCAAGGATGGAAAAGCGCGTTGGACATCATTGAAGACATCGATAATTGGCGGCGGCAGTATGACGGCTGGAAACAGGGTGCCGCCACAGGATCTGATAACCTCGACGACTACCCGTGGGTCCGCAATCGACGCGCTCCGTTCACGCCGGCGCGTCGAGCGTTGCCGATGCTTAATCTGGCGTTGATTTCGTCTGCGGGATTCTACATCTCGGGAACGCCGCCGTTCGATGCGAATTCGCCGGATGGAGACTCGAATTTCAAAGAGATACCGATCGAGGTGGAAGCGGGCGATCTTGCTTTTACAGCTCGTGGCTACGACCCGACCGCCATTGAGTCAGACATAAACACGCAGGTTCCGATTGACCGGCTGCTCGAGTTTGAAAAGAATGGAATCATCGGGCAGTTGAATCCGGTCTTCTGGAGTTTTTGCGGATACATTCCGAATGCAACGCGAGTCGTCGAAGACCTTGCGCCCGGTTTGGTTGAGCGGGCGCATCGGTATGAAGTGCAGGCGGCGTTATTGATTCCCGCTTCTACGCTTTGTCATCAATCGATCGGGTTAGCGGCGCGCGCGCTGGAGCTCGCCGGCATTCCGACGATGACTTTAGCCGTCGTGAAAGAGGTCGTCGAAAGCGTGCGTCCGCCGCGGGTTGCGTTGTACGACGGGAAGACGGGCATGGTAGCGGGCAAGCCGCATTTCCCCGAGCATCAGCGCCGCATTCTTGACGAGGCCCTGCGACTGATCGAGCCGATGGACCAACCGGGTATTCGCAAACTCGTTGTCGAGTTGCAGTCGCAAGTTGAAGAAGCACGCGGGGAGCGGTGAGGACGGACTCCGGAAGTTTTGGTATTCAAATCCCTCCCTTTTAAATTCCTTTTTGTGCCTTTTGCGTCTCTTGTGCCTTTTTGTGGTTAAACCTCTAACTCGAAACAAACTCCTGGCCGCGATCGTGGTCTTCATCATCGGGGCCGCACTCGCTTATCTCCTGTTCGCCCCAGTACCGATCACGCCGGCCGCCTGGACGCCGCCAACCGCTCCCACACTCACTGGACAATACGAACAAAACACACGTCTCTCGCCGGTTGAAAAGCTTTCCGTCGGCGATGGTCATAAACCTGAAGACGTCGCGCTCGACACGCAAGGCCGGATTTACGCTGGTCTTGAAGACGGCCGGATCATGCAAATCCAGCCGGACGGAACGCAGCCACGCGTTTTCGCCAACACGCACGGCCGTCCGCTCGGGATGGTTTTCGATCGCGCTGGAAATCTGATCGTCGCGGACGCGATCAAGGGGCTGCTATCAGTCAGCCCAGGCGGCGAGATCAAAGTGCTTGCCACCGAATCGGACGGAGTGAAGTTTGGCTGCCTCAACGATCTGGACATCGGCGCCGACGGTACGATCTACTTCACCGAGGCGTCATACAAGTACCCGATGTCGGAGTTTAGGAACGACGTGTTGGAGCATCAGCCAAACGGGCGCTTAATGGCGTTGAATCCGCAAATGCAAAAACCGCGGACGCTGTTGCGCGGGATCTACTTCGCAAACGGCGTCGCTGTGAGTCCAGATCAAACGTTTGTGCTGGTTGCCGAAACGGGCAGGTATCGCATACGGCGTTACTGGTTGAAAGATCCGAAAGAAGGAATGGACGACACGTTCATCGATAACCTGCCGGGCTTTCCCGACGGCATCTCATCGAACGGCGTCGACAAATTCTGGGTTGCACTCGTCACGCCGCGGCAAGCACTCTTCGACAAGCTCCTGCCGCATCCATTTCTGCGCAAGGTGGTCTTTCGTCTTCCGAAAGCGCTGCAACCCGCACCCGAACGCTACTCCTTCGTCCTCGCCCTTGATTCCCAGGGCCGCGTCATCGATAACCTTCAAAACGGATCGTCCGACTGCTTCGCCCAGATCGCCAACGTCGTCGAACGCAACGGCAGTCTTTACTTCGGCAGTATTGGCGAGGACACAGTAGGGCGATTGCGGCTGGAGAAATAAACGAACCGTTGCCGACAACGCGGTGATCGGAATGCCGGAGAAGTTACATGACTTCGTCCATCAGCGAGCCCAGGGCTTTCGAAAAAGAGTAGCTAATGTTCTGAATCGATTTTTCGCTAAACCGCGTTTCGGAAATATGATTGTCCGTGTCGATGTTCAGGATGGCAACAACGGTGTAATCAAGACCAGCCCGAACAGGAACGCTGAGAATGCTTTGTAAGCCTTCTCTGATCTTGTCCACTTCAGCATCAGGCAGACCCCAGTGAGCGGGGGCTCCGTCTTGCGGCATTTGACTCAGGTCGGCATACATGGCTTTGCCTCTTTGCCAGGTCTGGCCACAACAGCCGGTACCGATAGGCACTACAATTTCGCGGTCCAGATCTTCTGGTTCGAAACCGTAGGAGTACTTGATTCGCAAGTTGCCCTTCCCGTCGGGAAACATCAAACAGGCGCGCATATGATCCACCGGTGGTCGAATCGCCCTTAACATCGATTCGGCGGCCGCCTCGAGAAGGTTATCGATAAATTTTTCATGGAGCTTTAGGGTTCGACTCTTCTTTAGCTTAACGTCGAAGACTCCTAAGGCGATTAATAAGATTACGGCGGGAATTGAGATAAATGGGTCGGCAAACCAGTGATGCACGGCTAAGGCCATGATCACGAGGGCTATGGTTATAACAATTGACGTCACCTCATAGTTGGTGACAAAGACATCCCAGAGTTTGCGCAAGCTGAGACGGCTCCCTGACAGGAGATTTCGAACCGCTTTTATTTCTCGCGCAACGTGAAGAACCTAGAATAAGTGCTTTGGTGCGCTGGTCTCACACGTTGAGGTCGCAATTTGTAGCGCCGAAGAAACCACGAAGCAAGCCGGGGCACGTTATTTCGATGAGGTGCTGCGGACCTTGCTCTTCTCTAAGTCTGCCCTGAAGAATTCATCGTATGTATTAATGACGTATAGCCCGCGATCTTCCGGTCGATTACTTACCGGCTGGACCGTCTCCGCGGGTCGGCCCGTACTGACTTTCGTGCCCTTACGAGTGTATGGACTCACCTGGTTCTCCAATGCCTGCATGCCGCTCTCCTTTTCGTCGGGCTGCTAAATAAAGCAACGCAGCTTGGTGATGGTCAAAGACGAAAAGTCGCCGTCTTCCTACGCATCGGCTCCATTGTGCATTCATGGGGGAGTGAACGTGTGGAGGATTCACGGTTAACTTTCGGTCCGGGGGGAGTACGTAACGGCTGTTTACCGATGCCCCCAATAGACGCTTGCTCAGTCCCGAAACTTTGACGAAATTGTCGAAGTCCAGTCCTTTCAATAAAACAAAACGCCCACAAGATATGGGGCGACAAACCTGCGCTTCACACAATAGACGGTTGTTTTTGAACCGCCAATTCGTTTGCTGTCAACGTGTTAGCAGCAAGTCATCGCAATTTAGCACCCGCCTTAAAGCCTGTAAAGATATTTCTATACAATGCTTTAACCGCGTAAGTTCAACATTTACTCGAACTAAGAACGCTTAAGGCCGCATAAAGGCGAACACCTGGCGAACGGAAAATCTGATTAGAATCTGTTCCGGGCGTTTGTGTCAAGCTTGAAATGCTGTCTTACGCCAGGTCGGCCCGTGAGCCGAGCTCTATCAGCGGATTTTCTGATCTCCTGACTTCAGCCTTGGTTAATCATTGACGCCGAAGTCCCGAACTGAATTCGCGGAACGCCGGAACTCCGGAACTCCGCATACTCAGTAGCCACCTGTATATCTCTGTACCAAACGCACTTTCGCCGGAAACACCGAAAATCTACGGAATCGGATTGGTCTGACCGGACGTGGTTAGCCGGTATACAAATCAACGAAAACTCGACTCGGCAACAACCCGCAGCCGATCATCAGTAAAACCCTGAAAATAGCCGCTCAAATCTCAAATCAGGCACTTGCCGCGTCTGCGGCACAGCGGTTGTTACTCAAAAGCGCGAAGTAGAAATAATACGTGGGACTTCAAGCGCGGCAAACCCCTCTCTTTTGGAGCTAACGACAATGATCAATCTGCTTTCGGCAGCTACGGCTGTGCCTAAAAATGTCTTTAAAACCACCGAACTGGTGGCCAATGTGATGCACAAACTCTCACCGGAACTCATCAACACAATCAGCAACCTCGGCGTCGATCAGCGGTACTCAACGCTCGAAAATTACCCCGATTTCCTGCGCGGCAAACCAAGAATCGCAACCAGCTCGACCACGCAACTCGGCGTGGCCGCCACCAAACGTTGCCTCAAAGAGTGGGGCGGCGATCCCAACCGCATCGGCCTCCTTGTCGCCGCAACAAACACCCCCGACCAAATGCTGCCCTGCCTCGCGTCGGAAATCATGGGCAAAACGCATGGATTGCTTTCGCGGTCGCTGCGCACCGTGAGCATGCAGGCGCAAGGTTGCTCGGTTTTGTTGAAATCAATCGAAGTTGCGCAATGGTACCTCGTAGCGAACCCCGGGAAACTCGCGATCGTCGTGATGTCGGAAGCGCATACCCCTTATGTCGCTCCGCTACTGCGGGATGAGTATTTCGGTTATCGCGAGATCGTCAGACTCAAAAAAGAGCACAGAATCGACGACGAGCACTTCCAGCAGCAACGGTTGGATGCGACGTTTGTGGTCCAGTCGATGCTCTTCGGCGACGGTGCCGTGGCGCTGCTCGTCGGCACGGAAGAAGGCAAACCGGCGTTTGGGCCAATCTCGCACCTTACCAACGATCAGCCAACAGACATGGATCTGTTGACGATGGTCAGCAACAGCTCGCACGAGTTTCTGCAAGGCCGTCCGCAATATTTTATGAAGCCGAACGTTCCGAATCGCGGCGCGCACTACGCGGTGACGACTGTTAAGAACGTGCTTCAGCATCCCGATTCGCCGGTATCGGACATCGACGACGTTGACGATTGTTTGATCCATACCGGCAGTAAGAAGATTCTCGACGGCGTTTGTTCGCAGCTCGCGCTGCATCCGGACTCGCGAAAGGTGCACAGTTCTTACAAAGTCCTCGAGCAGTATGGAAATCTGTCGAGCGCTTCGACCGGATTTATGCTGGCTGATAAGAACGACTGGTCAGGACCGACGATGGTTGTTGGCTTTGGAGTTGGATTTACGGCGAGCGCGGGAATTATGAACTTCAACTAGCGGCCATCAGCTTTGACTCAAAAGTCTGAAATCCCACCCACGTGAGTGGGTGGATTGTTAACTTCCAGCCTACGGGTCTGGTTTAGAGGTCTTAGAATCCCACCAACGAAAGTTGGTGGAAGTTTCACTTTCCACCTAAGTTAGAGGCCGAAATGAACGATCCACCAACTGTCGTTGGTGGGATTTGCACAAGTTCATGAACTCTTGTGTAGGTTGCAGTTGAACAATCCACCCACTGACGTGAGTGGAATTCCCAGACTTTTTTGGGCAAGGCCGCGGCCATCACACCAACTGCACGGACTTAGCCAATGCATTGAGTGTCGAACCGACTTGTGAGAAATCGAATGGCTTGCCAATGATGGCGTCGACCAGGTGTTCCTCGCCGGCTGGTGGCGTTGTCGTTGGGCCATAGCCGGTAACTAACACGATCTTCACGTCAGGCCAGCCCTTGCGGATCGATCGCGCGGTTTCCCACCCGTCCATTTCGGGCATCGCGAGGTCCGTAAACACAAAGTCGAACGTGTGCTGCCGCATCTTTTGCAGCGCTTCCTGACCGCTTCCGGCCAGTTCAACTTTGTGACGCACCGCCACGAGCATCTCCGCCAATGTCTCGCGCACCGGCAGCTCATCGTCGACGACCAGGATGCGTAACGACGGAATGTCAGTGGTGATCGTTTCAACTTCGGCCACAGCCTCGTCAGCCACAGCAGCCGGCAGCTCGATCATGAACGTCGTACCTTTGCGTGGCTCAGAAATGACACTGATCGATCCCGCATGACGTTCGATGATGCTGTAACTCACCGACAGGCCCAGGCCCGTTCCATGCGCACCCTTCGTCGAGAAGAACGGTTCAAAAATCTTCTGCCTCACGTCGTCAGGCATGCCCACGCCGTTGTCGCGGAACTTCAGCTTCAACTGACCGTCCGCGCACCCGCAAGTGATCGCCAGTTTGCCTCCCTTAGGCATCGCATCGACCGCATTGACGATCAGATTGACGAAGACTTCACGAAGCTCGGACGCGCTGCCGTAAGTGCTTTGGCCCTTTTCGGCTTCCAGTTTGACCTCGTATTCAAGCCCGCGAATCCGCGCCTCATTCTGCCAACGCGTGCGGGTGATCTCGATCGCGTCATTCAAAAGGCTGGGGACGTCGACCAGTTCAAACTCCTTCACGGGCGACTTGCGTGCGAAGGTTTGAATGCGGCGCACAGTGGCAGCCGCGTCTTCAGCGGCGGTTTGAATGATGTCGAGATTGCGGACCAGCGCCGGCTCATCGATCTGACGCCGCAGCAACTGAGCGCGGCCGAGAATCGCGGCGAGCGAGTTGTTGAAGTCGTGGGCGACGCCGGATGCGAGCTGCCCGAGCGCGCGCAACTTGTCAGCCCGCGCCGCACGCTCGCGTTCCTCTTTCTGTTCCGTGATGTCGCGAGCGATGCCGAGCACGCCGGTGGTCCGCCCATCGACCACGAGCGGCGAGGCGTCGACGCGCGCGTAGCGCAACCGCCCATCGTGAGCGAAGTAGCGCATCTCGTAAGTCTGCGGAGATCCGCTCAAGGCGACGTCGAGGTTTTCTTTCACGAGCTCACGATCGGCTTCGTAAACCATGTCGAGCATCGAGCGACCAATAAA
The DNA here is from genome assembly GCA_036266055.1 of Pyrinomonadaceae bacterium. Taxonomy (GTDB): domain Bacteria; phylum Acidobacteriota; class Blastocatellia; order Pyrinomonadales; family Pyrinomonadaceae; genus PSRF01. The sequence goes on along the minus strand of DATANW010000298.1, from coordinate 7,316 downwards.
ATCGCTGCGCTCGTAACCCAAACCTTTCAGCGTCGCGCTGTTGCACCACTTGAACCGCCCTTCCGGATCGACAGCGTAGATCGACTCGCGCGCGCTTTCGAGAATGTTATTCAGCAACGACTGATGCTCGCGCGCCACTGCCTGCACCTTGCGCAGATCCGAAAGATCGCGCGCCGTGCAAACGACACCGACCGCGTTGTTGCTTTCGTCGAGCACCGGTTCGACCGACACGAGCAACGGGCGATTTAGGCGCGTCGGAGTGATCTCGATCGTGACGCTGCGTTTCGTTTCGAGCGCGTTTTCAACCACGCAAGCCTCGTCTTCTTCGCTGGTGCGCAGGATCGCGCAACACTGCCGGCCCAGGAGCAAGCGCGGATGAAGTGCTTCCATCGCGGCGCCGGCGCGGTTCACGCGCTTCAACTCGCCCACGCGATCGAAGATGAAAATACCGTCCGACATCGCATCAAACGTGGTTTCCCATTCAGTCTTGCCACGCGCGACCATCTCGAACAGTTCAGCCTGCGCGATCGAGACAGCGAGTCGTTCAGCAATCGCTTCAACAAGCGAGAGTTCGTCTTCGGTCCAGTGGCGCACGCGGTCTGACTGATGAATGCACAGCACGCCGCGGAACTTCTCTTTGACGATGATCGGGTAGTTGATTTGCGAACGGACCGCGAGCTTCTGCGCCTCTGCGCGAACATACTCGCTCAATGCCGTCGACTGATCCTCATAGTTGAGCGCGTCCTCGACGATCAGCGGCCGGCTCGAACTCGAAAGCCGCCGGCCAATCGGATCGTCGTAGTTAATCTGAAACTGCTTGATGCTCGCGACGTCCGGCGCCAGGTATTCATGCTCGAGCGGCGATCCGAACTCGTCGCTGTTGGACAAGAACAGATGAACTCGCGAGGCGGACAACGAGCGGCCTAACTCGCGCGTGGCCGTGCGCAACACTTCCGGCAAACTCAACGAAGCACGAATCAGCATCGTCAACCGATTGACCAGCGCCTCGCGCGTCGACGTCGATTCCGCCTTTTGGTAAAGCTCCGCCTGGCGGATCGCGATGCCGGTCTGGTCCGCGATCGCCTTGGCGAGATCGATATCCGCTTCGCTCCAGCGCCTGACCTGTTTCGTCGTCGAAAGCGCAAACGCGGCGGGGACATCGTCGCCGACTCGAATCGCGACGTACATGATCGACTTCACGTTCGCTTTCGAAAGGATGTTGTCGTAAAGGTCGGTGATTCGTTGGTCGTTCGCGGCGTCCTGGAAAACAAGCACGCCCGTGTGGTCCAACGCGGTGATCAGGGTTTGCAGGTGGGCCAACGGGAAATCTGACGCAGCGGGCTGCACGCCCTCCGCGTGATACTCAGCGACGTTGGTCGCACAAAGCAGGCGAGCGTTCCTCATGTAGAGCGAGCAACGATCGACTTCGAGATATGAACCCAACTCACGAACCGCCGTGCGGTAGATCTCGTGACTATCGAGCGAACAGCGGATCGCCTGCGAAATGCGGTGGCTCATCTCCTCGCGTTGCACCTGTTGGCCCAACGCTTCTTCCGCGCGACGACGCTCGGTGATGTCAACGCCGACGCCCGAAATGTAACGCCGTCCAGCAGAATCGATGGTGGGAAACTTAAATACCAGCCAGTGTCGCATCGTGCCGTCGCCGGCCGGCAGGCTCTCGATGCACTCCTGCGGTTGACCACCCTCGAGCACCTTCAGATCGTCTCCGTGCGTATCCGCGGCGCTGATCGGCGGCAGCCAGTCGAAGCTGGTCCGGCCTTTCAAGAAACTCAGCTTCTGACCGAAAACTTTCTCGAACGGCTTGTTGACGTAAACGTAGCGTCCCTCCGCGTCTTTCATGAAAGCAACGGCGGGACTGTTATCCATGAAGCTGTTGAAAAACGCCTGGCTCTCGCGCAGCGCTTCTTCTGAGTGTTTGCGTTCGGTTAAATCACGCGCGATGCCTTGCACACCGACCGGACGGCCTTCGCGGAAAATCAATCGCGTGCTGACTTCGAGTCGAATGCGCCGCCCCTGCTTCGAGATGATGTCGATCTCGTAAACAGTCGAAACTTTTTGCGACGACTTCTGCCGGATCATCTCGCGCGCAAGATTCAGATACTCCGGCGCGATCACGTCCGCGACGTTCATCTTCATCGTCTCTTCGCGCGTGTAGCCGGTGATTCTTTCGCCACTCCGGTTCAGCGAGGTGAAGTTACCTTGCAGATCGTGCGTGTAGATGATGTCGTTCGCGTTTTCGAAAAGCTCGTGATAACGCTCTTCACGTTCGCGAATCGATTCACGCGCCTGCTTCTTTTCCGTCACATCGCGGAAGACGTACAGCGCCCCCGATTTGCCTTCCGCGGAAAAAGGCAGGCCCGTAACTTCGACGTGAATTACATTGCCGTCGAGACGAACGCATTTCTGTTCCGCGAGCGGAGTCGGTTGTTGAAACTGTTGAATGTAGTCGACCTGTTCGGTGACGTGTTCGTGGAACTCGGGATGGACCACCGTCAGGATCGATTTTCCGACCAGATCGCGTGGACTCGCGGCGCCCCAGAGTCGCAGGGCCGCCGGATTAAGATACGTAAAGCGCCCGTCACGCAGAATCACGATCGCGTCGGGCGAGAGTTCGACGAGACGCCGATAGCGCTCTTCGCTCTCTTTCAACTTAGCGGCGGCACGCCGGCGCTCGACCAGCCGGGCCACCTTCACGAGCAGCTCTTCGTTTCTAAACGGGAGATCAATGTAATCGTCGGCGCCGGCGTGAAGTCCCTCGATGCCGGCTTCATCGGCTTTGCGAATGCCGCTAATCAGCAGCACCGGGATCGATGAAGTCTGCGGGTCCTGTTTGAGGCGGCGGCACAGTTCGAGACCGTTAACCCGGGGCATCACGACGTCACTCAGGACCACGTCCGGTCCAAACGAGTGGGCCAAATCGATGGCTTCGGCGCCGTCGGACGCGCCGGCGACCTCGTAGCGTTCAAGTTTGAGCAGATCAACCAGAAGTTCAAGTACTCTCTGGTCGTCATCGACAATCAGGACTCGGCCTCGATCTGAGGTGCTGGTGCTCATCTAATCTGGATTCCGGACGCGTTTTTCGAACGAGACCTCGTGGGAGGAGGAGTCGGGAGGTGAGTGTTCGGAGTTCGAGAACTCCGGGCAGACACACAAGCCGCGGCGAGTATAACAGGTTTAATCCGGCTTTGGGAACTGCGGATTTAGAAGGATTTACTGCGGCTTATTGCCCGGAACTCTTGCGTTTAGTGGGAGTTTCCGGGATGGCCGTTTTGGCGAAGTAACCGCTCCTGTAATTCAGCTTCAGATTCTGTTGTTTCAGGTCCGGATTGACGATCTGAATCTCGATTCTGCGGTACGAACCATCGCGGTTCTTGTTTCGCGGTGAATAGGCCACCAGGTACTGCTCGCGGAGGTCGCGCTGAATCTGGGCGAAAGCGTCGCGGAGGTCGCGTTCGTGCCGCGGAAAATACGCGCGACCGCCGGTCTTTTCGGCGATCTTTCGCAAGGAGCCCTCGTTGACGTTGAACGTGTAGCGGTCGCCGATGCCGATGGCGTAAATCAGGGCGTCGGCTTTTTGCGCGGCGGTGATGGCTTCATCCATCTTCAACCGGCTGCTGGTGTCGTCGCCGTCGGTGAGCAGGATGATGGCGCGGCGCGTGTGTTCGGCGGATGTTCCGATGAGCTCTTCGGAGGTGGCCCATACGGCGTCCCAGATGGCTGTCGAACCAGCGATGGCCTGGTTAGTCCCGGAAATGGGTGGTGTTCCGTTAACGACAACTCCGCCCCCGATGTAACCGGAAGGCGGCACAAACTCGACGCGATCGATCGCTCGTCTCAGGCGCTCAATGTTGCCGGAAAAACCCTGCTCGAGCGTCGTCTCTCCGGTGAACGAAAGGATTGCCGCTTCATCTTTGCCGCTAGGGCCCAGAATGTTTTCGAGAAATGCGCGGGCTGCCTCTTTTTCGTCGGGTAGCGTGCGTTCTTCGGAAGCACTGCAATCGATCAGAATTGCGAGCGACAGCGGCAGATCGATGTTCGTTTGGAACGTAAAAATGTCCTGCTGCTGACCGTCTTCAAACACGCGGATGTCTTCCGCTTTAAGGTTGCTGATGAAGCGTTTGTTTTTGTCGGCGGCGGTGAAGAAGATATTCGTCAGGTTCGTTTCAGTCTTGATTACCTCGTCGGAATCCTGCGGCAGCTCATCGCGATTGCGTGGTGTCGGCGAGGGCGACGGCAACGCGCTCGCAACCGTCTGTTGATTGTTCGCCGAGAGCGTTCGAGTGGCGAATCCGACGCAAACGGCGACAACGGCGAGGAGCAGCAGTACGAACGAGCGGTTGAAATGTTGGTAATGCATCTTACTCAAAAAATCCTATCGCACTTTCTAATTGAAGCACGCGTCTATTGAAGCACGCTGTCGGCGATGGCCTTGTAGCCGCGCTTGGTTCTGACTTTTAGATCGCCGTGGCCGTCGGCGACTTTGACATCGATCTTGCGGAACGCGCCGTCGTAACTTTTGTTCGTCGGGTCGTAAGTAACGAGGTATTGCGCGCGCAGCTCTTTAGAAATTTTGGTAAACGATCGTTCGAGCGAAAGCATGTCACCGGTGAAAAACGCGGCGCCGCCGGTCTCTTCCGCGAGCGTTTGCAAATCGCGATCTTTCTTGTCGGCAACCTGACCGGCTTCGACGCCTGGAACAGTCGACAAGAATCCGGCTTTGGTTGAGATCGCAAAGATTGTAGTTTCGGTGCGTTGCGCGATGTCGATAGCGTCGCGAATGTTCGCCCGGCTGTAAGTGTCTTCACCATCGGTCACGAGCAAGAGCACGCGCCGTCCAGGAACAGAGCGCATTTTCTCATCGCAGAATTGCCACACCGCGTCGAACAGGGCGGTTTGTTTGCCCATCTTCTTGACGCTGTACACCGCCTTATCGAGCAGTTCGAGTTTGTCAGTGAAATCCTGAAGCAGCGTGACTTCATCATCGAACGTGCCGAAGAGCACGCGGTCTTTGCGCGCCTTGACCACTGTTTGGATGAAGTTCATCGCCGACTCCTGTTGAAACTTCAACTTGCCGGCGGTTGACGGCGAAGTGTCCATCAGCACGGCGACGTAAAGCGGCAACGTCAACGCGAGATCGTCTGAAAACGTTTCGATCGTCTGCGGGACTTTGTCTTCGAGAATCTGGAAGTCTCGTTGCGTCAGGCCGGGAACAAAATTGCCCTTCTTGTCCTGAACGGTGATCGGCAGACGCACGCGGCGCACGGGAATTCGAACGGTACCCTGCGGATCCGGCGGCAGCGGCGTCGGACTGGCCTTCGGCTTCTGCGCAGAAACGGTCAACGATGCCGCGGCGATGATGCAAACCGCTGAAAAAGATGTGATTAAAATGCGTAATCGAGCTGTTGACATGCGTTCTGGATTATAGTTCAGGGGATGACCCTGAGTCTGCCGGGTACGGCGGTTCGATGCGTCGATGCACGAGGCTGTTGCCCTTCGCGACCGTTTACCCCGGCACGGACATTACGGATACAGTTTCGAGTGGTACAATTGCCGCGAAACTGATCTTCGGCCCAACTGAGTCGCGCAAATACCCTTCATGCCCGACAACTCACCCAGCTCGAATTCAGTCAGCGACGATACGCCTCCCGAGTACATTGCCCATTATCGCATCCTGCGCAGGCTCGGCAAGGGCGGCATGGGCGAAGTTCTGCTCGGCGAAGACACCAAACAACACGGACGCAAGGTCGCGCTCAAAGTCCTGCCCGACGAACTGACTCGCTCAGAAAGCCGGCTGCGACGGTTTCGACAGGAAGCGCGCGCCATCCTCGCGTTGAACCATCCAAATATACTCACTGTCTACGAGATTGGCGAAGCGGGCAACAAGTACTACATCGCCACTGAATACATCGAAGGCGAGACGCTGCGCCAGTGCCTATGGAGCCAGCCGCTTAAACTCGACGAGGCTCTCGGCGTTGCGATCCAGGTCGCGATGGCGCTCGAAGCGGCGCACGCGGCGGGCATCGTCCACCGCGACATCAAGCCCGAGAACATCATGTTGCGGCAGGATCGTTTTGTTCGCGATCGCATCGTAAAAGTCCTCGACTTCGGATTGGCGAAACTCACCGATCGCGATTCGTCCGGGGCAGATCCGGAAGCCGTCACGATTCCAATCTCCGAAACAAATCCCGGGATCATCATGGGGACGAGCGGTTACATGTCGCCCGAACAGGCCCAGGGCGAGACGATCGACACGCGTTCCGACGTTTTCAGCCTGGGCGTCGTGCTTTACGAGATGATCGCCGGCCAACCGCCGTTCAAGGGACGAACTGACAGTCACACGCGTGTTTCGATCATCGATCACGATCCGGTGCCGTTGATGCAGCACGTGCAGAATGTGCCCCGGCAACTGGATCGCATCGTGTCGAAGGCGTTGGCGAAAGACAAACTCAAGCGCTATCAAACGATCACCGATCTAAAGCTCGATCTCGAGCAGCTGCGCGACGAGGTGCATACGTCAACGGGCGAGCGCGCGGTTGCACAGGCGCAAAGCGCTTACGCAGCGGAAACAAAAGCGATAACGCGGATCACCGGCGCACGATCGCAGGTCGAAACAGTTGCGGAATCAGCGGCGCATCACGCCAGCGCCATCACCCTCGAGCGCGCAGAGCCACGCCGAACGAACTGGCTCAAGTACGCGATTCCCGCGGTGCTCGCCGCGGCTTGTATCGGCATAATCGTCTACTTCTCGCGCGCGACGCCGGCGATCAATTCCGTCGCGATTCTTCCGTTCGTCAACGACACGAAAGATCCGAACGCCGAGTATCTGTCGGACGGAATTACCGAAAGCATCATTAACAGTCTTTCGCAGTTGCCGAATCTGCGCGTGATGTCGCGCAACGCTGCATTCCGGTTCAAGAGTTCGAACATGGATCCGGTGGAAGCAGGACGAAACCTGAACGTCGGTGCAGTGCTGACCGGACGGTTGGTAGCACTCGATAATCGTCTTGTGATCAAGACTGAGTTGATCAAAGTCGCAGACGGTTCGCAAATCTGGGGCGACGAATACAACAGCAATGTGACGGACATCCTTGCCGTGCAGGATGAAGTCTCGCGAAAGATCTCGCAGAGTTTGCGTTTGCGATTGTCCGGCGAGGACGAAGAGAAGCTCGCCAAACGCTACACCAAAGACGCCGAAGCGTATCAGCTCTATTTGAAGGGCCGGTACTTCTGGAATAAACGCAACGAAGAAGGCTTTCGCAACGGCATCGAGTTTTTCAAACGTGCTGAAGAAAAGG
>DATANW010000297.1:0-6450 GCA_036266055.1 Pyrinomonadaceae bacterium | reverse complement strand
CACGCTGCGGTTGTTGCACGGTTTGTTGACGCGGCGCAGCTTGCTGCGGTGGCGCGGCTTGTTTTTTCTCCTGACCGCGGTTTATGCGCTGCGTCTCGACCGGAACTGGGGCAGATGTTTCTGCTGACCTCTGCGCGGATCTGCCATTTCCGCGTTCGTCTCGCACCTTGAACTGCTGCCCCTTGCCTCGATCGGACACCGTCTCGACGCGCATCGATCGTCGCAAGTCAGGTCTGAAGTTCGGCGCGTGAGGCTCGACGCTCGTAACCACGAACGTATCGTCCAGCTTCTTCGCAATCCCCGGCGGAATGTCCTTCTTGCCACGACCCCACGCCGAGTGCACCACCGCATTTCGCAGCGGCGTGTAAAGCAATGGATCCAACACGGGATTCACGTTCGCGAGCGAATTGCGATCAGCCCTCCGCGCTTGACGCCAATCGAAACCTCGCGTGAACTCGTCGACTGGTACGACCATCACGGCGCCCGGCACGTCGAGATTCGCGACCCGCTGATACAGGTTGTCGTTCGTCAGGTAATACGGCTGCCAACCAGCGTTGTAGTAACGAGGCACGTAGACGTCATTTGGTCCCAGCGCCACCCAACCGACCTGATCGTTGCCAAACGGAACAAACGACACCAGCGCCGGCGAATAGGTCGGCACCGTGTTCGTGCGATCGGGCACCCAGTACCAACGATCGTCGACAAACGCCCAGCGGCCGTAGTGATAAGGAGCATAGCCCCACGGCTCAGACGACACCCACGTTGGGCCATACGGGTAATCCGTCATCCAGTAACCCTGCTGATACGGCGCCCAACCAGAGTCCACTCGCGGCGACCACGCATAACCATAGCCATTCACATTTCGCCAGTCGCCGTAGTAATCGAGGTCATACAAGCCGGGGACGTATGAATTCACATACTGGTAGCTGACGTTCCGTCGATAAGGATCGAAGTAATAAGGATCGTTCAGGTAGACGTTGTAATCGCGGTAACGCCGGTCGTAATACTGCGGATACTGGTAGTTGTAATAATCGTCGACCAGGTATCCCGCATCGCGCCCGTTGAGCTGCGACAAGACGACGTCCGCCGCGGTCTGTCCGATCAACGTCAGCATTTCACCTTTGCTGATGTGTCCGCTGCCGCCGAGACCCACCACCTGCGCCAGTCCACTCAACACCGACACCAGCACCTGCCCGTTATTGATGCCGACGTTGTAAAGACCAGGCTCCTGTAGGTCGACGGCTCCGTATGGAGTCGCCACTTCAAACAGGTCGCCACGGTCCAGGTAACCAACGTCAAACACGGCCGAGCCGTCGCGCAGCGCCAGCTGGGTGCGTCGGGGATCGAGCGTCAGCACGTCGAGCGAAGTGTTTGGATCGAGACGCGCGAAGTTGCGTCCGGTAAAGGCCAGACTCGCGCGCGAATTGTCGCGCGTGTAGATCCGGTCGCCGACAGAAAACGGTTGGTTCGCAGTCGCGGCGATCCATTGATCGCTAGCTGCGTTCGTCGCGTTTGCCTCCTGACCATTGCTGAACGCGACGTCACCGTCGACACGCTGGATGCGTGCTGCGTACGGGACCTCTTTCGCCGATCCGGTGGGCTCATGTTTCATCCACCAGGCTACGCCGACACCCGCCAGCACCGCGATAATAATCGCGATGATCGTGAGGTGCGGCCACACTTTTAGGTTGTTCATACCTGCCCCCTCAGTTTTGTTTTCACTCGTTAGTCGGCAAGCACCATGCCAGTTGGAAATTGCTGATTCTGTGGTCCGTTCGTAACCCAAATCGTTGGCCGTACACTCATATCGTCTCGTAAACCTACATAGATGCCGCGGTTTTTCTTGCATTTTCGTGATGGACCGCGAGCGGAACGCCTGTTGCCGAAGACACCCGTGTCGACCTCTCTCCCGGTCTTGTCAGTACTGAAAGGAAACTAAGGAAGTGACATATCTAAAACAGATCGGATGGTCTCTTGCGGTCAGCGCCTCGCTGCTGGGAGCAAGTGATTTCGCAAGTGCTCAGGGCAGACGTGGCCGGGGAGAAGAGCGGAGTCAGGAAAACCAGGCCGCGCGCGAACAGCGCCGGCAGGAACGCGAGACGCGCCGTAACGACCAGAACACCCAACCGCAGGCGCAGCAGCAAGCCCAGCAGCAACAACGCTACGAACAGCGCCGCCAGGAACAACAACAGAACAGCGCCGAACGTCAGCAACGCTGGGAGCAGCAACGCCAGCAGCAGATCCAGCGCTCGCAAGAGCGGCAGCAACGCTGGGAGCAACAACCACAACGCAGTCAGGAACAGATCGATCGCTCTCGCGAACAGCAGCAACGCTGGGAACAACAGCGACAGAATCAGATCCGTGAATCGCAGGAGCGCGAGCAACGTTGGCAACAGCAGCGTCAGCAGCAGATCCAGCGCCAACAGCAACAGCAAGTCCAACAGCAGCAGCGTCAGCGGGAACGCGACCGCGATCGCAATAACGACGGACGAATCGACCGCGATCGGAACAACGACGGACGAATCGATCGTGATCGCAACAACGACGGACGAATCGATCGCGACCGCGACAATAACTGGCGTAATAATCGCGACTGGCGTTCAGAGCAACAACAGCGCGAACTGCGCTACCGCCAGGACTGGCAACGTCGCCAGAGTTTCATCCAGCAGCGCCAGCGCCTGCTCGAACAGCAGCGACGCGTGAACCAGTTGCGTTTTCAGCAGCGTTACTACGAACAACTGAGACGCGATCAGCTTCGCTTGCAGCAGTGGCGCTACAACGACTACGGCCCGTACAACTATCGCTATCAACGCGGCAGCAATTACTACTACGCCAATCAATATGGCGCGGAGATGTTGCGGCGCGCGGTTAACGATGGTTACCGCGAAGGCTTCGACGCCGGGCGCGCCGACAGGGAGGACGGTTGGGGCTTCAATCCGCAGGACGCGGATGGCTACCAGGACGCGAGCTACGGATACGACGGTTACTACGTCGACCTGAGCGAGTACCAGCACTACTTCCGTGAAGGCTTCCGGCGCGGCTACGAAGACGGTTACTACAGCCGCTCGCAATACGGTCGCTACTCAAACGGCAGCTACAGCATCCTGGGAGCAATCCTCCAAGGAATCCTCGGGCTTCAATCAATTAATTAAGCCATTTACCGCAGATTACACGGATCTCCAGTCCGTGTAATCTGTGGTCTAACTCGCGATCGCTTTCTCAGCTTTCGTTCGCACGAACGCATAGTTCAGCTGCGGCAGCGAGTTGAACTTGGCTGCCTTCGTAAACGATTCTTTCGCTTTCGCGGCGTCGCCTTTACCCTGATACGCCTCGCCGAGCAGGTAGAGATTGTTCGGGTTCTGCTGGTTCGCCTGGAGCAGCTCGGCAATCGCCTGGTCGTAGTTCTTTTCGGCGAGCGCCGTCATGCCGGCCAACTCGTGCGCTTGTTTGATCTGGTTTTGGTTTTTCGCCGCTTCGCTGCCGCGTTTGAAAGCTTCAGTTTCCGATTTGGCGGTGGCGAAGTCTTTCTTGCCGATCGCTACGCGCGCGAGATTGTAGTGATGAAACAGCGCCGTGTTGTCTTTCAGTTGCTGTGAAAGATTCGCGTCGCTGTTGGTCAGGCTGACGGCTTCCTCGTACGCCTTCTTCGCGTCGTCGTAACGGCCCATCTCGAGCAGAACATTTCCTTTCAACTGAAGATCTCCGGCCATCGCGGGGATGTCATTGGTCTTCTGTCCCAAGGCGTACTGCTTCTCGACTTCGGCGAGCGCCTGGTCCAACTTGCCGCTGTCAGCCGCCACGACCATCTGTCCAAACAATGCCGTCCGCCGTTCGCCGTCGGTGCGAGCTTTGTCGGTGATCTTTTGCAACTCGGCTGTGGCGTCCGCGGCTTTGCCCTTGTACGTCAACGCGGCGGCAATGCCGAAGTAAGAGTTGATGAAGTTTGGTTCGATGGCGAGGGCTTTGTTGTACTGCGTGATTGCTTCGTCGAACCTGCCGGTTTTGAGCAGCAGTTCAGCGTAAGAGTCGTACGGATTGGGATCGTTGGGAATCAGTTCGATGTATTTCTTGAACGCGGTTTCGGCGTCGGCGTACTGCTCGTTTTGACGATACGCGTAACCGAGAATGTTGAAGGCTGTAGAGTAGGTCGGGTTCAACTCGGTCGCTTTTTTATAGTGATTGATGGCTTGCGTGAAGTCCTGCTGACCGAAGTAGTAACCGCCGAGTGTGAAGTGCGCGCGTTCGTCATTCGGGTACGCGGCGACGAGCTTGTCAAGAATCTCTTTCTGCTTCGCCGGGTTGCCGTCCGCGCCTGCTTCAGTGGCCTGGATGAGCATTCGTTCGCCGTCGGAAGCTTTATCCGCATGCGTGACGGCATGTTTCAGATGTTCGAAAAATTCTTTAGCCGTCGGCGACGCGTTCGCGCGGTTCAGGTGGGCGAGGGCGAAGTTCGGATCGAGAGCTATGGCTTTATCGTAGTGTTGAATCGAATCGGTGATGCGAAGTTTTTCGGATAGATCGCGGCCGGCGAGAAACTCTTTGCGCGCCTCTTCGGACGTGGTGGTGATCGCGATCTTGCCGTCGCTGCTTGCGTTTGCCTTGTCTCCGGCTGACGCAGTGCTTTTGTTTGGTTCGACCTGGCATCCGGCAAGCACGAGTAAGACTAAGATCAGGCTCAATGATTTAAGACGTGACATCGTGGGCTTCCTTCCTGGGCTGATGAGAGGCGTGAAAGGTTTGTCATCCAGCAGACAACAAGCCTCGAAAAGGGGGAGATCTTCGAACTAGTTTCGCGTGCGAGTGAGAATAGAAGCGTCCCGTAGTCGAGTCAAGGAGTTTTACGTGAGTTGCCGGGCCAAGGACGCTACCGATTTCTGGATCTTCTCCATTCAGGCGTAGTTCCGGCGGTTGAAATCACACCTGTTGACAATCTACATGAGTCGAGCGTATTTTCCTGTTGATTATCAACAGGAGCTGATTCGTCTATGGTCAGAGACAGCAAGCACGAAGTCTTACCCGGCACTCTGAGTCTGCTGATTCTCAAAACGCTCGAGACGCTCGGGCCATTGCACGGTTACGGAATCGCGCGTCGCATCGAACAGGTCAGCGGCGATCTGCTCGAACTCAACCAGGGCACCATCTATCCGGCTTTGCTCAAACTCGAGCAGATGCGCTGGATCCGTACGAAATGGAGCACCTCGGAAAACAATCGCCGCGCGAAATATTACTCGCTGACTCCCGCCGGCAAGAAACAACTTATTAAAGAAGAAGAGGAATGGCGCCGCACGTCCGCCATCGTGACTCGGTTTCTCACTCCCGCGGAGAAATAGACCATGACCAGCGTAACAATCTTCCTGGCAAGACTGCGCGGACTCTTTCGCAAACGAAAGCTCGAAGACGATCTGGCTGACGAGATCCAGTCGCATCTCGAGATGCAGATCGAGGAGCACGTGCGACAGGGAATGGACGCGGAAGAGGCGCGCTATTTAGCGCTGCGAAAATTTGGCGGCGTGGACCAGGTGAAGGAAATTTATCGAGAACGGCGCACGCTTCATTGGGTCGAATCCTTCTTCCAGGATCTGCGTTACGCCTTCCGCATGCTGCGACGCAGTCCGGGCATGACAACGGTTGCGGTCCTTTCGTTGGCGCTGGGTATCGGCGCGAACACCGCTTTGTTCACCGTCGTCGACGCAGTGCTGTTGCAAACGTTGCCCGTCGAAGAACCGGAACAGTTGGTCCTGTTTGAATGGCACGCCGGACGCGCGTACAGACTCAGCGGTGCGAGTGGTACGTCGAACGTCGACGTGCCGCAGGGGCAGCGAGGGCTCTCATTGTTTCGCTACGACGTCATCGAACAGATGCGGAAGGCGCAAGCCGCCTCGACTCAAAGTCCCTTGAGTGAACTCTTCGCGTTTGGTCCAATACGTGAAGTAACAGCGAAGATCGGCGATCAACCGGAAGTTGTCGACGCACAAGCCGTGTCCGGGAATTACTACGCCGGCCTGCGGGTGCAGTCGCGTTTGGGGCGTACGATCGCGGTTGACGACGATCGCCCGGGTGCTGCGCCCGTGGTGGTGCTGAGCGACCCGTTCTGGCAGCAGCGCTTCAACGCGAACCCCAATGTCATCGGTCAGCAACTCAAACTCAATCAGCAGTCGTTTACGATCATCGGCGTCACTCCACCGGAGTTTAATGGCACGTCGCAAGTCGGTTATCACCCCGCGGTCACGATCCCGCTCGCCCTTGAGCCACAGATGCAAGGCGAGCGCAGCATGCTCGGGTCAACTACTGAACCCGGCGTCTGGTGGTTGAACTTGATGGGACGACTCAAACCGGGAGCGACATACGAACAGGCGAGTGAGAGTCTGAACGGCGCTTTTCAAAATGCGGCGCTCGCCGTTATGCCGCCTCCGCGCAAAAGTACCGACCCGGTCCAACTCGATCCCAAGG
>DATANW010000296.1:0-19423 GCA_036266055.1 Pyrinomonadaceae bacterium | reverse complement strand
CGTCCGATGCCGAGCATGCCGAGCGTCGCGATGAAAGGCACGACCTTCAAACGCGTGATCACTAACCCGTTCACGACGCCGACCAAACCGCCCACGAGGATCCCCGCAGCGAGCGCGAGTGCCGGCGACATTCCGGAGTTGATACCGAGCGCCGTCACGACTCCGGTCAAGGCGATCGTCGAGCCAACGGCGAGATCGATGCCGCCGCTGATGATGATCAACGTCATGCCGATTGCGCCGATGGCCACGATCACTGTTTGCGAAAGAACGATGCGCAGGTTGTTGGGTGAGAGAAATCGTGCGGGGCTGTCCATCAGCAGCGTGAAGATGCCGATGACCAGCAGCAGACCGAGCGCTGGTCCAACGCGGTTCAGCCAGTTTTGTAGCCAATCAGTGTTGAAGAACGCGCGGCTTGTTTTTACGTCAGCAACCATTAGCCACAAAGAGGCACAAAAGGCACAAAAACCACAAACGTTTATTTCAAATGCTGCGAAAGGTTATTTCAGGTACTGGTCGAGTGGTGGATGCAACAACGCCTGCACTTCCGGCGATTGCATATTCTCTTTCGTCACGAGCATCACGCCGGTGTCGATCTTCTTCTCGACCTTGCGCCCGAGCAAGTTATCGACCATCGTCTTCACGCCCAGGTAACCCATGTTGAACGGATTCTGGACCACGATGCCGTGCAACTGCCCGCCGTTAATCGCTTCGAGAAACTTTTGGCTGACGTCGAATCCGACAAACGAAATCTTGCCCGCTTTGCCAATGTCCTCGAGCGCCAGCAGCATCCCCATCGTCGACGATTCATTCGGCGTGAAGATCCCCTGCACTTGATCGCCAAACCGGTTCAGCAGATTTTCCGAAGCGCGTTTCGCCGTATCTCGCGTCGCGCCGGCGTATTGATCGGTAGAGACCAGCTCAATCTCAGGAAACTTTTGTTTTATCGTTTCGATGAAACCTGTTTCGCGCTCCGTCGTGCTCGCAGAGCCTTCGGCGTAACGCAACACCAGCACCTTGCCTTTGCCGCCGAGCAGTTGGCCCATGCGCTCCGCCGCGAGCGATCCGCCTTTGCGATTGTCGGTCGCGACGAAGCTCACAAACTCTTCCGACTGCAATCCCGAATCGATGATCACCGTCGGCACGCCTGCCTGCCGCGCGTCTGCGACGGGACGGACCAACGCGCGATCGTCGAGTGGCGCGAGTACGATGCCGCTAACGCCTTGCGCCGCGAAGCCTTCGACGACCTGGATCTGCTGCTCGCGATCGTCTTCCCGCAAGGGACCTTTCCAGATCACTTCGATGTCGGTGCCCTGCGCCTTCAGTTCCCCGGCAGCTTTGTTGCTGCCGGCGTGAATGCTTTTCCAGAACTCGTGCGTCGTGCCTTTTGGAATGACGGCGATCGTGAGTTTCTTCTTGTTGTTGCTGGTCGCGGTGCAACCGATCAGAAGCACGGATAAAACGAATACGAGCAGAATTTTGTGCATAGTTATTCGTGTCTCTCCACTGGATTACCCAAGCCACCCAGGCCTTCGATCAGCACTTCCATCTGATCGCCTGGTTGCAGAAACACCGGCGGATTTCGCGCGAAGCCGACGCCTGACGGTGTGCCGGTGGCGATCACGTCGCCGGGTTCGAGCGTGATCGTCTCGGAAAGAAACTCGATCAAACGCGGCACGCCGAAGATCATCTGGTCCGTGTTCGAGTCCTGCATTGTCTGGCCATTCAACGTCAACTTGATCGACAACTTGTGCGGATCGGGTACCGCGTCGGCGGTGATGATCGTTTGGCCCATCGGTCCGAACGTGTCGCACGACTTTCCACGTTGCCATTGTCCGTCGCCAAACTGAAAATCGCGCGCGCTGACGTCGTTGAACGCCGTGTAGCCGAGCACATAATCGTAGGCGCGCGTAGCGGGGACGTTTTTCGCGCGGCGTCCAATTACGACTGCAAGTTCGGCCTCGTAGTCGACCTGCTTGCTTTGCGGCGGCAGGACCACCGGCTCGCCGGGCGCGATCACGCAACTCGAAAACTTCGAAAACACGACCGGCTTTTCCGGAATCGCCATCTGGCTTTCCGCCGCGTGGTCGCGGTAGTTGAGGCCGATGCAGATCAGTTTTCCCGGACGCGGAACGGGCGCGAACCAGTAAGCGTTGCTGCTGGGGACGAGCCAGCCTTTTTCGTTTGCTTCTGCGAGTGCGTTGTCGTCGGCTACTAGTTTTTCGGCGGTCGCACGCGCTGTTTGAAACCATTCGCGGTCCATGTCGAACCACGCGAGCGGGTTCGCGGGGCGATCGCTTGGGTCGAAGAGCTTTTCACAATCGAGACGGTAGCCGGTGTCGAGATCGCCTTGGTGCAGAATGATGCCGGGTCGCGGTTTGCGCCACTCAGATTCTTTGGTTGCGAAAGAGATGATGTGCATCTGTTTTTAGCGGGTAGAATCCTCTGCCCCCTTGATGATGACGTAAAGCTGCTGCGGGCCGTGCACTCCGATTGTCAGCGTCAATTCGATGTCGGCCGTGCGCGATGGACCAGTGATGAAAGTCACTGCCGGACTGATGTCGTTGTCGTGATGAATGAAAGCGAGCGCCTCGCCGAGTGTTTGAAAAATCGTCTGCGCGTCGACGATTGCAATATGCACCGGCGGCACCAGCGAAACGAATCGATGTCGTTCGCGCGTCGAATCGAGCACGAGCGTTCCCGTCTCGGCGATGGCCGCCTGGGCCATCGAAACGCCGACGTCGAAGTTAAAGATCTCGTGTGCATCCGGTGCGACTGCGCCATCTATCAAACGCTTCAGTAAAGGTGCATCCGAAATCGCGATTCGTCCGCCAAACTTTTTCAAAATCTGTATTATTTCGTCTTCGGTCTGAACAACAAAACAATGACTGTCTACCGCTTCGAGACTCTCCTTGAACAAATCGACAAGCGGAACTCTTTCTGTGACGGTGAACAGGGACCCGCATTCAGGCGGATCGATGGGCGGGCTCGCCGCCAGGTGCGATCGAATCGATCCCAGAATCGCTTCTCGGCTACTCATGCGACAACTTCGTCTTCCACAATTTACGAAAACTCTGCGACTCAACCGGACGCAAGTCGCGTCCAGCGGTCCAGGCCTTCGAAAGCGGCATCACTTTTTGAATCAATCGCGCCGCCATCGAACCCATGTTGTACAACTTCGGACTCATCATTACTCGCGCCCACATTTTGAACGCCAATCCCTCCGCGCCGCTTCCCTCTTTTTGAGCGGTAATCTCGCTGCGCAGGTGTAACAACAACCGCGGGATATCGATCTTCACCGGACACACCTCGCGACACGCGCCGCACAAACTCGACGCGTACGGAAGCTGCTTCGTTTTTTCGAGTCCGATCAACTGCGGCGTAATCACTGCACCGATCGGACCGGGATAAACCGAGCCGTAAGCATGACCACCGATCTGCTGATAAACCGGACAGGCATTCAAGCACGCGCCGCAACGAATGCACGCCAGCGACTGTCGCGTGACCGGATGGGCCAACATTCGCGAACGACCGTTGTCGAGAATGACGATGTGCAGCTCTTCCGGACCTTCGTCATCGGCGTTGCGCTTGGTACCGGTGATGAACGATTGATACGTCGTCAATCGTTGCCCCGTGCCCGATCGCGGTAGCAGTTTCAAAAACACGTCGAGATCGGCGAACTGCGGAATCACTTTCTCGATACCCATAACGGCGATGTGAATGCGCGGCAAACTCGTCGTCAAGCGAATGTTGCCCTCGTTTTCGACGATGACGATCGTGCCGGTTTCAGAAACGCCGAAATTGACGCCGCTGATTCCGACGTCCGCTGCTGCGAAGCGATCGCGCAACGTCGCGCGCGCGGTGCTGGTCAACTGCGCGATGTCGTCGGTTGGCTGCATGCCCAACGTCGACGTAAACAGTTCCGCAACCTGTCGCTTGGTTTTGTGAATGGCCGGCGCGATGATGTGCGACGGCGTTTCATGCGCAAGCTGAATGATGTACTCGCCGAGATCGGTTTCAACCACCTGCATGCCCGCCGCTTCCAACGCTGTGTTCAGGTGCGTCTCTTCCGTCGTCATGCTCTTGCTCTTGACGATAGTGCGCGCGCCGCGATCGCGGGCGAGCTTGCAGATGATTGCGTTTGCCTCCGCGCCGTCTGTGGCCCAGTGGACCACCGCGCCCCGGTTCTCCGCGTTGGCGACGAACGTTTCGAGATAGCGATCGAGGTTCAGGAGCACTTCGTCCTTGATGGCGCGCGCGCGACTGCGCAGGTCTTCCCAGTTGTTCAGATTTCTCGCAGCTTCCAGCCGGCGCTTTCCGAACAGCGACGTCGCGTGACGCAGGGCTCCGCGCAGTTGTGTGTCCGCCAGCGCGGCCTTCGCGTTCTCGCCAAACGTTTCGCTGCTGAGATGGTTCATAAATCTGGGGTTCGCGAGGCAAGCAGCTCAGCCAGGTGCATTGCCCTGACTTTCGATCCGTTTCGTGACAAGCGCCCGCCGATCTGCATCAAGCAACTCGCGTCGCCCGAAACGACAGCCTGCACGCCCGAACGTTCGATCGCCTCGATCTTCTGATCGAGGATCGCTACCGAGATCTCGGGATACTTGACTGAAAAAGTTCCGCCAAAGCCGCAACACGCCTCGGCGTTCTCCAGTTCGACAAACTCTGCCCCACGCACATTGCGAATCAATGCCCGCGGCTCGCTCTTCACGTTCAGATCGCGCAAACCATGACACGCATCGTGCCACGTCAACTTCCCGGACCAGCTCGCGCCTACGTCCTCGACCTTCAATACTCGCACGAGAAACGAGCTCAGTTCGTGTGTCCGCGCCGCCAGAGCGCGAGCACGCTCCGCCCACTCTGCGTCGCCGCTAAACAATTCAGGAAAGTGATGGACCATCGCCGTGCACGATCCTGACGGGCTGACGATTGCGTCCGCTTTGCTCTCTTCGAAGATGCGAATGAAACGTTGGGCCACCTGCCGCGCTTCGTCGCGATAACCCGTGTTGAATGCCGGTTGACCGCAGCAGGTCTGCCGATCGTCAAACTCAACCTCACAGCCGACGCGCCGCAACACGGCCACAGTGCTTGCGCCGACGCTGCTCCAGAGTTGGTCGACGAGGCAGGTGACGAACAGCGACACTCTCATAAGAATCACGGATCAAAGGACCACGACGCCCTTCACGTAATCACTCGTGTGCATGTCGTGCGACAGCGCGGTCTGCACGTCGTCGAGCGAACTGTATTCGTGCGTGATCAGCGGCGAGACGTTGACGCGTTCGGTTTGAATAAAATCCAACGCACGCGCATAGGCGCTCGGACGTCCATCCGCTTCAAAACCGCCCGACGCGCCGACGCTGCTGACGAGCACCGGTTCACGAAACAGAATGTTGTTGAGCACGCTCAAGTCGGTGCCCGCATGACCGTGACCGTAGAGCAGCACCGTCGCCTGCTTGCAGATGAGACCGGGTATCGAGTTGAACACCTCGCCGGCGCCTGAGGCTTCAATCAAATACTCGACGCCTTTGCCTCCAGTGTGCTCGCGGACCACTTCGACGAGGTCGCACGCAGCCGGATCGATCACTTCGTCTGCGCCAAGGCTCTCCGCGAGATCTCGCTTCCGCGCATTCGGGTCGCTGACGAAAAGCGCTCCTTCGTAGCGCAGCACCTCGCGCACGTATTGCGTAAACAATAATCCCGCAGGTCCGGCGCCGCATATTAACACGCTGCGAACGCGATGCTCCGGTGTTTCCGCGTTGATCGCGTACCGCGCCCGCGCTTTCGCGACGAAGTCTGACGAATGAACGACGCAGCCGAGCGGCTCGACCAGCGCCGCCACGCTTGGTTTCGCAGCACCATTGATGCGCAAGGCATTCACCGCAGGCACGGCGATGAACTCGGCGAGACCACCCGGCAGTCCGGTAATGCCATGCTCCCGATAAAACTCACATTGATGAGAATTTTCGGTGCGGCAGTATTCGCACAGCACTTCCCGGCGGCGACTGACGCAGTTCAGTCCCTGATCGACGACCACGCGGTCGCCGGGGTGGAGATCGTCAACTGCATTGCCGGCTTCCGCAATCGCGCCGGCTATCTCATGGCCCAGGATCTGCGGCTGCAACGCGAGCGGAATCGGTTGTCCGTAGTCGTTGGTGTTGTAGTTTGCGTGACCGGCGAAGATATGCGCATCGGTGCCACAGAGTCCGACCGCAGAGACACGCACGAGCACTTCGTATGGCGAGATAGTAGGACGAGGCACGTCGCGCACTTCGATTCGGCGCACGTCGCACAACACACTCGCTTTCATCGAACCGTTCATTTTAGATCTGTGGTATCCAACGCTCCGGCATCACGTAGAACAGAAAATCGGTCCATCGTCTCGCGCACGCCGATCTCGAGCGGCGTCGAAGGCAAGTCGCCGAGGAAACGTCTGATCGCCGTGTCGTCCATCGCCGGTGCGATCGGGATTGGTGGACCACCGAACGTGATCGAATCGCCGTTCACCAGTTCATTAATCAAATCCGCGATCCGCTGGACGGTCACAGTCTCGCCGTGCAGATTGAAGACTTGGGCGCCGTCGGGAGCCTTGTCGGCACAAGCGATGAACGCCGCCGCTGTGTCGGCAACGTACTGAAAATCGGTAGCACCGCCGAAACGAACATGAAACGGTCGCCCGAGGACTGCAGCTTTCATGGCTTTTGTCGGATCGCTCGTCAGCCCCGAGTCACGATTGACACCGTAAACAGTCAGCGGCCGCAGACCAACACTGCGAATACCGTGATCGAGAAAATAAACGCGCGCGTTGCCTTCGTTCGCGCGTTTGAAGACGCCGTAGTGAGTCGAAGGCTCGCACGCGGCGCTTTCGTCGAGCACCGCATCGTCCTCATCGTTTAGTCCGTAAACGGCCGCAGAGCTTGCGTAGACCACACTGCGGACGCCGATCGTTCGCGCAGCTTCGAAAACATTAAGCGTCCCGACGACGTTCACGAGTGCGCCACCAACCGGATCGGCTTTGCAAACCGGGACCTGAAGCCCTGCGAGATGAATGACGCGCGTCGCTTGCGAATCAGCCAACGCGCCCTTAACCACCTCACCGTCTGTGATATCTCCCAACGCAAACCGCACCTTCGCGAGCTCATCCGACGACATGATGGCGCGCAGCCGGCGCGGATCGTCGCTGCGATCGAACACAGTCGGCGCGTCGCCGCGCTCGACAAGCGCTTTGACGATCCACGAACCGATGCAACCGTAAGCGCCGGTGATGAAGTAAGTTTCAGCCATTGTTAAGCCGATAGAATGCTCGCGCGTTTTCCGCGAAGATTAAATCGCGATGCTCGTCACCAACAATCTCCTGAAACGATTCGAGCACGCGCTGGTACGAAGCCGCCAGCAGACAAACGGGATGATCGCTCCCGAACATCAACCGCTGCGGGCCAAACACGTCGAGGGCACACTCGACGTACGGACGCAGATCGTCAACCGTCCACGAGTTCCAGTTTGCCTCCGTAACCAACCCGGAGAGCTTGCAATACATGTTGGGGAATTCAGCGAGCGGTTTGAATTCCCAGGCCCATTCTTTGAATCCATGTTTCGCGATCGGTGGTTTAGCAAGATGGTCAACCACTAAACGCAAATCGGGACATCTTTCAGCCACGGTTCCCGTATGTCGCAAGTGACGCGTATGGACCAGCAAATCGTACGTCACGTCATGCGCGGCGAGTCGCTGCAAACCGGAGATCACCTCTGGTTGGACCAACCAGTCGTCCGCCGGCTCGCTCTCCGCAAGATGCCTGACGCCTTTGAAACTGGGATGCTTCGTTAGCTCCGCCAACTGGTCGTCGACATTAGCGCTCGCAAGATCAACCCAACCAACCACGCCGGCAATAAAGTCGTACTTATCCGCCAAACTCAGAAGCCAACGCGACTCCGCAATGCTATTGCTGGCCTGTACAACGACGATCTGATCGACGCCGCTTTGCGGCTCCGACGGCAGATAGTCGCGATACAGAACCCCAGATTTCTCTGTCATCCACGGATAGTCAAACCGCCCTACCTGCCAGAAGTGTTGATGCGCGTCGACGATCATCCGACCACCGATTAAAACTTCGTTTCGCGAGGCTTTTCGGCCCGCTTGCCCTCGTGATTCTGCCGCGGCTCGCCGTCGCATTCCAACTCGAAAGTGGTCACCAGCTCCGGCGCGTTTTTCGGCAGCCCGGTGAAGCGAATGCGAAAGTCGTCCTGCACAAACTTCACCGGCGTGTTGCTGCCATGCATCTTCACAGCGCTGACTTTGTTCAGAAAGTTTGCGATGACGACGGTCTCTCCCGGCCAGTAATAAACGTGCGCGTACAACGTGTTTCCCTTACGTGTGTACGACACGTAATTCCCGCGACGCGGCTGGCACGGATCTGAGAGACGAATTGTGTCGCCATGCTTCGCCATCCAGTCGCCCACCGTTGCCAGCACCTGCGCCGATTGCAACGGAATCGAACCGTCTTCGGTTGGACCTATGTTCAGCAGATAGTTACCACCGTCGCGCGCGCACGTGATCAGATTGCGAATCACTGTGGTCGGCGTCTTCCAGTTGCGGTCGGAGACGTGGTAACCCCAACTGTCGTTCAATGTCATGCACGACTCCCACGGCCGGTTCGCGGACGCTTCGATGCGCTGCTCGGGCGTGTCGAAGTCTTCGGGAATCTTCGAACGGTTGTTGACGATGATGTCGGGTTGCAGCTTGCGCACCATCGTGTTCATCTTCACCGATTCCCAACCCTGCGCATCGAGCGGCCACGGCACGTCGTACCACAGCACGTCGATCGTGCCGTAGTTCGTCATCAACTCGCGCACCTGGCCGTGAATGTAGTCGACAAACCGACGCCGCGCGGCTTCATCTTTCGCGCAACGCGCGCCGTCGGGGTGGTGCCAGTCCATCAACGAATAGTAGAACCCGACGCGCAGACCTTCAGCGCGCGCAGCCTCGACATACTCTTTCACGAGATCGCGGCCTGGACCACGCTTCGTCGCGCAGTAGTCGGTGAGCTTCGAATCGAAATTGCAGAAGCCTTCATGATGCTTCGTGGTCATCACCATGTACTTCATGCCGGTGCGTTTCGCGAGCTGCGCCCAGGCGCGCGCGCAATTCGGTTTCGGTTTGAAGTTCGCCGCGAGCGCTTCGTACTCACCCGCCGGAATGCCTTCGTTTTCCATCACCCACTCATGCCGGCCCAACGTGCTGTAAAGGCCCCAGTGAATGAACATGCCAAACTTCGCTTCATGCCACCATTTCATACGGCGCTTGCGGTCCTCGACAGTCGACGTGGTCGGGGCGCCGGTATCGGCGGGGCGGGGTTCCTGAGCGGCAGAGAGATCGAGCTTCGATGTGGTCGCGAGAGTTCCTGCGGCGGCGCCCATCAGGGCCAGATAGTTTCGCCTGTTCATCTCGTGGAGTTCTCCTGACTGGATTTAGTTTTGGAGCTTTTTCCGAGGTCGTTAACGGTAACGGAGTTTATGCGCGGAGCGGCGACGTGTCAAGAAAATCAGTGTTTCAGATACGTTACTGAAGTTCGAAGTCGCCCCTCAGACGGATGTCTTCAGACGACGAGCCGACCAGCACGCGGAACGTGCCGGGTTCGACGACGAAGCGCATGTTGCGATCCCACAGCGCGAGGTGCTCGGGTTTCAATACGAACGCGATGGTCTTCCTTTCACCCGGCGCGAGGGAGACGCGGGCGAAGCCGCGCAGGTTCTTTTCGTAAGTTGTCACGCTGCTGACGAGATCACGAAGGTAGAGTTGGACTACTTCGACGCCGGCGCGCGTACCGGTGTTTTGGACGTCGATGGTGATGCGCACCTCACCGGTCGGCGTTTGCTTGAGCGGCGTGATTTTCAGGTTGGTGTAGGCGAAGGTTGTGTAGCTGAGGCCGTGGCCGAAGTAGTAGAGCGCGCCGTTGACGCGCGACTTCTCGCCTTCCCATTGTGCGTTTGGTTTCGTGGGAAAGTTGAACGGGATTTGTCCGGCGGTTTTGGGAAACGTCACGGTCAGTTTGCCGCTCGGGTTGTAGTCGCCGAAAAGAACTTCCGCGATCGCAGTGCCGCCTTGCGCGCCGGGGAACCAGCCTTCGACGATCGCCGGCACGTACTTGTTAATCCAGTTGATACTCAACGGGCGGCCATTCAAGAGCACGACGATCACCGGTTTGCCTGCGGCGTGAATGGCCTGGACCAATTGCAACTGACGGCCGGGAAGATCGAGACTCGTGCGACTCAAACTCTCACCCACCGTGCGTCGCGAGTCACCGAGAACAACGATGGCGACTTCCGATCGCTTCACAGCCTCGACGGCTTCGGCAATGCCGGCCTGCTCGCTCGCGGTGAGCGGCTCAGGCAGCACTTCCGATTCCGGCCAGCGTTCGTCGGTCACTTCACAACCCTTCGCGTAGTTGACCTGAACACCCGCGCCGACAAGATTCTTGATTCCCTGCAGCACCGTAACGCTCCCCACCGCCGATGGCCCGTAGCGATAACGCGCGAGACTCGGATCGTCCGCATTTGGACCAACCACCGCAATCGACTTGATCTGCCTGCTCAACGGCAGCACTTCGCGATCGTTTTTCAGCAGCACGATGCTCTCGCGTGCCGCCCGCAGCGCAACCTCCTGATGGGCCGTGCTATTCACTATCGCGAGCGTCTGTCGTGCGTCCTCCACGTAAGGCCGATCAAACAAGCCCGTCAGAAACTTCACCCGCAAAACATCGCGCACGCGATCGTCCAGCGTCTTCATCGACACCTTCCCCTCGCGCACCAGCTCGCGCAGCGGCAGGATGAAATCTTCAGGCCGCGTAAAGTTCGTCTTAACATTCAACCCGGCTTCAATCGACTGCTGCACTGCCTCTTTCATATCGCCGGCCACGTCGTGCTTGTTGTAGAGATACTCGACCGCTCCGCTGTCAGACACGACATAGCCCTTGAACCCGAGATCTTTTCGCAGACGATCAGTCAACCAGTACTTACTGCCCGTGATCGGTAGCCCGTCGAAGTCGTTGTACGAACTCATGACGCCGAGCAGGCCCGCTTCTTTGATCGCCGCGGCGAACGGCGGCATGAAAATGTTCTCGACCTCGCGCGGCGAAGTTTGCGGATCGGTGCGCGCCTGTCCCTCGCGCGCGCCCTTCGACGCGCTGTAAGCGACGTAGTGTTTCGCCGTCGCGGCAACCGTGTAGTTCTCCTGCAAACCCTTCACCATCTCGACGCCGAGGCGCGACACGAGAAATGGATCTTCGCCGTACGTGTCTTCGACTCGTCCCCAACGCTGATCGCGCGTGACGTCGAGCGTCGGCGCGTAGATGTTCGTGTAACCGAGCGAGCGCGCTTCACGCGCCGTGATGCGTCCGATTTCGCGAACCAGCTCCGAATCCCACGTGTGGCCCACGCCTAACTGCGACGGAAAGCCCGTGGCATTCGTAAACGCGACACCGCGCAGACCTTCGTTCGTGAAATCGACCGGAATGCCGAGACGTGTTTGCTCGACGAAGAAACGCTGGACCTCGTTCATGGCCCAAACGTGCTTCTCGATGTCAGTAGCGTAAACACTCTTCGCGCCCGGACCCCAGCCGTTGAGGTGCTCGTCGATGTTGGCGATCCCGTCTTTCCATATTTCATTTTTCCAGTTGGCGGTCGGCAACTCGTCCTGCAGCACGCGTTTGTAGCCGTAGAGCGTCGCGGTCTGGCAGGTCTTCTCCTCGAGCGTCATCTGCGAAAGCAGATCCTCGACGCGGGCATCGACAGTCGCGCGCGGATTTTCGTAAACATCCAGGCGGCCGTTCTTGTTCAGATCGCGGTAAGTCTTGGGCTGTGGTAAGGACAACAGAAACACGGACAGGAACAGAATTATTAGCTTCACAGAAACTTTTCCCACGTGGACAGGATGGCGCGGAGCTCGTCTTCTTCTTCAGCGGTAACGTTCACGAGTGGCGGACGGACCGGACCGGCGTTTAGACCAACCATTTCCATCATCGCCTTCATCGTTGAAACTTCGTAACCCTTGCGTCGCGCGCGGATCGCGTAAAGCGGCACGACACATTCGGCGAGCAACTCAATCAGCGCTTCCGTGTCGCCTGCTTCACCTAGCTCGTGCAGCTTCAACGAAAGACGCGGCGCGACAGTCGCGATGCTCGAGGAGAACGTGCGCACGCCGATGCTGTAATAAGCCGCAACCATGTCGTCGCCCGCACCGCCAATCCAGTGCAATCGTTCGCCGACGCGATTGATGATCGCCTGCAAACGTCGAATGTCGCCGTGCCCGTCTTTCAACGCAACGAGCGTCGGAATCGCAGTCAAACGTTCGACCATCTGCGGCGTGAACGTTGCCCAGTCGCGACTGTAGATCACGACGCCGAGCGACGTTGCCGCGCCGATCGAGCGGTAGTATTCGAACAGTCCGTCGTCTTCCGCCTGCGGGTAGTAAGGTGGAAACGCGAGGATGCCATCGGCGCCGGCCTTTTCCGCTGCCTGGGCCATCTCGATCGCGAGTCGCTGGCCGAACCCGACGCCGGCGATCACCGGAATGCGATCTTCGATGGCGTGGGTAGTCAGTTCGATGACACGCGAGTATTCCGCCGGCGTCAGCGAATACATTTCGCCGGTGCCTCCCGCGGCGACGACAGCCGAGATCGGATGTTCGAGCAGCTTCGTGAGGTTGTGATGCAGCCCCGGAAGATCGAGCGAGAGATTGTCTTTGAACGGCGTGACGGGAAACGCGATCACGCCGTAGAGCTTTTCACGTAAGGTGTTGGGATGCATGCCCGCTACTTTAACCACAGATCATTGCAGATCAACAGGCGTCCTGAACGCGCGGGCATCTCGACGGTGATTTGATCCGTGTGTGTTCCAAGGGGTGCGTCAGTCCAGAAGTCCGTAATCTGCTTCGGACGATCCAGACGAACCGAAATCGTTTGCGGCGTATCTTCCCAATTCAACACCGAAACAACCTGTCGCTTTCGCCAAAGATCGATTCGGCCAACCCGGAATGTGTCGTCGTCGAATCGTGCGGCGACGCCGATTGGCGGTTGCAGCTTGCGCAGCATCTTGAGTTTCTCCTCGCTGATCCTGGTGAGATCGTCGCCTGATAGGATCATTCCTCCCGAGGCGTAAATTGCCGTCGCGTGAAACTGAAACTCGTTGTCCGGCAGATCGCCCGTAAGCACGACCGCGTCCGAATCGTTCCACCACAGGTTGCCGTTCTGCCAGTTGCGACTCAGGTTCTGACGCGCGGTCGTCGCGATGCGTTCCCACGTGCGTTTGATGTCGTTCGAGCTGCGCGAGCCGTGAATCAATCCGAGCGACGGCCAGATCGGATGATTGCAGCCGAGGACGAAACTGTCTTCGACGCCGCGCAAGATCGCCTTCATGCCACGCCGGTAAGCCTCGATGCGCGTCGCGCGCGGGTCGTGGAAGTGTCCGCCGTGAATCGCGCCCCAGAAGTTCGCGTCGAGTTTGAAGTAGGTGCAACCCCACTCGCGCTTCATCGTGCGAAAGAGATTTTCG
This sequence comes from Pyrinomonadaceae bacterium, assembly GCA_036266055.1. Lineage (GTDB taxonomy): Bacteria > Acidobacteriota > Blastocatellia > Pyrinomonadales > Pyrinomonadaceae > PSRF01. The sequence continues at coordinate 5,884 of DATANW010000296.1, read as the reverse complement.
AAATGCTGCTGGACTTGCGGGTGCGTGCCGTCCAGCACGTACCATGGACCATGACGCCAGCCGCCAAAAGTCACGCGATCGGATCGCAACGGTTTGCCGTCACTGTCTTTTACAAACCAATCCGGATGCTGCTGAAAGACGTTCGACTTCTCTTCAGCGACAAAAGGCGCGACCCAGATGGCCGGTTCGAAGCCGCGGGCGCGAATCTGTTTGAGCACGCCTTGAACGTTGCCGCCGAACGCAGCGCCGGTTTCGAGCCAGTCGCCCATCGCAGGTTGGTAGCCGTCGTCGATCTGAACGTAGCGCAGGCCGGGTGTGTTTTTGGCGATGAAGTCGAGATTGTCGAGCACTTGTTGCGCGGTGACGCGTGGACCAAAGCAGTACCACGAACACCAGCCGCTTGGTGGTTTGGGAAAGCGAAGCGGCGGATGGTTTTTGATCAGTGCGGAAGCCAGATCGCCGAGTAAATACTCGCGGTTCGCGCCGGAGGCGTATGTGAACGATTCGAGTTTCCAGGTTTCGCCGGGTTGCAATTCGCGATCTTCGGTGTCGACGACGACTTTCAGCGATTGACCGTTGATATAAAACTGACCCGCGAAGCGACGGCATGAAGTGAATGCGAGCAAGTGGTGTTCGGTTGAGGATGGCGACAACGTCATCATGCCGTAGACAGTTTTGTCGCCGTACGGGGAGGGCATTTTGTAATGTTTGGCGTCGGTGTAGTTGCCTAGGTCTGCCGGCGCACCGAGCGTCCCACTCGTTTGCGAGAGCATCTGGAAGCCTTCGCCGTAAAGACGTGTTAATGGTGCAAATGGCAGTTGCAGATCGAAGAGCACGACCTCCTTGACTCGCACGGGCTGTCCACTGTGATTTGTTATTTGTGATTCGCAGACTGCGCCGCGCCAGCGACGGGTGAGGCGTAAAGGCAGAACATAGTTAGTTGGAGCATTGATAAAGGTCTTGCGACCGAAGCGCTCAGTCGCGTGTAGGGCGGCGGCGAAAGGAGATACGAGTGCTAACTTTAGTAGCGTTCGTCGAGAGATCATCTTTTACACGGATTACCGAGCCAGTCGCGCGTCGAGCCAGTCAGCGTGGATGCGACCGCCTTCGCCTACGCGCCTGACACGCAGCATCAGCCGCTTCACGTTCTTTACCTCGACCTTCACGGCTTTCGTTCCGTCAGTCTTCTTCATCTCACCGCTGGACCACAACTCCCGGCCGTCTCCGAGCACGAAGAACTGCGCTTTCGCATCAGCGTTATTGAACTCGTCATCGGTTCCGACAAGCGCGACGAAGTTGTCGTACGTTCCATTCAACTCAAACTCGATCTCGGAATTCGTCGGCATGCCAATGCCCTTTTCAAACTGCCGCCCACCGACAATCAACCCGCCACTGTTGAAATTGCGATTGAGCTCAGGCTGACGCCAACCCGGCGTCAAACGAACGGGATCGAGATCCGAAACGAAAACTTCCGGCGCCTGGATCTGCTTCAACGTAAATGAGAGCTGCGCCTTCTTCTCGCTCAGCTTTCCATCCTGCCAGACGGTCCGGACTTCCGCCGTGTACGAAATGTTTGGATCGAGACCGCGCAACGCGAACACCTGCGTCGGCGTAAACCCAACCACTGTTCCATTCAACGAAACCTGATAACCGGCGGCAGGTTGATGCGGCACGGTCCAACGAAGATTCGCACCGTCGAGTCCGGCGCGTTCGGCCCAAAGGTTCCCCGGCTCACGAACCGGAAACTGGTACGCACGCGCCGGTTCGAACACGACGTTCCACGATACCTCGGTCGTCCGCGGCGACGTGATCTCGATTGTCGCCCAACCCTGATGATTCACAACACGCACCGGCAAACGTCCAAAACGACTTCGCCCGGTCGCGCTTTTGATCGCAAAATACTTCCCACGCGGAAACGCGAACCGCAACTCGTAAGCATCATTCTTCACAACCTTGCTGCGACCCGAAAACACATTCCTCGCCGCGTCAAACGATTGCGAAACCAGATCCACCCAGCCCTGTGTGATGTGACGGCTCGTCGACACCAACTGAATCTGGTCCGTCGCCGGCACGAGCGTCAGCACGCGCGTACTCGTGGGCGGAAGCTCAACGCTGACGCCTTTCTCCCACGCACCCAAATACTCCCGGTTCCAGAAGTCAAACACATGCACGCGCCTGTCGTTCGGCAACCCGAGATCTTTCCAACCGACAAACATCGGCGTCGACCTGCTCTCGTCGAAATTGAAAACACCGACGACGTCATACTGCCGCCCGAGATGATTGACCTTCAGGTCCCAAATCCGCTTGTTGCGATCCGACGAAAACAGATCCAACGGACGAATATCAACCGCCGGATACACACGCTTCACCAACTCAACGCGCTCCGCCGACAGATCCGTCAACCGATCGCTCATCAACGCCGCTTGCCCCGTCAAACCCTGCAACGTGGCCCACGCGCGCGCCTGCTCCAACCCGAGCGGCGAACGCACGATGAACACATCCGGATCCGCATACCACGCAACGTTGTGCAGAAAGTAGTATTGCATCGTCGCGCGCATCGCAAACTTGAACCCATCCCAGTTCGGCAAAACGTCAGCGCCGATGCGCGACCCGTTCATCAACCCGACGCCCTCGAGCGGAATCACCCAACAACCGAGCAGATACCGGTTTGGACCAATCGCCTCACGTATGCTCTCCAACGTGTCGCGATAGAGTTCATCCGAATCGGCGGCAGCCGACTTCATGAAGTCTTTCTTGTTGCGGTACTCGCGCACGACGATGGGCTGCCCGTCAATTTTGAAGTACTCGTAACCCCAACCGGCAAGCTTCGAGAACAGATCCTTCAAATACTTTTGGGTTTCAGCCGCCGAAGGATCGACGAGATACGTGCCTTCCCACGTGCTCGACGCCGACGTTCCGTCCTGCTTCATCATGAAGACGCCGGGATGGTTCTTCACGAACGAGGCATTGCTTTGCCCGTGCGGCGCGAGCCAGATGCCGGGCTTCAATCCCAACGACTTGATGTAACGCGCGAGTCCATCCATGCCGCCGGGGAAGCGGTTGTTGATGGTGGACCAGTCGCGATTCTCGCCGAGTCCGTGTCCCGTGCCCTGCCAACCGTCGTCGATCTGCACGTACTCGACGCCGAAGTCTCTCAAGTTTTCGGCGATCCACTTCGCGGTGAGCTTGATCTCGTTTTCGTCGATCTCCTGGTAGAAGAAATACCAGGAACACCAGCCTGACGGCGGCAACGGGAAGCGCGATTTGTCGATTGGCTGGAAGTATTTGATCTTGAGCGTGTCGCGAAAGTAGTGCTTGAGAACGGTCCCATCGCGCAGACGCATTTCGTCTTTGATGGGATCAAATATGCCGTCGGCGATCGTGGGACTGACAGCGCCGAGCGTCATCACCATCAGGTCTTTGTTTTGGTTGTCGTGAGTGCGCGCGGGAATCGGATGCGGCCACGTTGGCTTTGCCTCCGATATAACGACCCGATCCCGATAATGCTTCGCCGCGCGATCAATCAATGGCAAAAGGATCTGCGGCTGCCACTCGCCGAGTTGTTGATAAGGCCACTTCTTGTCGCCGCGAGCAAACGGCACCAGGAAATCAAGCGCCTGGCGAATACATCGACCATCAGACGTCTGGTAATTCCAAAGCTCGACTCCGACGTGCTCGCCGAGGCGTGCGAGTGACATTAATGCTTCGAGATTGAAGACGCTGTAACTCCACGCGCGCGTACGCTCGAGTTCCAGCGGTTGACGGCCATCAGGTTCGATCTGCAACGCGATCCGTTTCGTTCGTGCTTCGAGCAACACGCGCTTCGCCAGATCCCTCTTTCCGAGAAACAAGGCGAACGAAACGACCTGCACGTCGTAAAAAGTGCCGTGATTGTTCTTCGCCGCCGCTTCGTCGCGACCGTTCTTGCTCTCCTGCATCCAGCGGAGAAACTCGCCAAACCACTTTTCCATCCCACGCTGATCGCCAGTGGTCCATGCTTTCGAATCTGCAAGCAGGCCAATCGCGTCGATCACGCGCGTGAGACCTCGCGTCTCGATTAGTCCGATCCCACGACCGGTATTGATCCCCGGAATCCCCTGCGCAAACTCGAGGTTCGGGTTCATTCGTGTTTCGGGGTTCAGAAAGAACACGCGCAACAGCTGGGTTGCTCTCGCGGCGTATATCTCGCTGCCCGTGAAGTAGTAAGCCAGCGCGAGCGCTTCGACCGCCGCCTCCATCTGGTCCTTCACACCGTGGTCGGTGATCTTATCGATCTCAGGATTATGTTCTCCATCACGGCGAATGTATGGCAGACCATTTGTGCTTTTGGGGTCAGGCCACCAGTAAGGCGCCTGGCTCATGTAGTCATGCTTGTCGTTGCTTGGCGGAGTTACTTCTTTGCTTGTAACGGAGAATGGACCAACGGTGAGGGCCTTGCGCGCGTCGGTCTCAACGTCGGCGAGTGTAGACTTAGATGCAGGATCGCCGGCGTGAGCACGATGCTTCGCGCCCGCGAGTTGCTTCGCGTCGAGTAGAAAAACGCGCGGAACTGAATTCTGTTGCTGTGTGACGGGACCGAGGCCCATCACGATCAATAGCGCGCACAGAAACGCCATTAGAACATCAGTCGTAAGCCAAACTGGATCTGACGCGGGTTAGTGCCCGCGGCTAGAGTTGTAATCCGCCCAATGTTTGCGAGGTTTTGGTTGAGCGTCAAGTTCGCCGCGGGCGGCGTGTCCCAGTTCTGAATATTGAACACATTGAACGTCTCAACTCTCAATTGCAGCTCCCAATCTTCGCGTATCGGAAAACTCTTGAACAACGAGAGATCCGTATTGAAGACCGCTTTGCCACGCATCACGTTGCGACCAAGGCTGCCGAACGACCCGCTCGGGATACCAAATGCACATGGATTGAACCAATTGGCAATAGTGTGGACCTGATCGGGCGCCCTGCCGCCTTGCGATACCGTCGAATGGCAGGAGACGTCCGGATTCGCAAGCACAGGTCCCGCCGCAAACGGATCGCCAAATAAATTCGGACGCAGGTAAGTTCCAGGAGCAGTCGGTGCACTGCCACGCAAATTTGCGAGGTCGCCTGCCACTTGCAATGTGAACGGCGCACCCGAGCGTGCCTGCGCGATGAAGTTTGTTTGCCAGTTGCCGAGTATCCACGAAGCTGGACCATCGCGGAACCAGCGCTTGCCTTTTCCGAACGGAACCTCATAAACAGTGGCCCACGAAAGGAAATGCGGAATGTCGTAGGACGAAACACCGCGCGCAGTGCTCTGGTCGAAGTAGTTCTGGATCGTCGAGCCGCCGCCTGGGCCATTTTCAACGTTGAAATAGCCGCTGCTGACGTCGATCGATTTGCTCCAGGTATACGAGATCAACGTACTCAGTCCTTTTGACAGCCGGCGTTGGAACTTCGACTCGAGCGCGTTGTAGTTTGAATAGCCGGTATTGTTCGTGTAAGTGATGCCGGCGCTGACCCAGGGCATCAAACGCAATGCATCGACCACGGAGTTAGGGGTCCCGTTCGGCGACGCCTGTCGTGCCGCGTTCGCGAAACCCGCGTACGGCAAGCGGCCGTTCTTGCTCCCCACGTACGCAACAGACACCATCGACGTCGCCGTCAGTTCTCGTTGCACCTCGACGTGCCACTGCTGCGAATATGGATCCCTGTAGTTCGGATTGTTCGGGAAGCCACTCAGGTTCCAGGGATTAGTCGTCGGCAAAGGCGTGGCGAATCCCTGACCTTGAAGTTGAATGATGTTGAAGGCGGTGCCGTTGGCGAAATTGGCGCTGGCGTTTGCATTACCGGAAAACGCGGTAGCATCGGGCCAAACGGTCGCTTCGAGATCGTTCTGCGCGTACTGGCTGCG